>NZ_JBGOOO010000031.1:0-51130 GCF_041439695.1 Vibrio sp. FF266
TGTCTGCACCAATTTGGAATGACTTAGTACCGTGAGTACCGTTAAGCAGCTTGTTACCACCAAAAGAGGTTGTTTCAGCAATACGATTTAGTTCATCGTTCAGTGCTGTAACTTCTTCTTGGATTGCAACACGGTCAGCTTTTGTATTCGAACCGTTTGTTGATTGCAGAGACAAGTCACGCATACGTTGCAGAATGTTTGATGTTTCATTCATCGCACCTTCTGCCGTTTGAGCGATAGAGATACCATCGTTCGCGTTACGTACAGCAACATCAAGACCACGACTCTGAACGTTCAAACGGTTCGAGATTTGTAGGCCTGCAGCGTCATCTTTTGCGCTGTTGATTTTAGAACCTGAAGATAGGCGTTCCATTGATGTTTGTTGAGCGCTGTTTGCACTGTTTAGGTAACGTTGTGCTGTCATTGCTGATACGTTGGTATTTACATTCACTGCCATGGTGATTTCTCCAATTGATTTTCCGGTATAGCGGTTTCCGACGTCTCGGAAAACCAAGTAGTTATCTCTAAGTTACTTTTAATAACGGCTCAAAATTCAGAAGCTTTAGAAAAACTTTCAAAAAACCACAAATTAAATATTAAAATCAAATTTATCAGGCACTTAAAATCTCAAATTTTCTATAACAGTGGCAGTCTTCAATTGAGAACGCATTTAAAAAGTGTTTAAAAAACACACTAATCACTATTTGAGTTACCCAATGTAGATAAATGAATAGTCGCCAAAGAGTTCAGATTGGTATGCTTCTTATACAAAGAGTTGAGTTGTTTGTCGTGAAACAGGTAAGTGAGATCGAGGTTTTACGGATTTGAAAAGTAAACTAGACGCTCTAAAAGAAAACAAAAGTGTAGAAATAGAAAGGAAAAAGCCCCTTTTCCTGTGAAGGAACCGGGGCTAGTTGGCGTGTCAGAGCCTGTGCGGAGATCATCGAGAAATGAACACATTTCCGACACGCCGTTGCATTCTTACCGTAAAAATGGATAGCAGGTGAGAGATGAGAGAGCTAAACACCCAATAGTAAGTATGCTTGCCAGTATCCCTCGCTAAGCGGTTCACGTCTGAACACGAATAGCGAGTTCAACCAATAACTATTGCAATAGTGATATTGCAGAGTTAGGCAACTGTTTTGCTTGAGCTAGTATAGATGTACCAGCTTGTTGCAGAATTTGAGCTTTGGTCATTTGCGTTGTCTCTTTCGCAAAGTCCGTATCTTTGATTCGGCTGTTTGAAGCGTCTACGTTCTCTTGAACGTTTGCCAAGTTATTAATACTGTGGCTTAGACGGTTTTGTTTCGCACCCAAATCAGCACGCTGTGAATCAACGTACTGCATTGCAGAGTCGATGACACTGATTGCGTTTTGTGAACCAGCTACAGTATTCAAATCGACATCTTGAACTAATGTCGTTCGACCTACAGCAGGTGCAGGTACAACTTTGCCATCCGCCGTGGTTGTGGTTTCCTGGCCTTCAGGAGCATCATTTTTGAAGCCTAGTTCAGAGGCTAAACCACCCGAGATTCTCATCTCACCATCTAAATCTGGCTCGGCAACAAATACCTGTATGCGACCTTCATCAGTAACCGATGCGTTAATTAAATCAGATTGACCATTAATGTAAGTTGCGAGTTCTTCGATATCGTCGCCGGCTTTAGCGCTTATATCGAGAGTAATCTCTTCACCCGCTTTAGTTTTGAATTCAAACTTAAGATCTTTTGCTGCTACTGGTACTTCCCAG
Organism: Vibrio sp. FF266; assembly: GCF_041439695.1. Taxonomy (NCBI): domain Bacteria; kingdom Pseudomonadati; phylum Pseudomonadota; class Gammaproteobacteria; order Vibrionales; family Vibrionaceae; genus Vibrio; species Vibrio sp. FF266. Next base: position 1,751 of record NZ_JBGOOO010000031.1, read on the forward strand.
CTTTTATCTTTAGCGTTTTCAGTGTCGAATGTTGTTCCGCCCATACGGAAATCATCCGCACGAATACTAGTCAGCGCCATAATCATCGCTTCACCAGAGTTTGAACCAATCTGGAATGAAGCTTCACCAAATGAACCATTCAATAAACGACGGCCACCGAAAGCTGTTGTCTCTGCGATACGGTTAAGTTCATCTTGAAGAGCCATTGTCTCTTCGTTTAATGCTTGACGCTCTGCTGGTGAGTTAGTGCCGTTTGATGACTGAATCGCTAGATCACGCATACGCTGTAGTATGTTCGTTGATTCGTTCATCGCGCCTTCTGCAGTTTGAGCAATCGAAATGCCATCATTTGCATTACGCATTGCTACATCAAGACCACGAGACTGTGCTGTTAAACGGTTTGATATTTGTAGGCCAGCTGCATCATCTTTTGCACTGTTGATCTTATGGCCTGATGACAAACGTTCCATAGAAGTCGCTAGTTCATTAGACGATTTATTCAAGTATCGTTGTGCTGTCATAGCAGATACGTTAGTGCTTACATTAATAGCCATATTGCTCTCCTTATGAGTTCGCAAAATTTCTGCGAAGCGGCCAGCTTTACTCTCATATGGATAAGCACTGACCGTGTATTACGCGATAAACCCTAGATAAGGTTTAAGATCTGTATTAATCATTTATGAAAAGTATAAAAGCATGTTGTGTGCCAACTTTTATTTTAATTTCAATAAATTTAAAATAAACATAAAAAACAAACACTTAAAAATGAATTACTATAAAAGCCAATTATATTAAGTAGAGAAAACAAGAGATTGATATCTCTCGTTGCCGTTTTTTGCCGCTATTTTTCAAACATGCCACTTTGAATAAAAAAGCGGCAATCGATAGAATCATTCGCACGTATGGCATAGCACATACGGCAGAGAACTAACCCCAGATTAACGACTGTTCACAGCTAAATATAATTAAACAAGGTCAGGTCTTTGGTCTTGCCAAACGCTTGTTGTGAAGCTTGTAACGCTCGAGAGTTTTCATTGAATTCAATGATGGCTTTCGAATAGTCCAAGTCTTCAAAGTTGCTTTTTGCTTTCGCTAAAGACAACTTAAAATCTTCATGTTGCTGCTCTTGAATATCCAACGTACTCAAACGTGCACCGACATCCGTTCTCGCCTTAGTCAAATGAATAAACGCGGCATGAAATTCTTCTGTCATTTGGTGCAGTTTTGCCGTTGCCGATGCATCCGATACTGGATTTTCAGCCTGTTCGGCGGTCTCTTTGAATGTATCAAAAATAGAAAATGTCTTTCTCGGCTCTAAAGTGATCGAGTCACCCTTCGTGATCTGCCCCTTGAATTGGATATTCAGACCTTCATAGACAACACCTTTCGAAGGATCAAAATCTTCCGAGGCAACCACTTCGCCATCTTTTTCAAGCTGGTAAGCGAACTTGCCTGTTTGCATATCAACAAAAGTCACTTTATAAGTAGAACTATCGTCAGCTTTATTGGTTGCGCGCCCTAGTAATAACTCAGAGGCTGGTTCAAGATCATATTGAGGCTCGTAGTCACCAAACGGGTTATCTATTTCCATAAACAACTTACTGCCCGGATCATTCATTGCCATTTCAAAGCTCGTTGCTACTCGCATCTTTCTTTGATAGTCATCACCTTGATAAGAAACGTTCCCTTCATTATCTTGAAAAAATGGCTGGCTCTTGGGCTTGGTTCCTGAAAATGTGTAGTTACCTGACTCATCTTGAGTATTAGCTAAATGCAGAAGATTATTCGATAACTCTTGAATTTCACGTTTCTTCGCTAAGCGGTCTTCCGGAGAAAGTGCACCGTTAATCATTTCCATCACGGTTCGTTTTGCTTCATCCGCGAACCCTTCCGAGTTGGCGACCATGACTTCATGATGTTCAAGGCGGTTTCTAATTAGAGTGATCGCATCGACATACTGTTTAAGTTGCTCAGATTGCTGACCGATGTTTTGTAAATAATGCGTCGCCAAAGGATCATCACTCGCCGACTGTAATTTCTTACCGGAAGCCAGTTGTGCTTGATTATGATGCACCTTGTTTTCTTGGCGGCGAAAGTCATTTTGTACTGACTGATAATTATGAAAGCTAGAAATACGAGTCAACATTTATATCTCCTACCTCAAAGCCAAAATAGTATTAAACGTATCATTGGCGGCTTGCATGATGCGTGAAGAAGCCATGTACGCTTGCTGAAATTTCATCATATTTGCCGCTTCTTCATCTAGGTTCACCCCAGAGACTGAAGCAATACGTTCTTGAGCTGACTCTTTTTCTAGCCTAGCAATATCACTCAAGCGATTTGCCGTTGAAGATTTCAAGCCCGTATTGGTATTCAAGTTGTGGTAAAGATCTAAAATCGTAGACTCACCATCATCCAAGACTTTGCCTGTTTGGAGATCTTGCAATTTACGCAAGTTGCCATTGTCACCTTCTGATGGGACAAGGTTTGCCGTAAATTTATCGTTTGCCACCGCGCCCGGTGTAAGTTCAAACGTTGTGCCATTAATTGTCACTGGGCCTTGTGGTGGATACGGTTGAGGCTGCATAAGTATGTTGCCCTTAGGATCGGTAACTGCAAACTGTTCGCCCTTTGGTGACACGATCACTTCAAATTCTCGTAATTGACCTGCCGCCAAAATTTTGAAACCTGCAGTGCCTTTGGCAAAGGTAGTTGATGCCTCATAGCTTTGCGCCGCAATATCTTTAGGGTCTTTGGTTTCCATCTGAATCTGCGCGGCAAAATTGCGGGTTGGGCGTAGTAAAAGCTTCTCACCCAGTTCAGGCGGATTTCGAACTTCCACTCGCATGCCATCTAAATAAAAGGCATTGCCGGTTGAATTAGTGCTAACTTTTACCGTTTCGCCATCTGGCTTAATCACCACATAATCGCTGCCATCGTATTTCAGACCATACTCGCCGCCTTTCAGAGCAGAAGTATCATCAATATAGACCGCGACATCCGCTTTTGACTGTCCGTGAGCAGTAACACGAGACTTAGCCACTAACTCAGAGTTCACATCGGTAAACAGGTTTTTACCTACATTGCCATTGAGATCCAAACCTTGCGATTGCAGTGCATTGACCTCGTATGAAAACGCGGTCGCCAAACGACCAAGCTCATCCATAACTGCAGGAATATGTTCATCACGCATGTCTAACATCGCGCCGATTTGTCCATCAATATCGCGGTTAGTAATCGCCTTTAATGACTTTCCTTCTACGATAGCAAGACGACGCTGATGTGCATCTGGTACGCCATCGATCATTTTCAGTTGGCTCGCTTCTGTACCAGAAACTAAGGTATGACCATTACCGATATGGACATTAAAGCCTTCATTATTAGCTCGTGGTGTCACCGTCACTTTAGTGTAACCAGAAAGCTCATTAACTAGCTGTTCGTGCTGATCTTGTAGATCATTATGAGGTCCAGGAGTTCGTACCATTAGTCGCTGAAGATCACGGATCTCGTATGCAATTTGGTTAACTCGCTCGATACCCATGTCTAATTTCTTATTCGCAGAATCAGACTGTTGACGAACGGTTTCATGAAATTCATTTAACGTTTTACTCAATAACCCAGCTTTTTCTATGACGACTTTTCGTGTACCCACATCATTCGGGGTATCAGCGAGCGTCTTAACAGAATCAAACCACTCATTAAGGTTCTCTGGGATTTTCTTCGAAACAACCGATGACAACATGCTTGACAGCATATCCAGGTTAGCTTCGGTATCCGCTTTGTTAGCGGCATTGGTTGTTGATAGGTTAAGTTCCTTGACGGCAAATTGGTCCCACGAGCGGCGAACATTTTCCACATGCACACCCATACCGTAGGTTTGACCACCGTACTGGCGCGGGTCATTCACACCTTGAACCACAGACTGGCGGCTATAGCCTTCTGTGTTGGCGTTAGAAATGTTATGACCAGTGGTGTTTAGCTGTCTCTGAGCAGTAAGAACACTTTGTGCTCCTACATTCAGAAGATCCGACGCCATAATGCCCCCAAAAAACTTAACAAAATCAGCATGAACTGATTAACTACTACAGCTTATTATTAAGATATTTAGCAATATATGTGCCAATAGAAATAACGGAGAGTTAAAAGACAATAATTTGTTGAAGTGTAAGGAGAAAACTATGGATGGTGCGTAAGACTGAAGGGGCGGATAAGAAAAGAGCCTGCCGGTGGCAAGCTCTCGAGTGCATTCAATAACGCTATTTCATCTCATCAATCTTAGCTTTAACTCGTAAAACTTTGTCGGCATAGTTAGGGTCGGTTGCGTAACCCGCCTGGTGAATGCCTTTGATGAAATTCTCAGAGTTACCTTGATGCTGCAATGCCGTTTCGTATCTTGGATTTTCGTTCAAGAACTTCACGTAATCATCAAAGCTATCTTCGAAATTAGAGTAAGAACGGAAAGAAGCAGACTCTTTAACGGCTGTTTTACCATGGAACTCTAGAGTTTGAGTAGCAACCTTATCGCCCTTCCAACTTCTATCGGCTTTGATATTGAATAGGTTGTTGCTGTTGCCCAAAGAGTTCTTAATCATCTTAGAACCCCAACCTGTTTCAAGTGCCGCTTGTGCCAATAGCAGTGATGAATCGACACCGAGCGCACTCGCTGCTTTTTCAGCGTAAGGCTTCATTGAGGCAACAAACGATTCTGGAGAATCGAAGGAAACTGGTTGTTTGGCTACTGACACGTCTGTTGCTGACATAGCTTGCACAGATTGAACTTCGGGTGTTCTATCTTGTGAACGCCCCGAGTACTGCGGTCTTTGCAGAGAGGTATCAAAGCCTTCATTGCGAACCTTATCTTCAGTTGCATCATTTGCTTGGCCAGCGCTTAACTGAGCTACGATCATGTCCGCAAGACCGAGCGAACCTGACGCACTGAGTTCACTCGCCATTTGGTCATCTTGCATCTGACGATAAAACTGTTCATTCTGGCTGTTTAACATATCTGACTTAAAGCTCGAGTTCGCATCACGCATCGACTTAAACAACATCGAGGTAAAAATAGATTCAAACTGTTTTGCTGCAGCGGTTAGCGCTTCTTTTTCACTGCCTTCTTCACCGCTTACCGCTTGTTGACGAAGACGGTCTAGGCTACCAATATCGTGAATAAAGCCGATGTCACTGTTATTTTTAATCATGCTTTATCCCTTAAATAATGATCAACTGACCTTCAATTGCACCCGCTTGTTTCAGTGCTTGAAGGATTGCCATTAAATCAGAAGGTGCGGCGCCGACTTCATTGACAGCGCGTACCAAATCATCGAGCGTTAAACCGGGTTCGAACTTGAACATTTTACCATCGGCTTCGGTTACTTCGATGTCCGAATCAGGAACGACTACCGTTTGACCACCAGAGAATGCGTTAGGTTGACTTACGTTTAGATTTTCTTTGATTGCGACTGTCATGCCGCCGTGGGTTACTGCTGCTGCTTTTAAGCGCACATGCTTACCAACAACAATAGTACCGGTACGAGAGTTAACAATGATTTTTGCAGAGCCCTCTGCAGGGTCAAATTCGATGTTTTCGATGGCAGACAAGAAAGCCACACGTTGGCTGATTTCACGTGGAGCACGAACTTTTACAGAAGTCGCATCTACCGCAGACGCCATTTGAGGGCCTAGAAAATTATTAACCGCATCAGCTAAACGCTGAGCCGTAGTAAAATCAGATTGGATTAAGTTGAAAGTGATGTAGTCACCACGACCAAATGGGGTTGGGATTTCTTGCTCTACCGTCGCACCGCTAGAGATGATACCGACGTTTGGGTTGTTACCAACGAGCTTAGAACCATCGTTGCCTTGAGCACTAAAACCACTCACAACCAAATTACCTTGTGCCACAGCGTACACTTGACCGTCCAGACCTTTAAGAAAAGTCTGCAGCAAAGTACCACCACGAAGGCTTTTTGCTGAACCAATAGACGACACCGTTACGTCTACTTCCTGACCTTGCTTGGAGAATGCCGGAAGTTCAGCGGTAACGATTACCGCCGCAACGTTTTTGGTTTTTGGCTTGGTGCCAGGCGGCAATTGAATGCCAAAATTTTGCAGCATTGCGTTAAACGTTTGATCGGTAAAGGGAGTTGTCTCACCGGTGCCCGGCAAACCCGTCACCAAACCATAACCGACAAGTTGGTTACTACGAACACCCGCTACTTTTGCCACGTCTTTTATACGCGCGGCATGAGCACTGGAGGCAAGAAATAGCATGCCGAAGAGTACGAGTGTTAGTTTTTTCATTGAGTAACCTGTCTGTATTGCTTTAATTTATAATGAGTTAGCTTGAAATTAGATAATTCTGAAAGTGTCAGTATGTCGACACAGTCTCAAGCTCTACAAAGATACATTAAAGAATCGTGCCAAGAACCCAGGTTCTTGCATATCTTTCTGCACACCCGTACCTGAGTACTGAATTCGTGCATTCGAAACACGGTTCGAAGCAATGGTATTCTCAAAGTCGATATCATCAGGGCGGATGGTGCCACTTAAGCGAATGTACTCATCACCCGTATTCAACGTCATCCACTTTTCACCACGAACCACTAGGTTGCCATTAGCTAATACTTCAATAACTTCAACCGTAATGTAACCGCTGATGCTGTTACTTTGGTTAGCTGATGCATCTCCAGCAAAGGTGTTGGTGTTACTCAGATCGTAAGAAAAGTTGTATTTACCAAGTTCTAGGTTTTCACCGCCTACAGCTAACGGTTCCATCGATGCATCGTTCGATTTAGACATATCTGCATTAGCTTTTTTAGTCGCTCGCGTATTCTCATCTAACGCAACTGTAATAATGTCACCAATACCGCGAGGTTTTGAGTCGTCATACATGCTACCAATGTGGTTAGCATTGAACAGTGAGCCTGTTGCTGCCGCATAATGCTCTTGTTTTTTCTTCGGGTTAATTGGCGCCCATGCAGGATCACCAGCAATAGGGTCCGTTCTATCTCGAAGTGTGTCGATAATACCAGAGCTTTCCTGGGCCGACTTGTCGCCTTCTACGGCATCAACCACTGTGGTTGCGTTCTCTTGCGCCGGAGTTTCAATTGGAGCCAATGGGGCGCAGCCAGTCATAGACAAAAATAGGGCTAAACAAACAATACGTTTCATGGCGACATACTCTCAGCGGGCAATGGTAAACAGAACGATCAAAAGAAATAAGTAAACAGCGAATTAACTAGCTACAGTTGTTGGTTAACGAAGCTCATCATCTTATCTACCGCCGAGATAACTTTTGAGTTCATTTCGTATACACGTTGAGCTTCAATCATGTTAACCAACTCTTCAGTTACGTTTACATTGGATGCTTCAAGCATAGACTGACGAACATTACCTAAGCCATTCAACCCCGGAACACCCTCTTGCGGGTCACCACTTGCACCTGTAGGCAAGTAAAGGTTTTGGCCAATGGGCTCTAAACCACCTGGGTTTACGAAATCAGTAATAGTGATTTGACCAACCACGACGTTGTCTTGCTGACCACGTAGACGAACCGACACCTCACCATCGTTCCCAACCGTTACCGAGATCGCGTCTTCAGGAATAACGATTTCGGGTTGTAGGGCATAACCTTGACCCGATGTTACGATCGCGCCGTCACCGTTCAATGTGAACTGACCATTACGGCTGTAACCTGTTTCACCGTCTGGCATCTCAACTTGGAAGAAACCGTCGCCTTCAATCATCATATCTAGGCTATTCGACGTTGTTTGTGCGTTACCGTGAGTGTGCACCTTTTGGGTTGCAACTACCTTAGAACCAGCACCCAACATCAAACCACTTGGCAACTCAGTATTCTGAGACGATTGGCCACCTGGTTGGTTAATATTCTGATAGAACAGATCTTCAAACACCGCGCGGCTCTTTTTAAAACCAATGGTTGAGGCGTTGGCAAGGTTGTTTGAAATTGTTGAAATATTGGTTTGTTGGGCGTCTAAACCGGTTTTACTTACCCATAATGCTGGATGCATAGTAATTTCCTTAAAATTCTATTAGCTCATACGAAGCAGTGAATCAGACGACTTGTCCATTTCCTCTGCTGTGCTCATCATCTTGACCTGCATTTCAAACTGACGTTGTAAGTCAATTAAGCTGGTCATTTCACCTACGGCATTTACGTTACTGCCTTCGATAGCACCTTTAAGCAACGTTACCGCTGCATCTGCTTCGTATGCCTGATCTGGGTTTTTCGAACGGAAGAGGCCATTCGTATCTTTAAACAAGCTTTGGTTATCTGGACGCACAAGCTTAATACGATCAACTACGGCTAATTCTTCAGCTGGAGCGCCTTGAGGAATCACCGAAATCGTACCATCAGTACCAATTTCTACTTTACTGATTGGGATTGGGAGCGTGATTGGTGCGTCGTTTTCCCCAAGCACTAAATGGCCACTTGCGTTGGTAAGTAGACCGTTTTGGTCAACCCTTAGGTTACCGTTACGAGTTAAACCTTCACGACCAGTGTTGTCCATAACTGAAATCCAACCATCACCTTGAATGGTGACGTCTAGATCTCGGCCTGTAGTAACCACACTACCCTGAGCGAAATTATGACCCGGACGCTCTGTCATGCTGAAAACACGAGTAGGCATACCTTCGCCATACGCTTGCATTGAACGTGCCTGTGCTAAATCAGCACGGAAACCCGTTGTACTTACATTGGCAAGGTTGTTCGAACGCAGCTGCAAAGCCTGCATATTTTGCTTAGCGCCGCTCATGGCAAGAAACAGTGCGCGATCCATAATTTTGCTCCAAAAATCATTTTCTGGAACTAATAAAGCAAACACTATGCCAATATTTTTAACTGTTATTTATCAAAAACTTAAACGGAGAAACAACAAAAAAAACTGACCATAAAGGATCATTGAGGAAGAATTGTTGCCAGAGGCATTACCGGGCGGCAATAGGGGCGGCAAATAGAAAAACAAACAGCCATACGTAATTCATCAACAATACCCAATTCAATAACATTGAATTGGGTATTCGCAGATGATTCAAACGCTCGAAACGATTAACGAATCTGAAGAATATTCTGTTGTAGTTGGTTGTGTACTTCTAGAGAACGAGAGTTCGCTTGGAAGTTACGTTGAGCAGAAATCAAATCAACCAATTCTTGAGTCATATCGATATTCGACTGCTCTAGTGAGCCATTGTTGATACTACCAAATGAACCTTTATTTGATTCACCCCAGATTTTATCACCTGAAGCGTTAGTAGAATCCCATTGAGTGCCGCCTTTCTTATCTAGACCATGCTCATTAGGTACACGAACTAAACCTACGCGGCCTAGTATCACATTTTCACCGTTTGAGTAACTGCCTAGAACACTGCCGTACTCATCGAAATCGATTTTCGTTAAGAAACCAGTTGTCGCGCCATCTTCATCAAACCTAGACAGTTCGAATGGAGCGGCAAACTGAGTTGAAGAATCCAGACCAAAGTTAAGTACCTGTGTCGGATCTGCACCGTTCAAATCAATTGCGTTCTCACCAGCGCCGATAGGATCAGATAGAATTGGCTGACCACTGTTAAGGCTTGCTAAGGTACCGTCATTGTTGAATTTCATGGTGTGACCAACATGACCTGCTGAATTCGTCGCGTCGCCACCAGTAATATTTACCGGCTTCTCGCCCGTTTCATCTGACATGGTGTAGTACGTTTGCCAAGTATTCGGTTGAGTCTGATCTTTTAGGTAGTAAGTCGTTAACTTGTAAGACTGTCCCATAGAATCGTAGACCGTCGAAGACGTTGCACGGTTATAGGTATCTGGATCTTTGAAGTCAAATGTTGCCGGGTCTTTAAGATCACCGTTCGCAGGAAGGTTAACCCCTACTTCAATGTTTTCTGTCTGTTTAGGCTTACCAAACTCAGCTGGAATGTCGAGAGGCTTTGGTGCATAAGAAAGAACTTCACCCGAGTTTGGATCGACATCATAACCTAAAAGAAACTCATCATTGGCCGTAACCATGTAGTTGTCTTTGTTTAGGTGAAATGCACCATTACGCGTTAGTTCATTGATCTCTGGCACCATACGGTCTTTCGATACTGCAAAGAAACCAGTACCACTTACACGCAAGTCCATTGGGTTATTCGTATAGATACTTGAACCTTCATGGAACTGTTGTGCCACTTGGCTAGCTTGCGCACCACCTCCTGGCGTCGTTTTTGCGTTAGTGAACAACGAGCTTGAGTAAACATCCCCGAACTCCGCACGAGACTCTTTAAAGCCAAATGTGTTTGCGTTCGCAATGTTGTTACTGGTTGTATTCAGGTCTAACTGTGCAGCGGATAGACCGCTTAAAGATACATATGACATTCCAATATTCTCCTAATCTAGCTAGCATAATCACTCTAAAAAGAGCTACGCTTTACCAACTTCTAGTACTTCAGCAAGTCGTACTGGCGATGTAAAACCAGCCAGATTGAGTAGTACGTTGCCATCACCTTTACCAAGAAGCACACTGTTCACGTTCGCATAACTCGACACTTGGAACTCTGTGTTCTCACCTTCCAATAAACCCGACGCTTTCACGTTGTATTTACCGGCCGGCAATGGATTACCGTCTTCGTCTTTTCCGTCCCACTCAACACGCGTGTCACCAGATGGTTTTGAGCCGATATCAAAAGTGCGAACCAATTGGCCAACTTCATTCTCAACACGGACCATTACATTGTCCATTGCCTGAGGAAGCTTAACCATTGACGCCATACCGCCATCACCTTGTTTCACACCTGCCGCTCCAGGAACCAATACATCGCGGCCAACCAAAGAAGATGCCTGCAGTGCTTGGTTAGAGGTCATTGATGAATTCAAGCTTTCAAACTGTGTATTCATTTTGCCAATGCCATCTACGGTCGCAAATGAAGCCATTTGCGCAATCATCTGGTCATTGCTAACCGGCTTAAAAGGGTCTTGTTGTGCAAGTTGCTTAGTCAACAACGATAAGAAGTCATCTTGTTTAAGATCTTGCTTACCTGTCGTTTCATCGGGCTTCTTAGCACCATCTTGAAGACTCTTCAGCTGGTCAACATAGGACAAGCCGCTTTGACCAACATTGTTGATTCCAGCCATTTGCTACCTCCTTATCCTTATTGACCCATCTGCAGCGTACGCAGCAGCATTTGTTTACTCGAGTCAGCAACCTGTACGTTTGTTTGATACGCACGTGATGCTGAAATCATGTTTGCCATTTCTTCCATAACGTTAACGTTAGGCTTATAGATGTAGCCTTCGTTGTTCGCTAACGGGTGATCTGGGTTGTACTCCGCATTCAGCGGTTTATCGCTTTCTACGATACCTAATACTTTTACTGGCACAGTGTGACCACTATTACGTGCCTGATTTAACTCAGCGCCAAACACTGCGTGACGAGCCTTGTAAGTGTCTTTAGCAGAGCTACTTACACTGTCTGCGTTAGCAAGGTTACTTGAGGTAGTATTTAGACGAACAGATTCAGCACTCATCGCAGAACCAGTCACATTGAATACATTAAATAAGCTCATCTAGTTATTCCCCTTTTATCGCTTTAGTTAAATTCTTGAACTTACTTCCTAAGAAGTCGAGAGAGGCTTGATGCCTAATTTGGTTTTGCATGAAAAGATTTCGTTCCAAATCCAAATCAACCGTATTGCCATCTCCAGTATCAGGTTGCGTAGGAATTCGATACTTCGTTTCCCCATTCACCGTTGTTGAGGCAGAAATATGCCGACCGTCTGTTCGGCTAAGACCAATGCTTGCCCCAGAACTTGCCGCCTGCAGTGATTTATTAAAGTCTAATCCCTTTGCTTTATACCCAGGCGTGTTAGCTTGCGCGATATTGGTGGAAAGCACCTCAGCGTTACGCTCACGTACACCAACTGTGTGCTGGTGAATGCCTAAAGCATTGTCAAAAGAAATAGCCATGTAAACCTCAACTCAAGAACTGACTGTTATGAAATAACCCAAGCAATATATATACCAACTTTAAAAATAAAGTGGCCGACCATTACTTTTACAGGTTACTCGTGGGTAAACTTGCAATATACAAGCCAACAAATAGAGTAAATTGGAATGTCACTCTGACTTAAAGATATAGATTAAATGAGAAAAAGAAAACCCAGCACTTGGCTGGGTTTTAAATCTGGACAGTAATATTGCACCTTAAAGTGGTGACACTAATTACTTTAATTTGTAGATGATGCCTGGATTACAGCGAACCATTTCAAAACGATCTGTTAAGCCGGTTAACGATTCAGACGCACCCAATAACAGGTAACCACCAGGATTCAGGCTATTTGCCATCTGGTTAAGTACTTTTGACTTCATATCCGGAGAGAAATAAATCAACACGTTACGACAAAAGATAATGTCGAATTTGCCTAACAGTGCATAGCTCTCCATCAAGTTCTGAGGACGGAAGTTTACCATTCGCTTAACGTTGTCTTTCACTTTCATACGACCATCGCCAGCATCTTCAAAGAAAGTGCGACGGCGCTCAGGAGAAAGTCCTCGGCCCAAGGCAAGGTTGTCATAAGCGCCAGTGCGGCACATATCTAACATACTTGCTGAAATATCAGTAGCGGTAATCGATACATTTGGCAACATACCCGGCTTACGTGCTTGGGTCTCAAGTATCGTCATAGCCATTGAGTATGGTTCTTGACCTGAAGAGCTTGCCGCAGACCAAATCTTGATAGGACGTTTATTTGCCGCTATTTCCGGTAGAAGTTTATCCGCTAGTACAGCAAACGGATAAGTATCTCGGAACCAAAGTGTCTCGTTAGTCGTCATAGCATCCACTGCCGCCACTCTCAACTCACGGTTTCGACCTGTCACTACATCTCTTAGCAAATCAGACAATGAAGCAACATTAAACTTCGTTACTAATGGGCTTAAACGACTGCGCACTAAATACTGCTTACTGTCACCTAATACAATGCCACATTGAGATTCTAAGAAACGGCTGAAATCGCGATACTCTTGATCACTTATTGTTATAGCAGTCATTAATGTCTCTTTTAGTTAGTTAACGCAGCTTTAACCGCGCCACCAAGCTCATCAGGATTGAATTTCGCGATGAAGGAGTTAGCCCCTACACGCTCAACCATGGCTTGGTTAAATACACCACTCAATGATGAGTGCAAAATTACGTATAAATCTTTTAGTTCTGCGTGACGACGAATCTCAGCAGTCAGCGTGTATCCATCCATTTCAGGCATTTCAATATCTGAAATCACCAATGAAATTTGATCGTAAATACTGCCTTCCGATGCCATTTTCATCAGAGTCTCATAGGCTTCTTTACCATCTTTGACAGCAATGACCTCAAAACCAATAGATTCTATAGCACGTTGAACCTGCTTACGAGCAACCGTCGAGTCATCAGCAATCAAGATTCGGCGAACCAATTCTTTCTCTTGTTCAACTTCTGCAATTTCCTCTGCGATTCTGCTATCCATGGTTTCATCAACAGGTGAGATCTCAGCAAGAATCTTTTCAACATCCAGAATTTCAACCAATTCATTATCGATGTTGGTTACCGCTGTTAGGTAATTATCTTTACCTGAACCATCTGGTGGTGGAAGAATAGCTTCCCAGTGCATATTAACAATTCTATCTACAGAGCTTACGAGGAATGCTTGGATAGTACGGTTAAATTCAGCAATCACCACAAAGCACTTATCGATATCAGATGTAGGACGTCCGCCTACCGCTAGGCTCAAATCAATGACAGAAACTGTCTGACCACGAATATGAGCCACACCTTTTACGAGATGATGTAAATTTGGCATTAAAGTCAGACGAGGGCATTGTAAAACCTCTTTCACTTTAAATACATTAATACCGTAACGCTGACGCCCCATTAGGCGAAAGGTTAGTAATTCTAATCGGTTTTGACCGACGAGTTGCGTACGCTGATTCACTGAATCAAGAATACCCGTCATGAGCTCATCTCCATATCAAACTTTTTGGATAGAAAGTGTTAGTCTACTGCAGGCTACGAACCACTAGAGAAATAAAATGACATATCATAAAGCAAACATATATCTTTTTTCCATAGCTATGTGTAGAACTATTTTTAAAACTGTCGCTAAGTTTATCGGCATTCTAACAATATTGTTTAGTTTTTTTACACACGCGGCAACGCCGGAACAAATTGACATGATCCAATCAGCGGCTGAGCAACACATCCTTGACTCGGTGGAGCAACCGCGAGGCGGTGAACTTTTTGTTAATTCCGCTAATGTAGACTCTAGAATCAAAGCAACAAATTGTCCTATCCCCCTTGAGACAAGTGCCTCTACAACAACCAACACTCGCAGCAGCATTACTGTTTTAGTTCGTTGTGTTCCTGATGAATGGCGTGTTTACGTGCCAGTGCGCCTTTCAATGTCAGTACCACTTGTCACAACGACTCGCTCACTGGCGAGAGGCGAAATTGTCGGTCAATACGACGTCACGACTACGATGATTTCTCTCAACAAATTTCGTCGCCAAGGCTTTACCACCCCACAACAAGTCATCGGTGCTAAGGTAAAAAAGAACCTAAGACCCGGTGATGTTGTCGAAAGAGGCGATATTTGTGTCGTATGCCGAAATGAGAAGGTTATCATACAGGCAGTAAAAGGTGGCATGACCATTACCACCAAAGGTACTGCACTTACCGATGGCTCAATGGGTGATCAAGTTAGGGTGAAAAATGACAAATCACAGCGTATAATCGAAGGTATTGTTACCAGCATGTCTGAAGTCACGGTTTACTTTTAACACTTCACTTTAAAGTGTCGGTATCGTTAGCGCTTTTATTCTCAACTCTAACATCCAATTATAACGGTTGAGGTGTTTGGTTCGTTTTCGACTATTGAGCTAAAAATTGCTAAAGTATTCTCACCCATGGTCGATATTGACTGTACAGGTTCCCATTTTGAAGAAAAAGGCTTAACTATGGCAGGTATTGATAATATTCGTTCAGGGCAAACCCTAGCGAGCACTAACCGCTCAGCAGTGCGCTCTGATTCTAAGTCTGAGGCATCAAGATCTGATGTATCATCTAAATCACCAGCAAGCAAAGATGCGGTTTCACTCAGCCAACAAGGCAAGGCGATTGGTCAACTCCATCAAGAGATGGCAGCACAACCAAGTTTCGATTCAGTGAAAGTCGCGGCAATAAAAGAAGCGATCGCAAATGGTTCATACACTGTTGATCCAGAAAAGTTGGCCGACAACATGATGAAATTTGAAAACGAATTAAAAGGTCTTTAAGCAAACATTAGCTTTTAAATAAAGTTATTACTTTAAAATACAAGAGGTTATAGTAGGTTACATTATGGCGGCACTAGCAGATTTAGTTAATTTCCAACTTCAAAATGCCAAAGCCTTATCTGAATTATTGAGTTCAGAGAAAATCGCTATTACAAGCCGACAATCAAGCGATATTGAGCGAATAGCCAAAGAGAAAGTGGTTCTTGTTGAACAACTAAGATCAACCGATCAACGAATCGCTGCCCATACTAATATATCTGAACTGACCGAGAGCCCTGAACTTGCTCAGTTAGTCACAACCATCAAATCCATAGTGCACGACTGCCATCAAGCGAACTTGGTAAATGGCGAAGCCTTGAATCGAGCACACCTTAGCTTCAAAAAACTCAGCAATATGATGCAGCAAAGTCACGGCAAAATTGGCATGACCTACAATGCCGGAGGCCAAACGCATACAATTTCTACGCTAGGAACCAACGTTAAAGCCTAGTTAGGTAAACCACCTCCCTCTCATATCTGTATCTGTATCTGTATCTGTATCTCAGCCTACCCTTCTCGTTACACTAGTCAAATCTCCCACTAAACCTGTGAATGTACTCCCCAAGCCGATAAACAAAAAAGCGGCAAGTACTTTAATACTTGCCGCTTTCTTATTCATATCCGTTACTGGTTGCCGTTACGCCATCTGGAAAGCGAATAGCAGCCAATATAACAGGAGAAACCTATAACTAGACGACCCTTAAACTAGAACAACGTTTGTTGTCTCTTCTCAGGCACTGGCTGAACTTCGCCATAATTACGCAGTTGTTCCATTTTTTGGATGTCTAACCGCAGTTCAGTCACATAGCTGTCGCCAACAGGGTAACTGCGCACCACTTCAGCACCACGGATAACACCATCAACCGCGCCTGAAGTTCTCTCAGTACCAAGACGCTGATCTTCAAGCTCAGCTCGACCACTCACGCGCATACCATACACTTGCTCGGCAAGTTCACGATACGCATCAATTTTAGAGGCTCTCATTGCTCGAATACGTTTCTCTTCGTCATTACGACCTTTCTGCTCGCTGACACTCGCGTAGCCAACCGCAACCAAAAAGTCATTAGGTCTCATGCTTTGTAATGGTTGGCAGCCGACAAGCAATAAAGCGGCAACAACAAATATTAACTTCTTCATCACGAACTCCTAAGGGCGAAGAATAACAGTATGAGGCTGACTGATCGTTGGATCAGAACGAATAATAACCCCATCTTGAGTTCGAATACTGTTCAGAGTATCTAAGTCACGACCAATACGGTCTGCAGGTAAAAAGCCTTGTGCGGAAGCAACAACGATGCGAGTTTGCATTCCGACCACACGAGCATTCACTAGAACACCGCCTTCTTGACGAAGCATAGTTCCAGTCAAAACATACTGGACGTCTTGCTCTTGGGCTAAGTCTTTCCAATCGCGGCTAATAGCAAAATCCCCCTGGTGGGTCACTTGGATAGAGCCTGTGGTTTTAAAATCAACCACTTTAAAACCTCGACGCTGAAACTGATGAATGAAACCTTCTGATACCGAGTTTCCTAACCAACTGGTTGTGTCCATGTGTTGCAGATCGACAAACGAGGTAATGGCAATGGGTGTTCTGGCTGAAATACTCGTATTCGACAAGATCAAATCTTCGGTCATGCTTTCCACGAAAAAATCCATGGTATGACGCGGGCTGTCCATCAACATAAACGGACTGCCTGAATACTCAGATTTACCGTTATAGATTGGCGAATAAGCGCATGATGTCATTAACATGACACTCATTACTACGAGCCATTTTTTCATTCTCTTATCTCCAGATATATTTAGTGCTTGCTGTTCCAATATGTTCTCGCCATGACTCTTTTCAATGGATTACAATGTTGGAACAATCTTTGCTTTTCATTAATGGTTCAGATTATGAAAAACGCACTTGAGTCAGCTTTAAGCTTATAGATATTTGTTAAGCAATATTTATACCCAACTGGTAACGAATAGATGAAAAAAATAATTTATTACTTATTTTCAATAAGTTTACTGACAACCATCAGCTTCAGTACTCATGCCTCTTGGTATGAAGTTACCGGTACTGCAACCATCGTATCGTCAGAGGATGCGGCAAGGGTTCATGCCCTAGAGGATGCCGTTTACAAAGCCATACAGTTCTCTGGTGCTGACATCGGCAGTATTGCAAACCTCACCCCCTACTTAGATGCAAAAAAGAAAGAATTTCAATTTACCAATCATGAAGTGCGCTACATCTTAGTAGAAAAAGAGAAGAAACGCGGTGGCAATATAATGGTCACTGCAAGGATAGACATCTACCCTTCGGCAAGTGCTTGCCATGAAAGCCAATATAAGAAGACGTTTTTGGTCGGTAATATTGATGTAAGCTCTCCACAACAAGCTGTGATGGGCCGAATCTATAACATTGGTGATGATTTTGGCCATGTTGTTAACCGACAACTGGCGCAAGAATCTCGCAGTTTTGTCTCTGTTGGCACAACAAATTACGACATTGACAAGCGTCGACCGGAAGTGATCAAAATGATCGCACAAGATACGGGGGCACAGTACATCATAGGTGGTGACATCACCGACTTAACCGCAACCATTGAATCGAAGCTTTTGAAAGACGACATTATCAATCGCCAATTTGCGTTAGAAATGCAGGTATTCGATGGTAAAACAGGTCATCAGGTTTACAACCGAAGCTATCGTGAAGTAGCAAAATGGCCATTTGCGAAGACCAGTGAAATCGACACCCGCAGTGCTCGTTTCTGGGCATCAACCTATGGCAGTATGATGCTTCGTGTCAGTCGTAATATTATGTTGGATTTAGAATCGGAAGTATCTTGTAAAATCACGCTTCCTGAAGTTGCTGCTGTGTTTGGGAATATGGTGACCATTGATTTAGGACGAATACACGGTGTAGAACAAGGCGACAAACTTCAGCTTTGGCACACAGGTTCATTTATCGACCAAAGAGGCTTGCCACGCAATAAGGTCTCTCAAAGCGATATCACCCTGACGGTTTCTCGCGTTTATGAAAACGAAGCTGAACTCACCATTGATCAACCAAGCCTTGCGGGAAGCATTCAAATTGGTGATGTAATGCAGAAAATCATGTAGTTAGCAGCACCATCAACTCATGTTTTCTAATAAAGCCTTAGCAAAAGTACTAAGGCTTTATTTTTTTCATGAGGATTAGTTTCGGTTTCGCGGTATTTGTCGTAATCTTATTAATAACATAATCATCATTTAGCGAACTATGAGCCAGAATAATCTAATTGGTGCTACCGGTTACCGCTTTATCTCGAAAGGTAAGACCGCTTTTAAGATCCACATTCATACACCCGACGATACGGTATTACATCGTTCAGTTGGCTTTGTTCGTATGGGGGAAGACAAAGCACTCAAGAAAACCATCAAATTAAGAGATGAGCTAGGTAGACAGCTTTGGGGCAAGTTTTGGCCAAAGGTCCTCAAAGAACCCTATCTCATGACACGTCTGCCTCATAGTTTAGAGCCTAAAATTGTATTTAAGCCTAATCCAACGCAGAGTGACCCTGAACATCGCGACGAGTGCTACATAGCGAAATGGCGTGTTTTCTCTGAGAATGGTGATTACAAATATAGAACAAAAGTATGCTCTATACGAAAACACGGTCGACTCGCAGCCTACAGCCAAACCAAACGAGCACTGCTTGAAGCTCACAAAGATGTGATTGAGCTGCTTATCTTTATGGGACGATTGAACAGCATTGATCTGAAGTAGTATCAACCTCGATAACTTCGTTAGAAACTTTGGATTCTGACGTACTGGAGTTGGTACTCGAGCTGAGAGGCTGATTATCAGATACAAAAACAGCCGCGCATTGCGGCTGTTTTGATTTATGGCTAACCATAGTGACCATTTAGCATGCTATTACATACTAAATAGACCATCTAGCTTCGGCATATCTCTGCCAGCGTCTTCAATCGACGTTTTGACTCGTTTACATATGGGTTGCTTTGATCCCATGCGTAGCCCGCCAAAATCGAACATACCATTTGCTTTATCTTCGGGTTTGGTTCTTGATAGAAAATCACATCCTGAAGAGCCCCCGAGTACCACCCTTCAACATACGTTCTGAAAGTATTTACCCCAATCATCAATGGTTCAGCGTATTCACGATCCCAGTCGACTTTCTCACCATTGAGTTGTTTTTCCACACACTCAACCACAAACTGAGCCGACTTCATCGCAATAGTCACTCCCGATGAAAATACAGGGTCAAGAAATTCCCCTGCATTACCCAGTAATGCATACTTATCGGTTGCAAGATGTTTAACGTTGACAGAATAGCCACCAATTTCGCCTGCGGGATTTGGATACTCCGCATTTGCCAAAATCTCGGCCAAGCCCGACTCTTCTGTTGCCAGCTGCTTAATCGCCGAAATCTTGTCTTCTGGGTATGATTCAAAGAATTTAGGTTCCCCTACCACACCGAATGAAGAGACTCCGTTACTGAAGGGAATCAACCAATACCAAACATCAGGATTGGTTGGATGTACCGAGACCAAAATTTTACTGCGATCGTATTCAAGATCAGTATCCGTTGCTGAGATATGATCATTAATATGTGTGAAGATAGCTTTGCGCGGAGGAAGTCGTGATGGCTCTTCTAAATCGAGCATCTTGGGTAACACTCGACCAAAACCACTACCATCAAGGACGTATTGAGCCTCTAGCTGATAACGCTCTCCACCCTGTATTTGTACATCTAGTACAGTACGGTCTTCAGCGAAGTTAATGCCTATCAGTTCATGTTGGTAATCAATGGTAACACCCTGCGCTTCAGCACAGTCTGCCATTACCTTATCAAAAGTACCTCGTTGAACCTGAAACGTCGTTCCCGGCCCAGAAGAGAACTTATCTTCAAAATTAAACGCCGTATAAACACCATTTTTACGAAAAGCCGCGCCATCTTTAAATTGGAAGTTAGCATTAGCCACAGCTTCGCTCATGCCCGCTTGTTCGATCACTTCCATGCACGCAGGTAACAGGCTTTCACCAATAGAAAAACGGGGGAAAAGGCTCTTTTCAATCACTCGAACATCGATGCCTTTTTTATGAAGCAAAGACGCAGCAATAGACCCAGATGGGCCAGCTCCGATGATCACTACTTGAGTTGACAGTTTTTTCATTAATTTAAGCCATGTTTACCATGATTATTTCGCGCTAGCTTTCAGCTCCAGAAGCGTATGCCCAAGACCGATATCGTCGGTACGAGTCACCACATCAAAGCCAGCCTCTTCCACTATCTCTAGGAAATCTTCACTGCGGTAAAAGCGGCTGTTGCCGTTGGCCAAGCAAGTGAAGTAGAGAGACGTCGCATTTAAGCTATAAGAAGCCGCATCGTATTTCTGTGCATCCCAAAACAGTTCAAGGATATAAACAGTCGCGTCTTCTGACATATGAGAGCGAACACGCTTTAATATGCTAAGAATTTCCATTGGCGAGAAACAATCAAGGAACTGACTCATCCACCACACATCCGTACCTGTCGGCAGCGCTTGCTGTTTATCAAGCATGTTAGCGGGGAATGGAGTCACTCGGTCTTGATGACCGTGCTGTGTTGCGTTTGCCATTGCCATTTCTAATTGCTGCGGCAAATCGACAATCGTCACCTCGACATCAGAGTCGTAGTTACAACATTGCATTGCCCACTTACCTGTATTACCGCCAATATCCACCAGCGATTTAGGCTTCTTACTGAAAACTTTCTCAAGCAACACGGGGAAAGAACGATCTGAGTAGAAATGATCAAACTTAAACCAGCTCTCTTTTGCTTTTTCTGGTAATTGAGACAAACCTTGATAAATCGTTTCCCAATCACCCAGCTCTTTCAGGCCTGCAGGTGTACCTTCTTCTATTGCTTCGGTTAAATGCATCATCGCGGCATAACAAACATCAGCCGTGAAATCCATATTTGCGTTGGTCATGCCATCGTGCAATAGATAGAAGCCTAGGTTAGCCATTTTATAATGGGGCTTATCCCAAGTAACGATATGAGCACTCAACGCCATATCAAGCAGAACTTTGACACCGTATTCGGATACACCCGTTGCTTGAGAAATAGTTTCAGCGGGTAAACCATCATTGCCCGCGTCATCTAACGCTTTCAAAATACCTAAATCACGAAGTGTACGAGCTGTATGAAAAACAATAGGAGCAAAAGACAATTTTTGCGCTTCTGTTTTTGCTTCTAATGCGTTAAATGGATCTAATTTATATTCCGACACGAAAAACCTAACTTTAAAATAATAGAGAGCTACATAGCAGCCATTTGTGCAAGCTTGCGTTTAATATCAACGTTCAAGTTATTAACCCAACGGTTGTAATTACGGTGTATTTCACCATCGTCGTACTTCAAATTCTCTGATTCGACGTAAAGAATAGAGTAAAACTTATCATTATATGGAATATCAACCACAGCATGATGTGAACGGACATACAGTTCAGCACGGATTAGGCCTGGCTTAATTTCTGAAACCAACCAACCTCGGTTCTCAGCAGACTCATAAATCGCTGATTTCACCTGTTTACTTTGAAGATTCAAAACAACTGGAGTATCCTCAACATTCATTACAGGTTGGACACGTCCACAGCCTGCAAGAACGAGTATAAATAACATTGAAACGGCTATTTTTAGTAATTTCATTTAAACTCCTTACCCGTGTTTATTTATAAGCATGCATAGTATTAGTTAGACCCAAAGTAAATCAATACTCTATGTCAAATCAATCCCAATTAATGTCGTTTAATATTGAAAAATGGTCAGCAAATTCGCCAGGCCTCTATTCCGTTGCCGAGTGGCAAACGTGGAGCACTCATTTAGATTGGCCACAAAATGGCTCAACCGAATTTAAAGCCATCCCTCCTATGATGCGCCGCCGAATGAGCCTGCAAAGCAAACTGGCCGTCCAAACCGCATTAACTCTATTAAAAGATACCTCGATTGATTATCTGGTTTTTGCCAGTCGGCATGGTGAGCTCCACCGAACAGCCACTTTAATTCAATCAATATTAGAAGGTGACGATGCCTCTCCAATGGCGTTTTCCCAATCGGTACACAACACCGCTGCAGGT
Source organism: Vibrio sp. FF266 (assembly GCF_041439695.1). NCBI lineage: Bacteria > Pseudomonadati > Pseudomonadota > Gammaproteobacteria > Vibrionales > Vibrionaceae > Vibrio > Vibrio sp. FF266. Next base: position 24,202 of record NZ_JBGOOO010000031.1, read on the forward strand.
CTAACAACGATTGCTGCAAAAGCACCGATTCCACTGACCTCTATCGCTGCTGGGCAAGATACCTTTCACAACGCCCTGATTGAAGCTTATCTTTACCTACATCAGTATCCGTCACATCGTGTACTCGTCATTGACTTCGACCAACCTCTGCCTGATGTATATCGAGAATACGAAAATCAGCACTATGCTGACTACGCTCTAGGTTTAGTAGTCACTGCAGGCAGTGACTACTCAGTTTCGAGAGCAGTAACAAGTAAACCAATCGCTAGCCCCCCCAAAGTTAGAGACAGCTCAGCCGCTGATTTACCACAAGGCCTACAAACGCTACAACATATCCTATTGGGAACACAGCATTGGACTATTGCTGGTAAGCACCAAAACTGGTCCTGGGTCAATAACGCCCAAGCAGGTGCACAGAAATGAGCAAAGTAGGCCAATGTTGGCGAGTATTCGCGACGGGGCTCTGCTTTACCATCTTTGGTTTGGGAGGCTTAGTCTTAAGCTTCTTAATCTTACCTTCGATCGCCCTAACGACTCGCAACGTCATAGAAAGAGAGCTCAAAGCACAACGATTAATCCGTTTCTCATTCAATGCATTCTGCCAAATAATGAAGTTCACAGGCGCGATTGATTACCAAATTGATGGCGCCGAACTGCTCCGCGAAGATCGCAACTGCATCATTGTCGCCAATCACCCTAGCTTGATTGACTATGTACTAATCGCCTCTCAACTTCCTCAATGTGATTGTCTTGTTAAAGCGGCAATATGGGAAAACCCGTTTATGAAGAGGATTGTCAAAGCAGCGGGATACATACCCAACCAAACCCCTGACGATCTTTTAGAACGCTGTGAAGAACGCTTTTCGCGTGGAAATGTATTGTTAGTTTTCCCTGAAGGAACTCGCACAACGCCAGGAATTGAACCATCCTTACAACGTGGTGCGGCACAAATTGCCACTCGAACACAAACCGATTTACGCGTGATTCATATTACAGTTTCTCCGACATTCTTAACAAAAGAGAAAAAATGGTATCAAGTTCCTGCCACTAAACCCTTTTTTCATATCGCAGTGAAAGGTAAAATAGACGTCGCACCCTTTATTGAGAATTCAAACAACTTAACTTCGGCAGCAAGGCGCCTCAATCAACACCTTGCACAGACTATTTTTCCTTCCGAAGAGAATATTTAGCTCATCAATAAAACAACTGGTGATATCAGCGTTTCGAAAATACATCACATAATGTAGAATCGCCCCCCTTGAAGTAGCATTTAGATAAAGTACTAAGTAGGCCTAAGTGGAAACATTACACAACGAACTAAAACAACTGATTATCGACGCACTGAATCTTGAAGATATGAGCATTGATGAAATTGAAACGGAAGCACCACTGTTTGGTGATGGACTTGGATTAGATTCTATCGATGCCCTTGAGCTCGGCCTTGCTATCAAGAAAAAGTACAACATTGTTATCGATGCCGACGATTCAAACACTCGCCAGCATTTTGCATCGGTTGAAAACCTAGCTAACTACATTTCATCTAAAACAAACAACTAGACAGATCTTTATGACACAAGCTAACCAACAAGAAGTATTCAACCAGGTTAAAGATGCGCTTATCGAGCTGTTTGAGCTTGATGCTGAAGATATCACTCCAGAAGCACACCTTTATCTCGACCTCGATCTCGACAGCATTGATGCCGTTGATTTGGTCGTTCACTTACAGAACGTTACAGGTAAGAAGATCAAGCCTGAAGAGTTCAAAGCAGTACGCACCGTTAATGACGTTGTCGAGTCTGTGGTTGAACTATTGAAGGACGCATAATGCGTCCTCTGCTGACTTTACTGTCGGCAATCATACTTTTCACTTATCCAATAGCGGTTTACTTTGGACTCAACAAGTTTGGCCTACAAACCGTTGGTATAGTCTTAGCCGCTATTTTTGCTGTCCGCATTTTCACCGGTGGTCAGGCTAAAATCAAAGAGCTAAAACACCTAGCTTGGATTAGCGGAAGTGCCGGAATTGTTCTGCTGGCATTAGGGTTAACCTTCAAACAGCACGGCTGGCTAACTTATTACCCCGTCATCGTTAATGTTTGTATGCTGGTTGTGTTCGCCTCGAGCCTATGGCAACCGCAAACGATTATCGAGCGGCTTGCTCGCCTCCAAGAGCCAGAACTTCCACAAAGTGGCGTTGATTACACACGAACAGTCACCAAAGTTTGGTGTCTGTTCTTTGTTATCAATGGCTCTATCGCCCTTTACACCTGCTTCCAACCTCTTGAAATATGGACCCTATACAATGGCTTACTCAGCTATGTATTTGCGGGGTTGCTCTTTGCAGGAGAGTGGGTAGTAAGACAGCGCATTCGTCAGAGTTAAATTGTTATGACACAAACCATCTCTTACACTTCCTTGTCTGAACTTCTTAGTCAGAACAGATCGCCTGATTCTATTGTCTGCTTTGACGACAATAGCGAGATTTCGTGGCAAACATTTAACGACGACTTATCTCAACTCGTACAGCTTTTATCTTCATCCCCTTTTCAACGAGTTGCGATTTGCACCCAAGACAGCTACCTATTTTCAGTGGCCTTTTTAGCGTGCGCAGCCAGCAACAAACACATCATCTTGCCAGGTAACTATCAACCGTGTGCGCTTGCCGAGCTGAGTGAGCATTTTGACTGTCTGTTGGTCGATGATGCGATTGGTGCAGTGGAAATAAATGAAGTTCGCAATATCCAAACCTTATTAGACACCGAAATACGAGAACCTCTAACCGATAATCTTCCCGCCATTGAGTTAGCAGCAATCCAATTGACCCTGTTTACTTCAGGTTCAAGCGGTACGCCGAAGGCAATCAATAAAACACTAGAACACCTAGATATTGAAATCGCTCAGCTAGATAAAAACTGGGGCGCCTTGCTTAAAGACAACCAAATCCACAGCACCGTATCACACCAACATATCTATGGTCTGTTGTTTCGAATCTTATGGCCACTTTGTTCTGGAGTTCCATTTTCTCGAAACAATCTCGAATACCCGGAACAGATCCTGTCTCACGCTAACAAGCAGAGCGTGTTGATCAGCAGCCCTGCGCTACTCAAACGATTAAAACACGAGACAAAGTCTACGCATCTAGCGGGGGTGTTCTCTTCTGGTGGCCCTTTACCTACCGAGTCGGCTCATCAATCACGAGATCTGCTTGGGCATTTACCTATCGAGGTGTTTGGCAGCACAGAAACCGGCGGCATCGCGTTTCGTCAGCAACAGAGCGTTCAAACACCTTGGCAGCTTTTTGACTGTATTAAGGCTAGTCTTAATAGTGAGAATTGCATTAAGTTATTGTCGCCGTACATCGACAAAAACAACTGGTATCAAACCGCAGATGAGTGCGAAATGGTCTCAGAGAATCAATTTATATTGAAAGGCCGAACCGACCGAGTGATCAAGATAGAAGAAAAACGAGTATCACTGGTTGAAGTTGAAAAGCGACTGGAGCAACTACCTTGGATAAGCGAGTGTGTGGTCATTCCCTTTGAAGAGCCTGAACGCTTAATTTTAGCATCGGTTTTGGTATTATCAGAGGAAGGCCAAGTGACTCTCGCAACCATGAGTAAAGGTAAATTCTGGTTAATGTTACGTTCAGAACTCAGAAAATGGTTAGAGCCAATCGCTATTCCAAGAAAGTATCGTGTTGTTGATGAGATCCCCCTCAACAGCCAAGGCAAGCGACTAACCTCTCACATAGAGCAGCTCGTCAAATCATAAAAATCACTGGTCGCATTTTATACTGAGATTATCTTTTATATTTTTGTCAGAAGACCCATTTTAGCCCAAGGATTCTAAGCACACGCTATGGATAAGAGAAAACCAAACGTCATTGCTGTTGACACTGTAGAGAAAGAATCGACCCTGACACTCCATGTTACCGGAGACATCACCGATTTTAAGGGGCACTTTAAGAGCTTCCCTATTCTTCCCGGTGTGACACAAATTGACTGGGCACTTCACTATGCTGTCCAAAAGTTAAATGTCCCTGGTTACTTTAAAGGTATGGAGGTCATCAAATTCCAAGAGCCTATCCTTCCTGACGCCACAATCCAGCTATCACTCAAATGGGATGCTGACAAAGACAAGCTGAGCTTCAGCTACACCTCAAACAACGGTGAACAGACCCACTCTTCAGGAAAAATGAAGCTGGGAGAGAAAAGTGAATAGCGCTCCTGCTGAGGCTGCTTCTCAACACGTAACAAAAGAAAGCAACTACAAAGCTTGCTTCCTAATCCCGTGCTTTAACCACGGTGAAACCATGCCTGCAGTGGTGTCGTCACTCCATCATTTTGAGTTGCCGATTATCATCGTTGACGATGGCAGTGAACTCACCACGAAACAGTTTCTGGCTCCCCTAGTAGAGAATTCAAACGTAACCTTGGTGACGCTAGAGCAGAACCAAGGTAAAGGCGGTGCCGTAAAGGCTGGCATCAAACGAGCACAGGATCTCGGCTTTAGTCATGCCATTCAGATTGACGCTGACGGTCAACATGACCTAGACGCCCTACCCGCATTAATCGAAGCGTCACAAGCTAAGCCCCAGCGCCTGATCTCAGGTCAGCCTGTCTATGACGATAGCGTACCGAAGGCAAGGCTCTACGGGCGCTACGCGACACATATTTGGGTGTGGATAGAAACTCTATCTCTCTCGATTAAAGACAGCATGTGTGGCTTTAGAGTGTATCCAATCGATAAGACACAAACAGTACTGAATAAATACGATGTCGGTTCGAGAATGGACTTCGATATCGAGATTCTGGTTCGCTTATACTGGGAAGGTTGCGACATTGACTTCATTGAGACGCGAGTCATCTACCCTGAAAATGGTGTCTCTCATTTCGATGCGCTGCGGGACAACGTAAAAATCAGTTGGATGCATACTCGACTGTTCTTCGGCATGCTGCCAAGAGCCCCTAAGCTGATTGCTCGTCACTTCAAATCAAATTCTGAAGATCACCTAACAAGTTCGACACAATTTTCAGAAAGCAATCAGGCGCAGCAGACACCAAATAGCACTGAACAGCCTCATTGGTCCAGAACTCAAGAGCGCGGCACAGTTCTCGGTATCAAACTGTTGTTAGCTGTGTACTCACTATTAGGCCGAGGTGTATTCAACCTAATTTTGCGCGGTGTGATGCGTTACTACCATTTGACAGGCAAGCGCGCGCGAAACGCTTCTGAGCAATACCTATTCCAGCTTAAGACATACGCAGAGCAACAGAATATTGAGTTACCCGCTGAATTAACCAGTTATAACCACCTGCTTTCGTTTGGCCATACCATGCTAGACAAATTAGCCGCATGGAAAGGTGATTTTTCAGTCGATAACCTGACCATTCATGGTCAAGAGCAATTCGAAAGTATGGTGGAAAACCAGCAAGGTGTGCTAATCCTGGGTTCTCACCTTGGTAATATCGAGTTGTGCCGTGCTTTGGGACGTCGACACTCACACATCAAAATCAATGCGCTGGTCTTCACGGAACACGCCGAACGCTTTAATTCGGTGATGAAAGCAGTAAACCCACAATCTGATTTAAACCTGATTCAGGTGACATCGATGGGCCCTGATACCGCCATCTTGTTGCAACAAAAATTGGAGCAAGGTGAATGGATTGTGATCGTTGGCGATAGAACCTCCACCAGCAAAGAGAGTCGCTCAGTATGGGCAGAGTTCTTGGGTAAAGAAGCTCCCTTCCCTCAAGGGCCATTTATGTTAGCCTCTGTTCTCAAAGCGCCAGTATTCTTATTGTTTGGCCTACGAGATGACTCACAAACCAAACCGCATTTTAATGTCTATTTTGAGCATTTCAGCGACAAGATAGAGCTACCAAGGAAGACTCGCGAACAATCTTTACAGCAAGTCGTGCAGAAATACGCAGACCGACTTCAGCACTACACACTGAAAGCACCGCTTCAGTGGTACAACTTTTTTAACTTTTGGACATTGAGCAAGCACCATGACGAAAACAAATCCAAATAGCATCACCTTTGGTGCCGAACGCCTCACGATTGAGGATGTTGTCGCTATTTCACAAGGCGCAAAAGCCTCGATGAACTCAAGCAATGAGTTCACATCAAAGATCGACCGCGGTGTCGCTTTTTTAGAACGCCTATTGAAAGAAGAAGGCGTGATCTATGGTGTGACAACGGGCTACGGTGACTCATGTACCGTTGCAATTCCGCCAAACCTTGTTGATGAATTACCACTGCATCTAACGCGCTTTCATGGCTGTGGTTTAGGCGAAATACTGTCTCACGAACAATCTCGTGCAGTATTAGCGACACGTCTTTGTTCATTGTCACAAGGTGTCTCTGGTGTGACTCACGATTTGCTCAACCAGATCGTCACTCTGATCAACCAAGATATCTCGCCGCGCATTCCTCAAGAAGGATCGGTTGGTGCCAGTGGTGATTTAACGCCGCTGTCTTATCTGGCAGCTGCACTGATTGGTGAGCGCGATGTCATCTACAAAGGTGAAGTTCGCCCTACTAGTGACGTTTACAAAGAGCTAGGGATTAACCCTATCAAGCTTAAGCCAAAAGAAGGCTTGGCATTGATGAATGGCACGTCAGTAATGACGGCTTTGGCTTGTATCGCCTACAAACGTGCAGAATACCTAGCTCAGCTATCGACTAAGATCACCGCAATGGTGTCTGTAGGTATGCAAGGCAACGATTTCCATTTCGATGAAGCGCTGTTTGCAGTTAAGCCTCATCCGGGTCAACAGCAAGTTGCTGCATGGCTACGTGATGACTTACAAGCGGATCGTCCGCCACGCAACAGTGATCGCCTACAAGATCGTTACTCACTGCGTTGTGCTCCACATGTGATTGGTGTGGTTCAAGACTCTCTGCCTTGGCTACGCCAAATGATTGAGAACGAGCTCAACAGCGCTAACGATAACCCAATTATCGATGGCGACAATGAGCGCGTACTGCACGGTGGACACTTCTACGGTGGCCACATCGCAATGGCAATGGATACGCTAAAAACAGCAGTAGCCAACCTTGCAGATCTACTTGATCGCCAAATGGCGCAGTTGATGGATTACAAGTTCAACAACGGCTTACCATTTAACCTAACGGGTGCTGAAGGCGAACGTAAACCAATCAACCACGGTTTCAAAGCGGTACAGATTGGCGTTTCAGCTTGGACAGCAGAAGCATTGAAACACACCATGCCAGCAAGCGTGTTCTCTCGTTCAACCGAGTGTCACAACCAAGACAAAGTCAGCATGGGCACCATTGCGGCTCGTGACTGCTTACGCGTTCTTGAACTGACTGAACAAGTAGCGGCAGCATCACTTCTGGCGGGGACACAAGCGCTTGAGCTTCGTAAACGCCATAATGAGCTTGATGAGCACCACATGAGTGAAAACCTAAAGCACATTCGCGACGAAGTGCTTAAAGAGTTTGAATTTATCGTAGAAGATCGACCACTTGAAGGCGATCTACGCCACTTCATTGCTCGTATTCAAAGTCAACACTGGTCACTTTACTCCTAGAGTAGCTAACCCTTTACGCAATATTGTTGAGAGCGATTTATGTCTGAAATCCTTCATCCATTAAAATCAGAGGTTACTTTAGTAACCTCATTCCAAGATGCCGACCCAATGGGCGTGATCTACCATGGCAACTACTTCCGATTTTTTGAAGAAGTTAGGCGCATCATGATGGATAAGATTGAGTACAACTACCATGAGATGAAGGATTCGGGCTACATGTGGCCGATCATCGACACGCGCGTAAAGTACATCAAAGCAATACCGTTTAATCATCAGATCACGGTATCCGCTAAGTTAACTGAATGGGAAAACCGCTTGCGTGTTGACTACGAAATTCACGATGCCAACACCGGTGCTCGTATGACACGCGCTCACACCATGCAGGTTGCAGTAACCATTGAAGAGCAAGAGATGTGTTTTGCTTCGCCGAAAGTGTTTACCGATAAAATCGAACACTGGCATCAATTTGGCTGCTTACCCCAATCAACTGAGCAGCAATCAAACGATCACCAATCAGAGCAACCGCAAGTACCTAACACACAGCAGCAGGTGAAACATGAGTCTGTTTAAACACGGGCGTAAGCAAATCAGTATCGCACTGCTAGGGCTTGCTTCAATGATGGCGAGCCACTTTGCTGGCGCTAGCGAGAACACGAATGCTGTCGGCTCTATTACAGAACTACAAACCGTGTTAAGCGAAAATAGTATCGTTCGTGGTGAGTTTACTCAAACACGTAACATGGAAATGTTCGCCCAACCTCTAACATCACAAGGTACTTTCCTGTTAGACAAGTCGAATGGTTTGCTTTGGACACAAGCGACCCCCTTTCCTGTGAGCTTGGTGCTAACCGATAACAAACTGAGCCAAAGATTTGCCGATCAACCCGCTAAGATCATTACCGATAAAGAAAACCCAATGGCATTTTATTTCAGCCATATATTCCTGTCGGTGTTTCACGGGGACACGCAAAAACTTCAAGAGCAATTCTCACTGTCATTTGAACCAGCGACTGAGAAAAATTCTGATGAAAGTGCAAACTCAAGTTCAGAAGACACACGATGGACACTCACTCTAAAGCCAAAGAATGCGCCAATGAACGCGGTGTTTGAAGCCATCACACTGCAAGGAAAAGGTGACATTGAACGTATCGAACTTAGAGAAGTTCGTGGGGACAGCACTGTGATCGAATTTAGCCAGTTAAGCCATCTACCGGAAGTATTATCAGATGCTGAAGCGCAACAATTCCAATTCTAGCCTAGCCCTTGCTTGGCTTGTTGTCGTAATACTGTTTAGCGGATTGTTAATAAAACAATTCGCTTTTTCTTCGTCGGTACCGATTGAAAGCAACATTCTAAAGTTACTACCAGAAAACCAGCAAGACCCAATGGTAGAGCAAGCCTTCCAGCAGATATCCAGCTCGATGAGCGAGCAAGTAGTGTTTATCATAAGCGCCTCCGACGTCGAACAAGCCATGACAGCGACTGATGCTTTTGAAAAAGCCCTCAACCAAAGATCTTTCTCAAATCAGCCAACTCTGTTTAAGCAAGTTCAAGGCAAGATCAACGCCAGCACGCAAAGCCAATGGAGCGATTTCTATTTTCGTCACCGAGCTCAACTTCTAACTCAACAACAAAAAGAGACGCTGACACACTCGCCGGATTCGCGAGCTCAATATGTCATTCAGTCTTTGTACAATCCGTTCTCAGGCGTCACCGCAGCAGAGCTATCTCTCGACCCATTCTTGTTATTTCGCGACTACATCAGTGCTGTTGGCGTTCAATCAAGTAACTTTGTTCTGAAAGAGGGATACCTCACCGCTCAATCTAATGAGCAAACTCATATTTTGGTGACGGCGACTCTGGCAGGCTCACCTTATAGCTTGGCGATTCAAGAACAACTTCCTGATCTTGATTCAATTGAGCGCGAGATCGAAAAGCAGTTTGGTGTCAAAGTGCAGCATACCGGTGTGGTGTTCTACGCCAATTACGGTACCGAAAGCGCGAAATCAGAAATCAGTACCATTGGTTTGGGCTCATTGGCCGGTGTAATTTTATTGGTGTGGCTGACATTTCGTAGCGCCCTCCCACTTGCCTTGTCTTTGCTTTCAATCAGTACCGGATTATTGGTTGCGCTGGCAAGCACCGTCGCTATCTTCGGCAAGATTCACCTGTTTAGTTTGGTATTCGGTGCCAGCTTAATTGGCGTATCCATCGACTACTCTTTCCATTACCTAACCGATCGTTTGGCGGCTGGTAATCAATGGCAAAGTGAAAAAGGCTTGAAACATATTATCGTTGCGATCACCTTGGGTCTGATCACCAGCTTGATTGGCTACCTAGGTCTGTTGGTGGCACCTTTCCCGGGATTGCAGCAACTTGCTCTGTTTTCGTCGATTGGACTGATCGCAGCTTACGCCAGTGTGGTGTGTTGGTATCCGGTTTTAGCGGCAAAACCAAGCCAAGAACGCCCTCTTCCCTTGTCGAAGCTTTGGCATACTTGGTTAAGCCTCTGGAGCAACCAAAAATTTAGAATTGGCTTACCATTAATAGTGACTGTCGTTAGTTTGATATCACTCAGCCAAATTCGCTACGACGACGATATTCGTCAACTTCAAGCGATGCCTGATCAACTAAAACAGCAAGAACAAGCCATTACTGAGATATCAGGATTAGGCAGTGGTCAAAATATGCTGCTGGTGACCGCCAACAGCGATCAAAAACTGCTAAAAAAACTGGCTGAGATCACTACGAGCTTAGATTCTTTGGTCGATAGCCAAGGTATCTCCGGATATCGCAGCATCAATCAACAGTTGCTAAGCAAGCAACAACAACATGATAACTATCAGTTAGTTGAGCAACTCTATGGCCAACAAAGCCATATCTTACAGAACACTCTTGGTTGGCCTAGCTTTCCAGAGTTACCAAAGTTCGAGGCAATCACGGTATCTGGATTTTTAGAATCACCAGTGTCAGAACCTGTTCGACCACTTTGGTTAAAGCCGATAGACGGACAAGCAGCGTCAGTCATTTTGATCAAAGACGTCACAAATTCAGAACTGTTCTCTCAATGGCTTGATTCAAGCTTTGCTCAGCAGCAAGGTGTTAAATACCTCAATAAAGCCGATGAAATCTCTGCTCTCTTTGCGGAATATAGAGTCAAGATCACCGAGCTATTATTGATAGCTTTGGCCGCTATTGGGATGGTGTTAGGTTGGCGCTACGGTGTGAAGCAAAGCCTATTAATGCTGTTGCCTTCATTAATTGCCGGAGTCGCTGGTTTAGCGGTCACGGGCATTTTAGGCTCGACACTGAATCTGTTTAACCTGCTTGGACTGATTCTAATTTTAGGGATTGGTATCGACTATACCCTGTTCTTTGCTGAGCAGAAGAAATCACTAAGCACCTTATTGGCGATTACTTTGTCAGGCCTCACGACGTTACTCTCGTTTGGCTTATTATCGTTGAGTCAAACTCATGCCATTCATAGTTTCGGTGTTACCGTCCTAACTGGTATTTTCGTCGCGTGGTTGCTTTCGCCACTTGCAATCAACAACCAACAAGCAGCGGAAAAATCAAACTCTCGAGAGGCTTTTAGATGAACAAAACAATCAAGATAGCGCTCGCCGTTGGATTGGGCTTACTACTCAGCGCTTGTTCGATGGTGTCTCAACAGCCTACAGGCGCAAGTGTCGCAATCGACAAAGACACAGAGCTCACCTTGCCGCTACCTGCTGAACTGGGATACTCATTTACGGCAAGCCAGCTGATCAGCGCAACATGGCAAGATGATACGCAACAACTTCCTGTTCAAGTCGAAGTCACATCAGACAAAGTCGTGTTGGCGGGTTTCTCCTCTTGGGGTACTCGCATTCTATCGCTGCAATACCAAAACCAAACGATTGATACTCAAGTTCTATCTGGTCTTGGCGCTACCCTGCCGCTACCCGAGCAAGTACTATTTAATTTGATGCTGACTCTATGGCCAGTTGAAGCATGGGCTCAACCTTTACAAGACATCGGTTGGTATTTGGTCGATACCGAAAACAGCCGCACCGTCTTTGATGAAAACCAACAGCCAATCATTGAAATTGATTACCAAGCAGAGCCCGGAGCACATAAAACGGCAGGCAATATTGTTTTCAAACATTTGATTCAAGGCTACACCATCACCATTCAAACGTTGAACTCAACGATTGTCGACAACCCAAGTAAGAGCTAAACATCATGCCTATTTATATCCAAGACTGTGGTTTCCACTCCGCATTAGGCTCAAGCATTGCTGACATTCATAGCTGCCTCAGCAATGAATGCGACTCCAATATGGTTGAAGTGAGCGACATGCTAAACGACGGTAAGCCGACGGTCGTTGGTAAGGTCGCAGGTGATTTACCGGAAATTCCATCAGTTCAAGCGGAATACGCCACTCGCAACAATCAACTGGCGTTATCGGCTGTTAATCAAATCAAAGACTCTATCGAGCAAGCAAAATCACAATTTGGTGCCGATAGAATTGCTGTAGTTATCGGCACAAGCACCTCGGGAATTTCTGATGGTGAAACGGCATTTAAACACAAACTCGAACATGGCTCTTTCCCCGAAGATTTCCACTATTCCAAACAAGAGCTAGGGAACACCTCTGAGTTTGTTAGTCAATATTGCTCATTAACCGGGCCAAGTTATGCGATCTCGACCGCTTGCTCATCAAGTGGCCGTGTATTTATTACTGCCCAACGTTTGTTAGATTCAGGAATGGCTGATGCTGTGTTGGTTGGAGGTGTCGATACACTATGTAAACTGACACTCAATGGCTTTCATGGTCTTGAAGCGCTATCAACCACACATTGTAAGCCCTTTAGCGCCTCTCGTGATGGCATCAACATCGGAGAAGCTGCGGCATTTATGTTGCTTAGCAAGACAAAACCAACCGCTACCAATACAACTCAAAGCACTTCGAATATAGCCCTATTAGGCTATGGCGACAGCTCCGACGCACACCATATTTCCGCGCCCCATCCAGAAGGGAACGGTGCAGAACAAGCAATGAGAAAGGCGTTAGATTCTGCACAGTTACGAGCAAAAGACATCGGTTATATTAATGCCCATGGCACCGCAACTCCACTCAATGATTCAATGGAAAGCAAAGCCATCCATCGTATTTTTGCAAACAAGGTTCCCGTCAGTTCAACCAAGCCTCTAACAGGACATACTCTTGGAGCGGCAAGTGCGATAGAGGCTGCAATTGCGTGGCATATTCTAAAATATGACTTACCACTCCCCTTACAAAAATGTCAGTATAAAGCTGAAGATATTGAGATTGATTTGGTAAACTGTTCCCAGAAACTTAAAGTAAAGAACATCTTAAGCAACTCGTTCGCTTTTGGTGGCAACAACATTAGCCTGATTTTTGGTGTAGTAAATGACTGATATCCCTTCTGTAGACCAACTTCTCCCACACGATGATCCGATGATATTAATCGATCGAGCTATCAACGTTGAGGCATTGTCGATTCACTGCCAGGTCGATATTGGCGCGCACAACCTATTCTTTGACGTCGAATCTCAAACGGTCCCAGCTTATGTTGGCATCGAGTTTATGGCGCAGTCTGTTGCAGCTTGGTCTGGATACCATGCGCTGAAAAACGGCACTACTCCTCCAATCGGCTTCTTACTCGGTTCTCGTCGCTACAAGTCACTGTGTGATGAATTTACTCAAGGTCAAACCCTTGATATCTATGCTGAACAACTCATGGAAGACAGTGGCATGGCTGTGTTTATCGCCAGAGTCGAATACCAAGGCGAGTTAGTGGCTCAATGCCAACTCAACGTCTACGTTCCGACCGAACAAAAATTACAAGAAATGAAAACTAGGAGCCCATCATGAGCCGTCAGGTTTTAGTCACTGGTGCCAGTAAAGGCATTGGTAAAGCGATCGCTATTCAACTCGCGAAAGACGGTTTTGAAATCGCCGTTCATTACATGGGTGACAAGCAAGGTGCTGAAGACACATTAAAGTCGATCACTGAGCTCGGTGCTGCAGGACGTCTGATCCAATTTGATATCAGCAATCGCAGCGAATGTCGCGAAACGCTTGAGTCAGATATTGCCGAACACGGCGCTTACTATGGTGTGGTGAATAATGCCGGTATTACTCGTGACACGGCATTCCCAGCTATGACTGAAGAAGAGTGGGATGGTGTTATCCATACCAACCTCGACAGCTTCTACAACGTACTTCACCCGTGCGTGATGCCAATGGTTCAAAAACGCAAAGGCGGTCGAATCGTTACTCTGGCTTCTGTATCCGGCATCATGGGTAACCGCGGTCAAACCAACTATGCCGCAGCAAAAGCAGGTGTGATTGGCGCAACTAAGTCTCTGGCTCTAGAGCTCGCAAAACGCAAGATAACGGTAAACTGTGTCGCTCCTGGTCTAATCGATACCGGGATGGTTGATGAGCATGTAAAAGAGCATGCGCTACCTCAAGTTCCATTACGCCGCATGGGTGAACCAGAAGAAGTAGCAGGCCTAGTCAGCTACCTAATGTCGGATATTGCCGGCTACGTAACTCGCCAAGTGATTTCAGTTAATGGAGGCTTAGTATGACCCGCCGCGTTGTTGTAACTGGCATGTCAGGCGTTACCGCTTTTGGCAACGATTGGCAGCACATCGAGCCAAAACTAAAAGCATGTGAAAATGCGACCCAGTACATGCCTAGCTTTGAGCAGTACGATGGCCTCAACACAAAGCTTGCCGCACCTATTGATGACTTCCAACTACCTAAGCACTATAAGCGCAAACAGGTTCGTGGCATGGGCCGCGTGTCTCGCCTAGCAACAGTAGCGACCGAAAATGCACTAGAGCAAGCAGGACTGATTGGCCACGACGTTTTGACTAATGGCGAAACAGGCATTGCCTATGGTTCTTCAACCGGCAGTACTGACGCTGTTGGTGCATTTGGCGTGATGCTTAACGAGAAATCGACACGAGCTATCACCGCAACGACTTACGTTCAGATGATGCCACACACCGCAGCGGTCAACGTCGGGCTATTCTTTGGCTTACGTGGACGTGTGATTCCCACCAGCAGTGCCTGTACTTCAGGTAGCCAAGCGATTGGCTACGCCTATGAAGCAATCAAACACGGTTACCAAACCGTGATGGTTGCCGGTGGTGGTGAAGAGCTATGCCCAACCGAATCTGCCGTTTTCGATACCCTTTTTGCTACCAGTTTAAAAAACGACACGCCAGAAAAATCCCCTAGCCCTTACGACAGTGAGCGCGATGGCCTGGTTATCGGTGAAGGCGCAGGTACACTTGTTCTTGAAGAGTATGAACATGCTGTGGCTCGTGGCGCAAAGATCTACGCTGAGATCATCGGTTTTGCCAGCAACTGCGATGCAGCTCATGTGACTCAACCTCAGATGGAAACCATGCAAATCTGTATGGAGAAAGCGCTGAAAGATGCACAGCTTCCTGCTGAAAAAATTGGTTATGTTTCGGCGCACGGAACGGCAACAGATAAAGGCGATATTGCAGAAAGTAATGCGACCGCGAACATTTTTGGTGAAGTGCCAATCAGCTCATTGAAAAGCTACTTTGGCCATACGCTTGGTGCATGTGGTGCGATTGAAGCTTGGTTGAGCCTAGAGATGATGCATTCTGGCTGGTTCAGCCCAACATTGAACCTTGAAAACATCGACGAACGCTGCGGTAAACTCGATTACATCACAGGTTCTGGTCGCGAATTGGATGTTGAATACCTGATGAGCAATAACTTTGCCTTTGGCGGGATCAACACCTCCATCATATTCAAAAAAATCTGAGCTTAGCTAGATAAAACTCAAGACAAATAAAAAGGGTCAGTAACCAAGTTACTGACCCTTTTTTCAATCTAGCTAATACTCAATTAAGCGTTAGCTTCACGCTCAGCGATGAACTCAAGAGCCATCTTGATGCGAGCGATTACGCGCTCTTTACCAACAAGCTCCATCACTGCATCAACAGAAGGAGACTGGCCGCCACCTGTTACTGCTACGCGAAGTGGCATACCGATTTTACCCATGCCGACCTCTAGCTCTTCACATACTGCTGCAATCACACCATCTTTGATGTTTGCAGTAGTGAAATCCTCAAGCGCTTCAACCTTAGCAAGAGCAAGCTCTAGTGGGCCTTTAGCAACACCACGTAGGTGCTTCTTCGCTGCGCCAGCTTCAAACTCAGAGAAATCTTCGTAGAAGTAACGAGACTGTTCAGCAAGTTCGATAAGCGTATTACAACGCTCGCCAACTAGCGTGATCACTTCAGTGATAGCCGGGCCATTTGTTGTATCGACCTTTTGTGCATCTAGGTGCCATTGCAGGTATTTAGCAACGTACTCAGGCTCAGAAGTCTTGATGTAGTGGTTGTTCAACCAAAGTAGCTTATCAGTGTTGAATGCAGAAGCAGACTTGCTGATAGCGTTCAGGCTGAAGAATTCAATCATCTCTTCTTGAGAGAAGATCTCTTGGTCACCGTGAGACCAACCTAAACGAACTAGGTAGTTGTTTAGTGCATTTGGTAGGTAACCTTCGTCGCGGTATTGCATTACAGAAACAGCACCGTGACGCTTAGAAAGTTTCGCACCGTCATCACCAAGAATCATTGCACAGTGAGCGAAAGTTGGAACTGGCGCGCCTAGTGCTTCATAGATGTTGATTTGACGAGGTGTGTTGTTGATGTGATCTTCACCACGTACAACGTGTGTAATACCCATGTCCCAGTCATCCACTACAACAACGAAGTTGTATGTTGGTGCACCGTCTGTACGACGAATGATTAGGTCATCAAGTTGGCTGTTAGAGATTTCGATGCGACCACGGATTTGGTCATCAAAGACTACACTGCCTTCTTTAGGGTTACGGAAACGGATAACGCACGCATCACCTTCTTTTGCTGCTTCGTTTGCTGCAACAATTTTAGGGTGGTTCGCATCGTAACGAGCCATCTCTTTGTTTTCTTCTTGCTCTGCACGAATTTCGTCAAGCAGCTCTTTAGACGCATAGCATTTGAAAGCTTTGTCTTCAGCAAGTAGCTTATCAACCATTTCGTTGTAACGGTCAAAACGCTTAGATTGGTAGTAAGGACCTTCATCCCATTCCATACCCATCCATTGCATGCCTTCTAGAATTGCATCAACCGCTTCTTGAGAGTTACGCTCAAGGTCCGTGTCTTCGATACGTAGAACGAATTCACCACCTTGGTTCTTAGCGAATAGCCAAGAGTAAAGTGCAGTACGTGCACCACCAACGTGAAGATAGCCAGTTGGGCTAGGAGCAAAACGAGTTTTAACCGTCATTTAAATACCTTGATTATGTAGGTGATTCTTTTAGTGATTACCATTACAAAGCCTGCAACAGAAAAATATCACTAAATTTTGGGCGCTATTTTATCACCACCGCTTAAATCTACAATCAGTAGTGAATGATTAATGCGCTGATCTTGTACGAAAGCTATCGTAGAAGGAGAAAACCAATAGCTCAAGCACATGTCAAATGCTCTAAAACGGCAAATTATCGCCACGCTCGCGATAAACCTCATCTATTCCGTCACTCAATATTCCAGCAAATATCAAATTCTTGAATTTATGTTTGACCTTACCCTTACGGGAAGGTTTATGTTAGGGCTAGATGAAAATTGGAGTATCGATATGAACCATTACACAGCTGTGCTCAACGGCCTAAATTGCATGGGGTGTGCTAAGAAGGTCCGCACATTGTTTGACGATCTCGAGAATACGAAGATCAACGACATATCGCTGACCTACATCGATATTTCTACTCCTTTTAGTTACGTTGAACTCAACCAACAGTTAGCGACCCTTGGTTATTCCATGGGTAATTCGCTGCATCTTTCATTATCAGGGCTCAGCTGTGGTAAGTGCGTGAGTAAATTGACTCAAGCGCTTGAGCAGACCTCGCAAATCTCAGACCTAGAAGTCAGCAAACATGAATTGTCGTTGGTTACTCTGCTTTCAGAATCCGAGCTTATTGAGCTAATCGAAAGTGTGGGTTATCACGCGACTCCTTACTCTGAAATTAATGAGCCTTTATCTAATAAAGAATCAGAAGACGATAAAAAAACAGCGTCAGTGGAACCGACACAAGATAAACCTGCTGCTAGCCAATGTACCTATCACCTTGTTCTTGAGGGAATGACGTGTGCGAGTTGTGTTTCTTCGGTAGAGAAAGCGTTGAAAAAGAATGAGTTCGTCGACCAAGCTCAGATCAATCTCGCCGAACAGACAGCCTTGGTTTTCACCTCTAAAACACGTGACGTCATCGAAAGCGCTCTCATAGAATCGGTAAAAACCGCAGGTTATGGTGCCGAGTTCGTTGACGACGCGGCGACTCAACAACAAAAACAGCAAGAACAACAACTTCGTACCCAAAAAGCTTTCCTAAAGAATTCTGTAAGCGCGCTGTTTATCGGTGCCCCGCTGATGGCGTGGGGCCTGTTCGGTGGCAGCATGACCATTGCTACATTTCACGACCAATTGGCTTGGGGGTTGGTCGGAGTCGTCTGCTTGATACTGCTTGCGACCTCAGGACGCAGCTTCTTCACGAACGCTTGGCAATCACTGATGCACAAGCGTGCCACGATGGACACGTTAGTTGCTTTGGGTACAGGCGCTGCGTGGTTCTATTCAATGTTGGTTGTGCTGATTCCATCATGGTTCCCAGAACCATCACGCCATGTCTATTTTGAAGCGAGCGCAATGATTGTTGGCCTTATTTCTTTGGGTCACTACATTGAAGCCAAAGCCAAGGCACGCACCACCAAATCTTTGCAGGCACTGATTAATTTACAACCTCAAAAAGCGGTGGTTATCGTCGATGGTAAAGAGCAAACCATCGCCGTAGAGGTTATTCAAGTCGGTATGCACGTACGAGTGAAACCGGGAGAAAAAGTCCCTGTCGATGGTGTCGTGGTATCTGGCGAATCTTATATCGATGAATCGATGCTGACTGGCGAACCGCTTCCCAACGTTAAATCAATTAATGATGGCGTTTCAGCAGGTACCATTAATGGTGATGGCAGCTTAATCATTGAAGCTACGGGGATTGGCTCAAGCACCATGTTGGCTCGAATCATTCAGATGGTTCGCCAAGCACAAAGCAGCAAGCCTGCGATTGCGAAGCTTGCCGACTCTATCTCTGCCGTTTTCGTACCTGTTGTGGTCGCGATCGCAGCCATTACCGCCCTAGTTTGGTTTTTTGTTGGACCACAACCGAGTGCAAGTTACATGCTCGTGGTATCAACCACTGTACTGATCATCGCCTGTCCATGTGCCTTGGGCTTAGCGACACCGCTCTCTATTACTGTTGGCGTTGGCAAAGCCGCTGAGTTTGGTGTTCTGATCAAGGATGCCGATGTGTTGCAATCTGCAAGCAAAATCGATGCTGTCGTATTTGATAAAACAGGCACCCTAACCCAAGGTAAGCCAACCGTTCAGCAGGCCTTTTATGGCGACTTATCAGAACAAGAACTGCTGGCTTACGCCTATTCGGTAGAGGTAGGCTCAGAACACCCATTAGCGAAAACCGTTTGCCAATATGCTGAGAGCTTACAAGTTTCAGCACTACCCCACAGCGAATTTGAAAACCAACGAGGGCTTGGGGTTCAAGCAACAATTAACGGCAAGAAAGTTCAAGTAGGCTCGTTTAAGTTCCTAACCCAATTAGGTGTCAATACAGACATTGGCGCGGATTTCATCGAGCTTTGTCGTACACAAGCATGGACACCCATCTTCGTTGTAATCGATCAAAAACTGGAAGGCATATTGGGCATTTCAGACTCGTTAAAAATAGATAGCAAACAAGCCATTGCTCAACTAAAATCCGCCGGAATTCACACCGTACTATTAACAGGCGACAATGACTCTGTGGCTCAAGCAATAGGTAAAAACGTCGGTATCGACGAGGTTATCTCGGAAGTACTACCAGAGCAGAAAGCTCAACATATTGTTCAGCTGCAACAGCAATATAAGAGTGTTGCCATGGTCGGAGACGGTATTAACGATGCACCAGCTCTTGCTCAAGCGGATATAGGAATCGCAATGGGCAGTGGTAGTGATGTGGCGATTGAAAGTGCGCAAATGACGCTGCTCAACTCGTCGCCACTGTCTGTGAGTAATGCGATCGAGCTATCCCAGGCAACCGTGAGAAATATGAAGCAAAACCTGTTTGGTGCCTTCATCTATAACTCGCTGGGCATTCCTATCGCGGCCGGTGTGCTCTACCCATTTTTTGGATTTTTACTTAGCCCTGTCGTTGCAGGCGCTGCGATGGCGATGTCATCAATCACCGTAGTCAGCAATGCCAACAGATTAAGATTGTTCAAACCCACTCATTATAATATCAACAAAAACCAAATTCATGAGGTTCACCATGATTCGTAAAGTTATGACTCTTACTGCACTCGCTGCAATTTCAGGACAAGCTCTCGCTACTAATGTACTAAACCATAAGTCTCCATATTGTGGCTGCTGCACAGAATGGACAGAACACATGCAAGACGCCGGTTTCGATGTCACAGAGAAACTCCATGATGACATGAACCCAATCAAGCAGAAGTTAGGAGTAACGCCAGAACTGGCTTCTTGCCATACGGCAGAGATCGACGGTTACGTATTTGAGGGGCACATTCCTGCAGAGGACGTGAAAGCCTTTTTAGAGAACCCACCACGCAATGCGATTGGCTTGGCGGTTCCAGGCATGCCAATGGGCTCTCCGGGCATGGAGTATGGCGATAAGAAAGACGAGTATTCTGTGTATGCGTTTAACGAGAAAGGTCAGGTGTTTGAATACCGTCATTACAACGGAAAATAGAGCGTAATTAGACCTACGAACAGCAATAAAAATAGAGCCTAGCATTAAGCAAACCCAAGACTGTGGTTTACTTACTAGGCTCTTTGCTTTTGGACAGTAAAGCAAATCTTGTCGCGGCACCAACCGGGCTGTTAGTACCGCTATGTTTTCGTCGCTAGTTAGCAAAAACTCTATTTAACAAAAAAGCTAATTAGCGAAGAAACTCACTTGGCTAATAATCTAATCGATTAAGCAGCCAAGTGAGTCAGCTTAGAAGCCGTAAGATGCACCGAATACGAATGCGTTGTTTGTTTTAGACGCGCCGTTCGCGAAATCAACTCCGTTAGCTTGGCTACGGAATTCGAAGTAAGGTTGAACACCTTGACGAGTCCATGTTGCACGAAGCTCGTGATCCATAGCTTCAGCATCAATCATGTATACGTTGTTGTAGCTAAGCGCTAGGTCTTCGTTTACAGAGTAAGCAATGCGGTTATCCATGCGGTAATCAGTGTCAGCATCTGCAGAAGTGTCATCGATATGTGCACGAGTACGGTTACTAATAGAGATACCGTTGTCGAAGTTGTAACCAATTTTAACCAGTGGACGGAACTGAATGCTCTCGCCAGCAGAGAAGACATGTTGGTAACCCGCTGCAACCCATAGGTTGTCAGTGATATTGAAAGCTTGCTCACCACCAACAGTGATGAATGCATTTGCTTGACCAGTTGTTGCGTCGCCACCAGTTTCAGCAGCAGTTAGACCTTCAAGGTCGCCAAGTTGGATGCCATCAAACTCAGTGTAAACAGTTAAACCGCCTAGAGAGTTGTCAAACGTGTGGCCAGCTTCTAGAGTCGAAGTCATATCAGAACCGTGGATACGGCCATCGTCGTGAAATTGGATATTACCTGTAACGTAAGAAGAACCAGCGAAAGCACTAGAAGCGAAAGCAAGAGAAAGTGCACTTAGAGCGATAATTTTTTTCATAGTAAACTGCCTTAGTTTAAATTTTTCAGCGACATATCTTCGGTATATCATTCACCTTCGCCGCTTGAGTAATTGGTAGCCTCCCTGGCATGAAATCTATCTTGCTCGATTTAATTTACGTTTCAAAATAAAAGGGCAAGCAGAGTGATCTCTCTCACCATCAAAAAAGGGAAAGTTATTTAACTTAAATAAATCAATAACTTAAAAACATAAAAATAGATAAAAAAAGAAACCCAATAATCAAAACGGATCAAGATCACGTTATTTCACGGCATAAAATTAGATTCAGTTGTTTCAATCACACCTGATTTATAGTTTTTTATGGCGGACTTATTTTTTGAAGAGAAGAATGAGAAGTGCGTCACTTTTGCGATGAAGCTCACCTTATGTGCATTGTTGACGTTATAAACAAAGGTTATTTCTATATGTTTCAGTTTAAGGAATGTACCGAACTTAGTTTGGACGAAAAAAAAGCTCCCACTTTTATCTGAGTAAGATAATAGTTAGGGAGCTCATCTATTAATGTTGCTTATCGATTATTTCACCGAAGTCACTCGACTTACTTTCTCGCCACTTTCAGAGATAGAGCGGATGTAAGTTTCGCCTGAAACCGAAGGACGTTGTTGCTCATCGTACGTTAACCAGTTTTCACCATCCGCTGAGTATTGAAGCTCTACGCCAGGGAATTGAACGTTCATCGCTAGCTTGCCATCAATAACTTTTGCCCCCGGAACTGGTAGTCGGTAATCAATACCCGCCTTCTCAAGCTTAGCCAGTTCACGTTGACCAACAATATTCGCGAAGCGATTAAAGTCGTTGTTTAAAGACTGCTTATTTACTAGGTCGGTATCTTGAGAGTATTCAACGCCCACTTTGTAGTCGTTTTCCCAATCAGCTCTGTGCCATGCGCGCTCTGCTGCTGCAAGTACGCGAGGGAACACCATGTATTCATACTGCTCGTCGGTACGTACTGTTTCAGACCAAAGCTGTGCAGACAAGCCGTAGAAAGGTTTTGCTTCAATCTCGCCTTTACCAGTGAAGCCATTGCCGTCACGGTCTAATGAGGTTTCCGCGTTTTGTGGCATGTTTTCTGGTGCGAAGCCAAACATCTTACGAGTATCCGTTGCACGCGTTGCCCAGTAGTAACCTCGCTCTGCTGCGTCAACTTCGTATGGCATATCCATGTATACGTAATCTGGGTTAGAGACAATCACGTCATAACCTTTCGCTGACCAGTCGTACACTGATGAAGTGCCGCCCCAGTAAAGAACGTCCCAGAAGTTAACGCGAGTAGTTTCAGTAGCGAAGCCAGATTCACCCTCTTCCACATACTTCAAGCCATCTTGCCAAGCTTGGAAGTGAGGAATGCCTTTGTCTGCAACAATTTTTGATACTTCTTTTGCAAAGTAGCCAGGCAGGTGACCAAAATCACTCACTGAACCATCAGCAATCAAAGACTGACATTGTGGAGACTGTTGGAATGGCTTGTCTTGCTTGTCTAGCTCAATGTTACCTTTCCATGCCACTTTGTCTTGAGCATCAACATCTTGAAAGCCTGCGCCTAGCTTGATGTTTTTCGCTTCATCACCACCAAAGTGCCAAGTCGTTAGCGGCATACCCGCTTCATTGTGCATTGCTGCAATTTCAGTAATCACTTTATCAACAAAGCGAGTCGATGATTCCATACATGGGTTGATGAAGCTGTGCTTATCGTAGAACTGAATAGTCGTCACGTTTGAAGTATCTTGTGGATCCATCAAGCGATATTCACTTGCTTCAGCTTCTTTGCCTTCCGCCATTAGGCGGGTGTAACGCGCTTCCATTGATACCACAGCAGAACGAGCGTGTGCTGGCATATCAATTTCTGGAATTACTTCGATGCTGCGCGCTTTTGCGTAGCTTAAGATCTCGACGTAATCCGCTTTACTAAAGAAACCAGAGCCAAAGTTGTCTGTTGTTGGACCTGAACCTAGCTGAGGCAGTAAACAGCTTTGCTCTTCCAAATCAAAACAACGATTAGACCCTACATCCGTTAGCTCTGGTAAACCTGGGATTTCTAAACGCCAACCTTCATCATCAGTTAAGTGAAGGTGAAGTTTATTCATCTTGTATGCAGCCATTTGATCTAGCGTCGCTAGGATGGCATCTTTTGAGTGAAAGTTTCGAGCAACATCCACCATCACACCACGGTAATCAAAGCGTGGTGCATCTTTGATCGACAGTTGTGGTAGTGATTCAGCGTTCTGACTGTCTATTAGGCCAAAAATAGACTGAACTGCGTAGAAAGCACCTGTTTTATCAAACGCTTTAATCGCAATCCCCTCTTCCGAGATGCTTAGTTCATAAGCGCCAGATTTTGCTAAATCACCCGTAAACTGAGTAGGAACAACGGCAACACTAACAGGTAGGTCGCCACTCACATCTACGTTTACCACATCTGCACGTTCTTCAATTGCAGCGAACTGCTCAGCATCGAATGCCTCTTTAGGTAGGGCAATACCACCAGCAATACTCACTGAACCTTCCCCCGCTTCTACCGACATTGGGGTTGGCAAAAGCGTTGTTGAAACGTCTTGCGTTGCTAGATCCGCATTCTTTTCGAAACGCGTAACCGCAGTCGCCATGACATTGTTGTCATCAGGTGTACGCTTAAGGTTGTTTCCTTCCAAACCTGTTACGAACGACGCGACATCTTCAGTATTCAATGAAGCAATCATCTTAGGTTCTGCGTTTGGCGCAGTTACGAATGCACCCGGCATAAAGTCAGTTTCAAACAGTTGCCAGTACTCACTCGTTAACGGAAGAATCACTTCTTCACCAGCGGCAAAACCATCGAACTTATCTGTAGGTTCTAGTTTGTGTAGGTCACCCGTTACACGAGTGATTTTAAATTGTTCGTTATCAACATCTAAAATAAGGCGAATACTATGGAAGTAGATAGTCCAATCTTTCGAATCAATCGCTTCACCGTCATTGGTCAGGGTCATGTTCACTTTATTACATGACGCCCACTCAGCACCTAGGTCCTGACAAGCCATGCCTTCATTCGCACCGTGATTGGTTAGAATTTCATATTGCACATCAAGGTTATCAGCCAGTGCATTAACCACCTGTTGCTCAGGTGCTTGCGTTACAGCACAACCCGTCAAACCAGCCAGTACCGCTACAGATAGTAAGTTTCTCTTCAACATCGTATTCACCCATAAATTTAAAATTGAGTCAGAAGCAAAGTGGAGCGCTTCGAAAGTTAGATAAACTATATGGGCTTATTTTTTGCCGTGAATTAAATCAGGTTAATAAAGTGATCGGCTTCAAATCTCAAAAACACTGATAAAATTAATTATATTAAAATCATAAAGTTACAACCTACGGCACTTCCGTCATTTTTATTTTGACGTAAAAACTGAGAATTGAATCACAATCTTTTTAAAGGATTTCATAAAATCGTGTTGTTGGTAGGGAGAAAGGTTTAAGAGTTTGTTCGTGTTGTTATACTTTTCGTACAAACAACGTGACATCGTTCTCAAAAAAAACCGTTAAAAAACGCCGTCAAAATCAATTTTAACGAGTTCATATCTTTTAATAGGAGCTTTCCTTGCGCACATTTTTGTACGTAACTTTATTCGTTCTCGCATTTTCAGCCAAACAAGCTGCGGCCGAGCCTCTTTATTGGCAAGCCAAAAAGGATGATCTGACGCTTACTATCTTAGGTTCTGTGCACGTTGGGGATAAAAGTATGTACCCACTTCCTTCGGCAATCACCGACGCGCTAAAAAACAGTGATGGCTTAGTTATCGAAACGGATATAAGAAAGACAGAGGGTGTCGTTTATCCGACGACCAAAGTGACCACCGCTGATGTATTAAACAAACAACAAAAACAATTATTAACCGACATATCAAAATCATTGGGTATGCCAACGCAACAACTGCTTAACTCACCGCCTTGGGCAACCTCTCTATCGATACAGATGCAGCAGTTAAAAAAACTTGGTTATGGCTCCGCCGGCGGCGTTGATGCGACGCTAGCTTACAAAGCGACTATCCAAGATGTTCCCGTTATCAGCTTAGAGCCGCTTCAATTCCAAATAGACCTGATGACAAAACAAAAGGACGACGGTAAGGAGTGGTTAGTCAGTAGCCTTGAAGAATTTGACCAAACTGATCGTGTGGTTCATTGCTTAATCGAAAGTTGGAAAGCGGGTGATTTAGCGAAGCTGGAAGCTTTCGCAGAGCTGTCTGAGATGTCACCTGAACTAGAGAAAGCATTTTTAACCGATCGCAATATAGACTGGGCAAACAAACTATCCGCCAATGATTGGAAACTTGACTCGAAAGATAGCTACTTAATTGTGGTTGGCGCCTTGCACCTAATAGGAGAAGGTAACTTATTGCAGTTGTTAGAAGAGAAAGGTTTCAATGTCACTCAACAATCACAAAGCCAACAGGCCCGGTGTCAATTTGAGACTAGTGACGACAACTAACTAAATTCGATACCATGACCTTCTCATAATATAACCATTACCTAATAACTGAATCATTACACTTAATTGCACCATAACGGTGTTATTATCTTTCGCTCTTTTTATATACGGTGTTGTTCTCATGAAACTAGTACTCTTTGCTTTACCTTTAGCCCTAGCGATCCTCACGCCTACGGTAGTGACGGCTAAAGAAACTTGTACCATCGAACAGTTTCAGGCGATAGACATTCAACCGGATACAAAAGGCGGTGTGTTAGATAAAGAAAGCGGCCAGTTTCTGATCACTGAGAAGCCACCGATGCGCTGCGCCAATATTACGTTCATTACATCGACGACACGCAACCGTATCGCGAGCCAAATGAATAGAAAATTTGAAGCGAGCTTTTACGATGGCCAAACGAGTAACTCTCACTCGGTGACGTTTAATGAAGATGAAATACAGGCGGGTTACATTCGAATTGGTCGAAATAACCCTGTTGAAGCGTATGTTTGCTTTGTTACTTCAGAGACGCCAATCAAGAACATCACGTGTGATGTGAAGTAAACAGATTTTCGGCTGGCTTATTGAGTCAATCCTTTCTCTATGCGGGATGTTTAGAACAACAAGAGATTTCCGACTCACTCCTTCGTCGCTCTAGGGAATGACACATATACCAAAATACAAAAAAGCCGTAGCCCCCTCTATTACGAGAGTGCTACGGCTTTCTTCAATGTGGCAGTGAAGATCTTATTTTGAACATCAGGCGAACCCCACCTTGGTTCTGATCCTATTTCCTATGATCTAAAACGACGAAAGCCTGCTCATTGAGCAGGCTTTCTTAATGTGGCCAGTGAAGAGCTTATTTTGAACATCAGGCGAACCCCACTTTGGTTCTGATCCTATTTCCATGATCTAAAACGACGAAAGCCTGCTCATTGAGCAGGCTTTCTTAATGTGGTCGGTGAAGAGCTTATTTTGAATATCAGGCGAACCCCACCTTGGTTCTGATCCTATTTCCTATGCTCTAAAACGACGAAAGCCTGCTCATTGAGCAGGCTTTCTTAATGTGGTCGGTGAA
>NZ_JBGOOO010000032.1:0-48233 GCF_041439695.1 Vibrio sp. FF266
TCTCGCAGTAGGTTGCCAGAAGTTATATGGCTCAAATAAGTATTGGAAAGAGCGGTATGGTTACCACAAACGCTCCCTGTCAGAAACAGCGATGTATCGAGTTAAACAGTTATTTGGTGGTCGTTAAGTTTAAGAAATTACAATGCACAAGTGGGAGAAACTTACGCGATGATAAAAGCGTTGAACAAGCTCACTGGGTTAGGTATGCCTGAAACTTGCCGTATTGACTAAGAAACGCACGAAATGGGGCTGCTCTGTCTCTAAACTGAATTACGCAACAAAGCCGCTCTGCGCCGACATTCTCGTATGATTGGAATAAGGATCAGGCGGAAATTCCGTTGAATATAAGCGTAAGCAAGACTACTGTGTTGAACGGACGTCCTTGGAAGTTTGGCATTGAAGCGAACTATTACCTTGAGAAAGACGAAGAAACGCGTCCAGATTTTATGTTGAGCTTTAATATCAGCCCAGTTGTTGAAAATAAGCTGGCGTCTTTGTTCGATTAAGCCGTTATTTGAAATACAGTTTTAGAAACGAAAAAGGCTGAACGATCATCGTTCAGCCTTTTGTGTTATTGGATTGAAGCGATTCTATTAACCCGCAGCAGCCTGCATGATGAGACCACAGATGTAAGCGCCGTATGTACCGAGAGCGTAACCCAATACTGCCATTAGGATACCTACTGGCGCCAGTGCTGGGTGGAATGCAGCTGCTACGATAGGAGCCGATGCTGCGCCGCCAACGTTAGCTTGGCTACCGACAGCCATGAAGAACAGTGGTGCACGGATAAGCTTCGCCATCACAATCATTAGAATGGCATGGATAGTTAGCCATGTGATACCAATGAAGAAGTAGCCTGGATTGTCTAAGATAGCCGTCACATCCATTTGCATACCGATGGTTGCAACTAGGATGTAGATGAACGCTGAACCAACTTTAGACGCGCCGCTGTGCTCAAGGCTGCGTGTAGATTTGAAGCATGAAGCGATGAGCGCGAACGTTGTCACCATTACGATTAACCAGAAGAAGCCTGATGTAAGGCTGTATTTCGCGAGTTCTGGAGCGTTGGTCGAGATCCAAGGTGCGATTAGGTCACTGAATAAGTGAGCTAGACCGGTAAGACCGAATGCAATTCCCGTGATCTTCATTAGATCTGTTGTGGTTGTTGGGCGAGCGTTCTCTTCTTGGTATTTAGAAACCGTCTCTTTTAGCTCTTCGATAGATGATGTGTCTGCTTTTAACCATGCATCAATCTTCTTTTGGCGACCTGCCATGATAAGTAACACGGCCATCCAAATGTTCGCACAGATAACATCAACCGTAATCATTGCAGAGAATAATTGGTCATCAACCTCGAACACTTCTTTCATTGCTGCTTGATTTGCACCGCCGCCAATCCAAGAGCCAGCCACTGTTGTAAGGCCGCGCCATACATCGCCAGATACAAGGTCAGGGTTAACTTGGTCGATAATTAGAATCGCTAAAGGTCCGCCAATGATAATGCCGACAGTACCGGTTAGGAACATGATGACGGCTTTAGAACCAAGGCCAAATATTTTACGAAGGTCTGCTGAGATGATCAGAAGAACGAGTGCACTCGGTAATAGGTAGCGACTTGCAACGAAGTATAGCTTTGAGTTTGACGCATCGATGATGCCTAAACTATTCAATAGAGAAGGAACAAAGTAACAGAGCAATAGACCCGGAACGAACGAGTAGAATTTTTTCAGTGCGCTATTTTGGCTACTTTCCGTGATAAAAACACCGCCAAGAATAACAGCTAACATGCCCATTATTACTGCATCATTAGTAATCATTATTATATCTCCTTTAAGGTGAGCGCAACCGCCTCACTTTTTGAAGTGCAGGACTATACCGACAACTGGTATTCGTTACAAATTGTAACGATAGACATGCTTTGAAACGTTTGTGTTAATTTTTATGGTTTGAATTTGTGAGTGCGGAGCGTTAATTATTGGCGATGTGAATGCTTTAGTGGCGACTTGTGAGGCGTGTTTAGATATATGCAATGTAACTCAAACGTTAGAGGATGGTCGCTACGAATTAGAACGACGACTGAAGGGCTTAAAAGAATGCATATATACCCATATTGACGGTATGGTTTATGTGGAGAGGTAATGTTTTATAAATGTAAAAAGTGAATTCATTTTTGACGGGTAGCTTGAGATTGAAAATTATAACTGGATCACATAAATGTCGTGGTTCATCTGATTTAGGTTCCGTGTTTTGGCTTCATCGGTCGTGCTATTCGTATTTAGAGAATGAAAAAGCGACCCGAAAGCCGCTTTTTGAGTGGTTGTTAACCTCGAATTTGAGCTCTGCTTAGGTTTGTTCTTCCTCAAAGCCATCTGCATAGCCTTTCGGTGGCGGTGTCCAACCTCGTTCTGAGCGAGAGTGCTTGTCTGAACGGTCTTTTTTCATGTCTTCTTTCATTGCTTCTTCAAGGTGAATGAAGATTTGTCGGTAGTTGTTGTCGTAACGTGGGTTCTCTTCCGCTTCAGACCAAGCTTGGTATAGTTTTTCAGACTTACGGCTTTCAACACGTTGATACGTTGATTTTTGCTGTTCAACGAAGAATGGATGGTGCCCTAAAGAACGTAGAGCTTCTGCGCCCATTTCGAGTGCCGAGTGGTACGTTTCTGAGACTACAGAATCTGCACCAGCTTCTCGTAGGCGGTAACTGTGACCACGGTCGAACGCACGCGCTAAAATTTTCACTTTAGGGTAGGTGTGTTTAACGTATTTTACTAATTCAACGCTTGAGTCTTGGTTATCGATAGCGACGACAAACATTGCGGCTTCTTCGATCCCTGCTGTATGCAATAAGTCATGACGAGTCGCATCACCAAAGTAAGATTTGATGTTGATAGAGCGAAGTAAATCGACTTGGTTGGCTTGGTGATCCAAAACCACAGTCTTGACATCATTCGACACCAATAAGCGGTTAACGATTTGACCGAATCGGCCAATACCAGCAATGATCACCGTACCTTTCTCTTCGATAGTATCGGCTTCTCGGTCGTTAGACTTTTGCTCGTAACGAGGAAGTATCACTTTATCAAATAGAATGAATAAGCCTGGTGTTAGGAACATTGAAAGAGCAACAACCAGCGACAGAGTTTGGACTATATCAGCAGGCAATACGTGGTTTTGAGCCGAGAAGCTCAGTAGTACAAAACCAAATTCACCGGCTTGCGCCAAGCTCAACGTAAACAACCAACGGTCGCTATTTCTAATTTTGAAGATCAACGCCAATGTAAACAACACCAAGGCTTTAAGTAGCATAACGCCAAGAGTGAGGCCAATGATCAAACCAAAGTCGTTGAATAGAACATCAAAGTTGATGCCCGCACCTACCGTAATGAAGAACAAGCCAAGTAGCAGCCCTTTAAACGGGTCTATATTAGACTCAAGCTCGTGGCGGAATTCACTGTTCGCCAATACCACACCTGCAAGGAAGGTTCCTAAAGCTGGTGAGAGGCCGACTAGGCTCATTAGTGCAGCAATACCAATAACCAACATCAGTGCGGTTGCAGTAAAGATTTCTCGCAAGCCTGAGCTCGCCACAAAGCGGAACAGTGGACGACTCAAGAAGTGCCCGCCGACCACAACAATCGCAATAGATGCTGTGATCACAAGGCCATAAGCCCAGCCGGGTAGGCCAGCAACAAGACTCAACTCTTCATGGTGATCAGAAGTCGAAGCGACCGCGCTTTGTGCAGCTTCGATTAATTCTGGCAATGCCAATAGAGGGATAAATGCCAGCATCGGAATGACAGCGATATCTTGGAACAGTAAGACCGAGAAAGCATTCTTGCCGCCTTCTGTCTTGGAGAGCCCTTTCTCATTAAAGGTTTGGAGAACAATCGCGGTAGATGACAGTGCGAAGATCAAACCGATAGTCAGCGCGATCGTCCAAGGTTGCCCGAAGAACAGAGCAATCCCCATGACTATGGCCGTTGTGCCACCGACTTGTAGGCCGCCGAGCCCCATCAGGCGGTTTCTCATTGCCCAAAGCATCTTCGGCTCAAGCTCAAGCCCGACCAAGAACAGCATCATTACTACACCGAATTCGGCAAAGTGTTGAATGGTCGTGGTCTCTTCACCCACTAAGCCGATGATTGGGCCAATCACCACACCGGCAATCAGGTAACCAAGCACAGAGCCGAGGCCAAGCCTTTTGGCGATAGGGACGGCGATGACTGCCGCGAGCAAATAGATAAATGCTTGTAGAAAATATCCTGTCATGATCTAACCTCTGCTCATCATTTCATCGACATAATGGTTTAGCTTTTCAGCCTTGCTTGCCTTTTTAAGATCGACTTCGCCCGCAACAAAAGCCTCTAAAAGCGATTTGTAGCTATTTACATGATCTTGAATTCGGCCTTCTTCTAACGCAGTACGTGAACCAAACAAAGCCAATGGAGCCAAGTAGTTCATGCCGCACAAAGACGCCGTTTGTTCGATTGGGTGAAGCAGTTCACGGATGGTGAAGTGGTTATAACCGTCAGTTTGATAAGCCTCTTTTTTGCCGCCAGCGGTGATACTGCATAACAAGCTCTTACCTTGCAGTTCATTACCGTCGGTGCCGTAAGCAAATCCGTATTCTAGGACGAGGTCTTGCCATTCTTTAAGAATCGCGGGTGTTGAGTACCAATATAGTGGGAACTGAAAAATGATGATGTCATGGTCCAACAGGCGTTTCTGTTCACGATCGATATTGATCTTGAAGGTCGGGTATTCAGCATAAAGATCGACACAGGTGACGCCTTCAATACGCTTGGCTTGCTCAAATAAGGGTTTGTTCGCTTCAGAGCGATGCTGAGAAGGGTGGGCGAATAGCACCAAGACTCGATTTTTCGACATATAGCCCTCTTTGTCCATTAACGAATAATATTTATTGGAATTATAGATATACAATAATAGAAGAATGGTTGAACAACAACGAATTAGCCCATACTTATCTAGTTAGATGCGCGTGTTTTTAGGGACTTAATTATATAAAACACCCGTCAATTTGAGTATTTCCGGCACACGCAGCCGATGACTGCGTAAAACTAATTATTCGCTAATAATAAAAGCGAAGAGGTGCACTTTATGTCACCGTTGAAGGCTAACGTAAATAATTCAATCACCCTACATAGAACGACAATGAATAAAGGAAAAACTATGAGCATGGACTTGCGTCAACAATGTGATTTGTTGCTTTCCGGTCACCTAGAACCGACTCCAGCACAAACATTCGCTCAGATGGCTGAATGGTGTGAGGCACATAATGTGAGCCATGATAGCTACGGCGATGGTGAGTTTATCGAGAGCTTCGAAAACAAAGTCGCGGAACTGCTAGGTTATGAAGCGGCTGTATTTGTGATTACTGGCACAATGAATCAACCGACAGCGTTAGAGATTGCTTGCCAAGAAAAAAGAAATCCTTTGGTGGCGATGCACGAATCCAGCCATATTATGCGCCATGAACGCCAAGGGTATCAGCTCCAGAACCGTTTCAATATACTTCCGGTTGGTAATGTATTTCGCACTTGGAATGTCGACGACTTAAAGGCTTGGCCTGATGAGATTGCCGCGGCATTGTATGAACTACCGATGCGAGAGATTGGTGGTCAGCTGCCTGAGTGGGAAGAGCTTGAAGCGATAAAGCAGTACTGCAAAGAACAATCGATTCATCTGCATATGGATGGTGCTCGTTTGTGGGAGTGTGGCGCGTATTATCAAAAGCCATACAGCGAGATCGCGAAGGGGTTCGATACAGCTTATGTTTCGCTCTATAAAGGGTTAAATGGTCTTGGGGGGTCACTCCTACTAGGTGATAAGGCTTTCGTAGCAAAAGCTTCAGCGTGGATGAAGCGTCAGGGCGGAAATGTTTATCATCGCACGCCTTACGTGGTTTCGGCAGCAATGCAGTTTGATCAACGGATCGAGTTGATGCCAGCATTGTATGAGCGTACCAAGCAAATCTATCAAATCTTACAAGATTACCCGCAGTTCAAAGTGAACCCGCAGCAACCCCAAGTAAACATGCTTCACCTCTATTTACCGGTGAGTTTTGAGGATGGCATTATCCTGCGCGACAATATAGCTAAGAAGCACAAGGTTTGGATAGGAAACCCAGCGATCAGCGAACTGCCTACCCAATGTAAGATTGAATGGTATGTGGGTGATAACTTACTAAACTTGCCAGATCATGAGCTGATCGACATTCTAGACTTTATTAACGAAGAGCTGATTTAATTAACTAAGAGTTGATTTGATCGCAGAAGAATTGAATTAATTACAGTAGAAGTGATTTAACTGAGATGAATACAGGACATGTTTCCTGTATTCATTTTTACGCCGATAGGATGGCGGGGTCTTGTTACATGTATTGGTTGATGTACACGTCGACTAAAAACATGAATACAGGCACCGTGCTGAGAAGTCCGAAGAAGACGATTGGCACCCAGTTTTTCATTTTCTTTTTAGGTTGCTCAGTGTTGCTCATAAATTCGGCCTTAAATTAGTTGTTGTAGTTGTTGTAGTTGTTTAGCTTTGTGATACTAAAAATCTACGAACATGGTATCAAATAAAATCGATGATCCCTATGCGGATTTGGCGTTTCGTGGTGTGTATCAATCACAGAAAATCTAGGCGATTCATAAGCGGTTCATAAAGACTCAATAATAATGAACCTATTAGAACAAGTATTGCCTTACTCGGCATATGAGATAAACAGCATTCAAAGATTTGGAGAAGACAACATGAGAACAATAGGAAACATCA
Source organism: Vibrio sp. FF266 (assembly GCF_041439695.1). NCBI lineage: Bacteria > Pseudomonadati > Pseudomonadota > Gammaproteobacteria > Vibrionales > Vibrionaceae > Vibrio > Vibrio sp. FF266. The sequence continues at coordinate 6,796 of NZ_JBGOOO010000032.1, forward strand.
TTTGGTTTCTGTTTGGTGGCGTATTTATGGGACTGGCATGGTGGTTCTTCGGACTGCTCGCATTCCTCACCATCGTTGGTATTCCATGGGGTAGAGCGTGTTTTGTAATGGGTAACTTCTCATTCTTCCCATTTGGTCAAGAAGCGATTTCACGTGATGAATTGACCAATGAAACTGACATCGGGACCAGCCCACTTGGTATGATTGGTAACATCATTTGGTTCTTATTTGCTGGAATCTGGTTGGCGATTGGTCACATCATGTCAGCAGTAGCGTGTTTCATTACTATTATAGGTATTCCGTTTGCGATTCAGCACCTTAAGCTCGCGGTTATCTCATTGGCGCCAATCGGTAAAACCGTTGTCGACAAGCGTGAAGCAGAAGCGGCACGAGTAAGAAACTACAAGGGTTAAGACTACAGTTTAAGCCTTATATAGAACTGAAAAAGCACATCACATGATGTGCTTTTTTGTGCCTCGTTTTCTATCTAACGATGCCCCAATCTCACAAACACTCACTAGATAATAGTTCCACTAGACATTGTTGAACAAGACTTCAAGCCTAAGGGTGATGTTGGCTTCTTCGGTATGTTTCTCATAGGGCTTTCGTTCCCATTGGTAGCGCGGAATCAATTCGTAGAACAGCCATTCTTTCCAAACGTTTTCTCGGTAGGTTATCGACACCTGTGAGTATTCGTAGTGGTTATACGGCTCGCTGGTTGCTGCAATCGTCGCGCTGTATTGCAGAGCTTGGTCTTGAGAAAGATAGTGATACAAAGTTAGCCCCGTACCGTACTCCCAGCCTTTAAGGTCGTCGTTATAACCTGCAAAGTTCGACCATCGCGCTAAGAAGTCATCACTCAAAGAAAGATCAAAATCGATATCGGTGATCTCGCCAGTTTCTTGCTTTTCTTGATACACACGTTGGGTCAGCCTGAATACGGCATCGGTAGTGAGAGGGTAGGTAAAGCGATAACGAGCTTCAATACGCGGACGCAGTGTCGCTTTAATATTGAAGCTACTGTAACCCTTCGCATAAGCATCGTAACGAAGGCCGAGTGCGCTCTCTAATTCCTCTGAATCTTGTGGAAAGAAATCAAAGAACTCTTCATCGCTGACAGATTCGTAGATTAATTTTAGGCGCTTACTTGCAAAGGGAAGATGTAAACGTGCGTTGAGCTTGGTTGAGTAGTCGACGTCACCACCTTCTGAGTAAATAAAATCGTTGTACCAACGCACAGACGTGCCCGCTCGAGCATCTTCGGTAATGCGGTCATCGACAAAGAAACTGTCAAACCATAATGCGGGTTGGCAAAATTTACTGTTTAGGTAGTGATAGGCTTTTTCGACAGGGGCGTCTTCTAGCGGCTGACTGTGGCACTCATTTTGTTCCTCTGCTTGAGCGGAGTGGGTAACGAGTGAAGCTAATAATGAGGTGCTAACTATCCAACGACTCAATGGAACCTGTTTGTCATTCTATATATCAATAGTTTAACTATAACCAAGCGATCGCAACAATGCGACTTTTTAGTGGTGAGCAGTGAGTGATTAGTCACTACTGATTAGTGATGAGGGTAAAGATCTGAAAGGTATCGGGCAGATAAAAAAACGGGCTCAGAAGGTGAGCCCGTTTGTGTTAGCTATTTGTTTTTAGCAAGAGCCGGGTGTTTTTAGCTCGAATAACTTGTCGCTAGATTACATTGCCGCTTCGAAGATCGCTGAGATTTCTTCGTGAGTCGCTTGTTTAGGGTTAGTGAAACCACAAGCGTCTTTTAGTGCGTTGTCAGACAGAGTCGGGATGTCTTCCAATTTAGCACCAAGTTGAGCAATACCTGTTGGGATGTTCACGTCATTTGCTAGTTGAACAATCGCGTTGATAGCTGCTTCTGCGCCTTGCTCTGCTGTCATACCTTCAACATTCACACCCATCGCTTTTGCAACATCACGTAGACGATCTGGACAAACTTGAGCGTTGTAACGTTGAACGTGTGGTAGCAAGATAGCGTTACATACACCGTGTGGAAGGTCGTAGAAACCACCCAGTTGGTGCGCCATTGCATGAACATAGCCAAGAGAAGCGTTGTTGAATGCCATCCCCGCCATGAACTGTGCGTAAGCCATTTGCTCGCGAGCTTCAATGTCTTCACCGTGCGCTACTGCTGTTCTTAGATGTGCTTGCACAAGTTCGATTGCTTTAATCGCAACTGCGTCTGTGATTGGCGTTGCTGCGATTGAAACGTAAGCTTCGATTGCGTGTGTCAACGCATCCATGCCTGTTGCTGCCGTTAGTGATGCAGGTTTTGCAAGCATCAACTCAGGATCGTTTACTGAAATAAGTGGTGTTGTGTGCTTATCAACGATAGCCATTTTAATGTGACGAGCTTCGTCAGTAATGATGCAGAAACGCGTCATTTCAGAAGCTGTACCTGCTGTTGTATTGATAGCAATTAGAGGCATCATTGGCTTTTCAGATTGATCTACACCTTCGTAATCTGCAATTTTTCCACCGTTAGAAGCAACTAACGCGATACCTTTTGCACAGTCGTGTGGCGAACCGCCACCTAGTGAAACAACGAAATCACAATCGTTGTCAGTCAGTAACTCAAGACCATCGTTCACGTTAGTGATGGTTGGGTTTGGTTGAGTACCGTCGAATACAACTGCGTCTACGCCACGTTGGCTAAGTAGGTCTTGTACCTGTTTAACCACGCCAATTTGGTTAAGGATCTTATCCGTTACGATCAGACCTTTTTTGAAGCCTTGAGACTGAATGCTATCAGCAGCATCTTTCAAACAGCCAGTACCCATGAAGTTGATTGTAGGGATGTAAAATGCAGTAGACATTGGAAAACTCCGTTAATTATGATTTTTTAATTTCCTACATGTTGTCGGCAATCAACTGGTCGACCATTGATCTGGAACAACTTTGATTCCGAACTACCACTTTGTGATTATGTGTTGTGATAGGGCTCATATAGCAATCGTTTTTATGGTTTTCTTATGTGTTTATTGTCAGTAATGGAAAGCGAACTGTTGATTGATTTAATAACAGAATTGCGTTCCATGACCATGAAAGTAAAGGCTATTCACTCAACGTCGGTTCAAGTTCAGTTTGTGTCGATGGTTTGCGTGAGTCATCGTTAGCTTCAATTTGAGGTTGCTGAGACTCATCGGTATCTAAGGCGTCAGAGGTGTCTTCTGGTTGTTCATCATAATACTTAACAAGGAATGGGGTGAGCATGACGGATGACGGTAAGAAGTGCTTCATGGTACCTCCCGGTACTTAAGTGTATTTCTTATATGGTATTGGTTTAATATGTGGCAAAATTTGCGATACATCATGACTTGTTGCTTGTTTTCTATAAATTCTTAGAACTATATTCAGGCTCACAAAATTGATAGTAGAATGCACATCTGGCCTTTGAGGCAACGAGAAAATAAATACAAGCACTGCTCAACCGCGCGAATAATAGGAAATAAAATGAAGTACGATTGGATATTCTTTGATGCAGATGAAACTTTGTTCCACTTTGATGCTTTTCAAGGAATGAAGCTGATGTTCTCCCGTTTTGGCGTGGACTTTAGCGAACAGGATTATTCAGTTTATCAAGAGGTTAATTTGCCATTATGGGTCGATTACCAAGATGGCCGTATTACGGCGGCACAACTGAAGCACGCGCGTTTTGAAAGCTGGGCAACAAAATTAGAGACAACAACGGCAGCACTAAACAGTGCGTTTTTAGCCGCAATGGCAGACATCTGTTCTCTGCTTCCTGGTGCAAAAGAGTTGATGGAGTCGTTAAAAGGCAAAGTGAACATGGGCATCATCACCAATGGTTTCACAGAGCTGCAGTCAATCCGTTTGGAACGAACAGGAATGACAGACTACTTTGATCATGTGATCATTTCTGAGGAAGTCGGTGTCGCTAAACCAGACGCGGAAATTTTTGAGCATGCGCACAAGCTGATTGGATTGCCATCAAAGCAAAGAGTATTGATGGTCGGGGACAACCCACACTCTGATATTTTAGGTGGCTTGGATTTTGGTATTGAGACCTGTTGGTTAAACAGTCAAGAAAAGGCAACACCAGCCGGCATCAACCCTCACTATCAAGTGAAGTCTTTGGCTGACCTGCAAGCACTTTTGTTGGCATAACAGCTAACAGCCAATTGCTTTTAGATTTTTGAGTGAATGATTGATAGCCGAGTGCAGTTATGTGCTCGGCTACTTATTTTTACCTACTGCAAGTTATCGATAGTGGTGCTTAAGCCTATCTTTGCTTTAAGCTCGCTTTGATTACCCAATTACAATAAAGAGAAGGAAGAGGCGTGCTGAAATCTCATCGCCATAGCTGCTACGGCATTGCTGCCATTTTACTTTGGAGCTGCTTAATTGCATTGTCTCGTAGTGTGTCAGAACAACTGGGCCCAATTGGTGGTGCTGCCAGTCTTTATACAGTGAGCTCACTGTTGTTAGTCTGTGTTATGGGGTTACCTAAGCTGTCGCGCTTCTCTAAATCGTATTTGATGATCGGTGGTGCCTTATTCGTTTGCTACGAAATCTTCTTGGCTCTGGCTTTAGGAATGGCAAATAGCCGACATCAAGCCTTAGAAATGGCCGTTATCAACTACCTATGGCCTGCACTAACGGTGTTGTTTGCGGTGCTGTTGAGTGACAAAAAGATCAACTGGTTGGTTTATCCAAGTATCGTCTTAGCGTTTTTTGGCGTGGCTTGGAGTATCAGCGGCGATCAGGGGCTTTCTGTCGAGCAAATCGCGGCTAATATTGCGACCAACCCTAAAACCTATTCGATGGCATTCTTCGGCGCGATTATTTGGGCGGTATATTGCAATTACACCCAACGCGTTGCTAAAGGGCAGAATGCGATTGTGCTTTTCTTTATCGCTACGGCGATCACTCTGTGGATCAAATACGCATTGAGTGATGAAACAGGCATGGTGATGACTTCAAGTGCTGCGATTGACTTAGTGCTTGCCGGGGCTTGTATGGGGGCTGGTTACGCGCTTTGGAACACAGCGATTCTGGGGGGGAATATGGTGTTTCTTGCAACCATGTCTTACTTTACGCCAATCTTCGCGACCTTACTGTCTTCTATGATTCTAGGTTTGTCATTGAGCATGAGTTTTTGGCAGGGCGTTTGTATGGTGACGATTGGTTCACTGGCTTGCTGGTGGGTAACCAGAGACAAAAAGCCGACGGTTAAGGCGTCGGCTTCTAAAAATGTTCATTCTCAGTCTTAATTTGCGCTTATATATCAGTGCGAGGATTTCCTAGTCTTCAATCAATATTCCATTTCTTCCTTGGTCTTTTACTTTGTAGAGTGTTTTATCTGTTTTTTGGATCAGCTCTTCATTGGTTAGATTTAAAATATCAAAGTGTGTGAATATCGCTCCACCAACCGAAAGAGTTAAGCGATCACTGCATTTGGACTTCTTGTGGCTGATATTTAAATCATGCACACCGGATAAGAGCTGAGAAGTCTTTGCTAGCAACGCGTTTTTTGTTTCACCCGTACATAAAACTAAAAACTCGTCACCGCCAAATCGGAATACCTTAAAAGATTCTGCTGAAAAATGATGTTTAAGCTGTTTTGATATGGTAACCAAAACTTCATCCCCTTTCACATGACCGTAGCAATCATTGAATTGTTTATAGTAGTCAATATCAATTAATAGTAACGCGTAGGGTTGTTCTATTTCTACAGTATCACGCCACTGTGTGATGGATTCTGCCAAGGTTAAACGGTTAAATAATTGACTGAGTGGATCTAAATTCATCAGTGTTTTGAGCGTCATTTTTTGTTCTTCAAGTTGTTTCTTTTGCTGCTTATTCTGAAGATCAATGGATAAATAAGAACCCAAATGTTTCATTAAAGATAAGTGATGTTCTTGGTATGCGTTGGGCTCAATGGATTGGACGGTAAGAACACCAAGGCGCTTACCCTCAAGAATGAGCGGCAGCATGATAACAGACGAGTAGTCTTCTTTAGTTACACCAGTTAAAGCGTGCTCACCGAGTGGTTTATTTAATAGTTTGTTCAGTGCTGCTTTTGTAAATGCACCATGACAGAAAGGTATTCTGTTATTAATGCAATATGCACTTAATGTCGCTTGTTTTGTACAGTCGACAGTGAAAGGTTCGAGTGTAACACCCAGGTCTAAATAAATTTCATAGGTCAGTTGTTGTGTATCTTCGTTATACAAAGCTAGCCCAAGAGACTCAACTGGCATCACCTTTTTCAGATCTTCGTGAAGGCGTTGCATCATATCGGTGAGGTTTGAATGTGAACTTAAATACTCACCAAATGAAGTAATTAAATCTAAATCTGTTGTGAAAGAGTGTGCTTTCTCTAATGCGGGGCGTTCTGAGTACAGTTGATACAATTGAAAAACGGCTTCGTTATTACTCTCGGAAAGGTTCTGGAATGCTATTGACTGAAGTTCAAAGGCCTTCTCAACTATCTTAGATTGTTGGGCTTCCGTTGCTTCTTGGCGACTAAAATTAAATAGTGATGAGGCGAGTTTTTGTAGTGATGTAGCGCTGCCATATTTGTTTCCTAAAGATATAGCACGGCTTAAATATGGCTCAAGGATATCGTTTCTTTCATGCTCTATTGCACATGAACAGTAATTTTTAAAGTTTCGATTAAGTAAAAATTGTCGCCCAGTAATTCACAGATTTCAATTGCAGTCTTAAAAGAAGAGAGTGCTTCATCAATCTGGTTGATAGATTGAAGGTGTTCTGCATAGCAACTGTGGTAAAAGTAAGTACCAATAAGACTAGGGTGTTTATTGAGTAGTTCTCGACATAAAGTGAATTTTCTTTCGGCCTCGGCTTTATTACCTAGCGTTGAATCAATGATAGCAAGGTTACTTAATATTGATCTCGATGAAGCTTGAAGAGAATTTTTTTCTATTTCCCATGCGAGCTTGCAATAGTACTGAGCTTTTGAATAATCTTGGGTTTCTAAAAAAATGTAACCTAAATTATTATATATTCGAGTTAGGAGGCGTTCATTGTTAACGGCTTTTGATGCACTTGCTTTAGTTAGAGAAATAATGGCTTTTGAATAACAGCCTAATCGTATGAGAGCAACGCCAATAGAGTATTCTATGCAGAATTTAATGTCGTGAATATTGGATATTTCACTTCGATGTAGTGCTTCAGTTAGATGTTCAAAGGCTTGATGTACTTGCCCCAATTTTAATAACCGTGATCCTGTACAAAAATAATCAACGGCGCTTGGGATTGGCAGGTCATTTTCAGAGGCAAACTCTCTTATTTTAGCCTCAATCGTAAGAATACTTGCTTCATTAGGAGCTTCAACTATGTCGTTTATTTTTTCACTTAAAAAATAATTAAAGTGCTTAGAAGGGGTCATGTCACGATCACTAAAATAAGATAATCTCGTATTGTACGAAGGGGCGAACAAATTTGAAAGTAAAACTTATAATATAAAAGTGATGTATAAAGGTTACTAGGGACCAGACCATTAAGCCGTAATATTTAAATTCAATTGAAGATCATAAGGCATTTTAGATAAGCGTCGCTTTAATTGATGGCGTGTTCGTTCAATATCATCAACCGTAATCGCATCTTGGTCGTTAGTATGAATATCAACATTGACTCTTAGTTCCGGGCCAACCTTAGTCACACCCATTAGCTCCAAATCTTGCTCCGCATCTTTGTCCACAGCGACAACATTCTTATCTACCGCGTCACAAATATCTTTGGTTGCCGACATCATTAGCAGTTCACGCATTGCTTCACGTAACATGTCGAACGGCACTTTGATAAAGTAGAAAGACATCAGCAACATCATCATTGGATCGGCATATACCGCGTATTCAGCAAACGGAGAGTAAGCCACCAACCAAGCAACAACGAAACCTGCCGTAACTGCCACACTCAACAGCGTATCCATTTGCCACTGTTTAGACTCAGCTTGAATCAAACCTGAAGAAATACGTTTGCTCTTGTTAGCGATGTACCACCAAGCGTAACCACAACCCAATACGTTGAAAATACCAAACAGAGTTGCGATAGAAGCATCAACTTCACGACCACCTGTCATCAGAGCACCAATCGCAGAATAAAGTGAATAACCGACCACAAGCAGAATCACAATCGCTTTAATGGCGATTACGATTGGCTCAATGATTGCTCGACCGAACGGGAACTCCCTGTCTGATGGGCGATTAATGTATTTCGAAGCAGCTAGTGACAATAAAGTTAACAGTAAACTGATAAGAGAATAGACACCGTCAAATACTATGACTAGAGAGCCAACGAGAAGACCCAACACCAATCCGCCAATCGCGAAGCCTGATGCTAAAAGGGCTGAGAACAATAGTACTCGATTTTCGTTTTGGCTTTTCCTGTCACACATAATATTTTCCAGATGTTTTTGATAACGTCATTGTTCTAATATTGAGCTAGCTTTACAAACTTTATCTGATGACGTTTATATGTCGGTAACCCGTTTTACATCCAAGTTGTTACTATTCAATTACTTAGTGGTAGATTTTGGTGTCAGTAAAGTTGACGATGACTGTTTTTCAGGAAATGTGAAACTGGCGCTAAATGGTTTATGATTAGTAAAACACATAGGTTGTGAAGGTCTCATAGGCTCGCAGTGTAAAGGAGCAGGTTGTTAAGGTTACAGAAATCGCATTGAAACTTTATACCTTAAACTTGGGTTTGAACCTGAACCTTGAACATAGAGCCGAGTTGAACTTGAAAAGGAATGGATGAAGATGAAATTTGATGATCTCAACGATAGCGAGTTGTGGGCGATTGCTAACCCGATCATGGACAATTTGATGGACGGTTCAACCAAGGTTGACCATGCTCAACACTGCCGAGACTTTACGCAGCGCATGAAGGATATTGTGACGCCTGAGTATCTGGAAAAGGTGTGTCATCATTATCAGCACAGTAATGGCTTTTTTGCTGAACGTGAGCCTGTGGCGCTATTCAGACGCTCCGATTCCATCGCCTTTGTTTGGAAGCAAGCGTATACCATTGCGAAAGGCGAATTTGTGGCAGAAATGGTGTTAGTTGAAGAAGACGGACGTTATTTAGTGGATCACGTGATGGTCTTCTAAAGAGAGGGCTTTCTATTTGTTAGACGATTTTAAGTGTCGAGATAGAACATTATCTGACACTTTAGAAATCAAACAAGTAATCGCTGATCTGATCCGCTAACCAATTCATTCCTGGGTGTTCTGCCATACCTGCCGCGGTAAACATACAGTAGTCTTCTTGAGTCAGGCCATAAGTGTGCTTGATCACCGCCAGTTCCTGTTCACGCAATAAATGGCGTATCAATGGCTCAGGCATTACGCCCCATGCATCTTCTCGTAGAATCGTATCCAACATAAAATCGAAGCTAGAAAAACCAATGTATCGGCGAGAGAAGGGCTCAAGCTCAGGGTTATCTTTTTCATTGAGATAAACCATGGTCGCTTGCATCGAATTTCTTAGTACTTCATCCGACACTCTTCGCATCGCACTTAAATCATGCCCTTTCTTACATACCGACATCATTCGGATCTTGCCGAGTGGGTTGTAGATAATTCTTGGGTCGTCGACACGCTCGTAATCGACACCAAACGCAAAATCAACTTGCTGAGTTTCGACAAGATTAGCCAAGTCGCCACTAGAAGCGAGAACGAAGTTGAAAGAAGTGGAAGGGTATTTGTTGTTTAGGGCGTGCGATAAACTTTGCCACATTTCATCGGGTAGGGAATCGTCGCGTGCGATCCAAATCTCTGCGTTGAATTCACCCGAAACATGTAAGCAGGTTTGCTTAATGCGTGCTGCCGTTACCAACATGCCTTCACAGTCTTTATATATGGCCTTACCTGCCTCAGACAGCTCGACATGGTTACCGCTTCGAACAAACAGTTCGACATCTAACTCTTTTTCCAAGGCTTTGATCGACATGCTCAGTTTGGTTCGGTTACATTCAAGCTGTCGCGCAGCTTCAGAGACGGATCCTAAATCAGCAACAGAACAAAAGGCTTGGACTTGAGAAAGGTTCATTTCATTTCCATATTGAGCGGGTGGCGGTGCATATTATCTGAATATTGTGCTGACTATCTTAGAAATAGTCCATCTTTGCATGATAACTCTATGACGAATTGACTAATTTGGTTTATTCTGGGGGCGTTCCGAACCTACAAGAAGTAAAGATGGAGGCCATGATGGCGAAACAATGGGACGAGTACGCACCTGATTGGGATAACGACCCCGCTACTGCTGTATTCGCACAGTCCGCATTTGACCAGTTAACACAGCTCGTTGATTTGAACGGAACCCGTGTCCTTGATTTTGGTTGTGGTACAGGATTACTCAGCCAGAAAATATCTCCTTTTGCAAAAGAGATTATCGCTCTCGATATCTCAGAAGGGATGATTGAAGAGTTAGATAAAAAAGAGCTGTCTAATGTAGAGCCTGTCGTTGATATCTTATCGCGCGGACTTGCAGCCCAACACCCAGCATTCAGAAATCAGTTTGACTTAGTGGTAGCCTCTTCGGTATGTGGCTTTATTCCGAACCTACAAGATACGGTCAGCCTTATTTATACTCTGTTAGAAAACGATGGGGTTTTTGTACACTGGGATTGGTACTTAGAAAACGACAGCGAAGATTTTGGGGTCAGCGAACAGCGCTCCCAGAATGTATTGAGCGCAGCAGGTTTTTCGATTGTTGAAGTCTCAACACCGTTTTCAATCGACACCCCACAAGGTACTTTGAAGGTTCTGATGGGTGTAGGCCGTAAACAAGTGGTTCCTCATCTATAGGTTACTTGTCTGTAGTTGACGTATCTGGAGTTGACGTATAGATAACTCCAGATAACCGCACTCACGCTTAATTGACTAAACCCACATCAACGATCTTTGGATCCGTTATGTGGGTTTTCTATTTATACGCACTTGCGTTTTAAACTAAACGGTTCAATTAAGCGGCCTAATCTCTTCTGCTCATTCTTTCCCTTCCCCAACGACAATCATCGATAAACAACCATCGTTAATTGGCAAATGGCCAATTTAAAAACTGTCTATTCACAAAATTTACAAGCTATCTATTCATAAATTACTAAGTTACAAATGGTGTTTTCCATTTTGGAAATGTAGGCTTGCATACATTTCATTAGTGGAAATGTAAGTGTGAGATATAAAATAAGCCCATAATAATATTAAGGGTTTAACCATGAGCCACCAATCTGTGTCATCTACTTCTTCAACACTTTCAGAACAACAACAACGCTTTAGCAATATCATTTCAGATGCCAACCTGTCCCCAAAACAGAAGTCGAGCTATCTTGCCTTAGAAGCTGAAGCCAGTCTGCCGTATATGCCGGTAAGCAATGAAGTAGAGCAAGCCTTACAACAAGGTGTGCTGTGTGACATGTTTGAAGGTCACGCCCCATTTAAGCCGCGCTATGTGCTTCCTGATTATTCTAAATACTTACATCAAGGCTCCAAGTATTTAGAGCTTAGCGCGGCTACTAATTTCGACGAAGCATTGAACATGCTCACCATCCTTTATCATCACGTTCCATCAGTGACTTCAATTCCGGTTTACTTAGGCCAGTTGGACGATGTGTTGATGCCTTTTGTTGGCGGTTTGACGGATGAGCAGGTATACCAAAAGCTGAAGCTGTTCTGGATCATGCTGGATCGCACGCTGCCAGATGCCTTCATGCACGTTAATATTGGCCCTAGTGACAACATTGTATGTCGCACTATTTTACGTGTGGATGCTGAACTCAAGCAGATCGCACCTAACTTAACCTTTATGTACGACCCTGCAGTCACATCTGATGACCTGCTTCGTCATGCTGCGAGCAATATCTGTGAATGCAGCAAGCCGCACATTGCCAATTATCCTGCACACGCCGCTGCGTACGGAGATAAGCGTTTTGGCATCGTGAGTTGCTACAACTCTTTGCCTCTGGCGGGTGGTTCAAACACGCTAGTACGTATGAACCTCAAGCAAGTGGCTCTGAAATCTGAAGACAGCGTAGACTTCTTACAGCAAGTACTACCTAACTACAGCAGCATCATGATCGAATTGATGAATGCACGTAGTCGCTTCTTACATGAAGAGTCTAACTTCTTCGAAGGCTTCTTAACCAAAGAAGGCTTAATTGAAGAAGATCGCTTTGCGCCAATGTTTGGTATTTATGGCATGGCTGAGGCGGTTAACATCTTAATGGAAAAAGAAGGCAAAGCAGGGCGCTATGGTCACGATGAACAAGCAAATCAGTTAGGCCATCGTATTTCTGAAAAGCTGGCTGAGATTGTTGAAAACTCGGAAGTGAAATATGGGCTGGAAGGTAAGGCTCTGTTACACGCTCAAGGTGGTATCAGCCTCGATGAAGATGTGACGCCGGGTGTACGCATCCCTTATGGAACAGAACCAGATCCAGTGTCTTACGTACGTGCGACGGCTGGTCACCACAAGTTCTACACGTCGGGTATCAGCGACATTCTGACCATCGACGAAACGGTGAAGTCCAATCCAGAAGCGATGTTCAACCTGTGTAAAGGGGCGATTCAAGCGGGTTACCGTGAGTTCACCGCTAACGTAGCATCGAACGATTTGGTTCGTGTGACAGGTTATATGATTAAGCTGTCTGACATTGCCAAATATGACGAGCAAGGTTCACGCACCAATACCACTTTCCTTGGTGCTGAAGCTGCAAAAAATACGGGCATACTAGAGCGTAAACCACGCGTAGCGAGCTTAGAGATGTCGCCGGCATACGAATAGCTTTAACGTACGCATGTTATGTGTTTCTCGAATACGAACAATGTGAATTATGAAAATTTCTGATCTAACAACTCAAATGGCTAGGGTTAAAAATAATAAGACAGAAAAACAAGCGAAGGTCAGCCGTGTGCTGACCTTTTCTTGTGTTGATGGACCAGGAAATCGCTTGATGCTGTTCCTACAGGGGTGTAATTTCGATTGCATCACTTGTCATAATCCACACACCATCAACCACTGTAACCATTGTGGAGACTGCGTGAGTGGCTGCCCGAGCAGTGCTCTGAGTCTTATTGAAGGCAAAGTGAAGTGGGGTCCGTTAGCGTGTACCAACTGCGATCAGTGCGTCGATATCTGTGATCATAAGTCTAGCCCCAAAATCACCACGATGACGGTATCAGATGTGCTTGAACTGGTTAGGCACAATCAATTCTTCCTGAGCGGTATTACCGTTTCGGGTGGCGAGGCGACCATGCAATTGCCGTTTATCGTCGAGCTATTTCAGGCGATCAAAAGCGATCCGCAATTGGCACACTTAACGTGTTTTATTGATAGTAATGGCTCGTTGACACAGCAAGGTTGGGATAAGGTATTACCTTACCTTGATGGTGCGATGATCGACCTAAAATCATGGCAATCTGAAACGCATCAATGGTTAGTGGGTAGAGGGAACCATCGAGTGTTTGAAACCATTAACTACTTAGCTGATAAAGGCAAATTACATGAAGTTCGGTTACTGCATATTCCTAATAAAAGTGACCTAGATATCGAGGTAGAGCAGGTCGGGTATTACTTGAAGGGTTTGCCAAGTGATGTTCGAATTCGGTTAAATGCGTTTCAACATCATGGGGTAATTGGCGAAGCTTTAGAGTGGCCTAAATGCACCGAACAACAAATGCAGAGCTTTCACGATAAGCTCTACTCAATTGTTCAAAGAGCAATGCAAACCCCTGAGGTTTATACCTAATATTTTCGGTCATCAATGCGAAAAGAGTTAGGCTTCTAAAAACAAGTCACACAACCATTTGATCGCCTGATCATTCATGTTTGGCTTGTTCCACACCAAGCTATACGCCACTTTTCCGTAATCAAAAGGAAGCGGTTTACTTACCAAGCCTTGTGCTTGTTTGGCATGCTCAGCCCATTGTTTTGAGCAAGTGAACAAGAAAGGTGTGTGGTGACATAACACCGCCGCCGCGCCAAAGTCCGCTACCGATATCGCCATCTCTCTAGGCTTATGACATTGCACTAAGTTTTGCTCAAAGTAAGGCTTAGACAGTTCGTTATCTAAGATTCCAATATGTTTGTAATCTAAATAACCTTCAACCGTTAGTTCTTGCTGAGCGAGAGGGTGGTGTGCGCCCATCAAACAAACCATTTCATCAGGAAGAATTGTTTCCCACACCAGCTCTTTATTATCCGTTGGGGGTTGAGAGATATCGTGTGGCAACAGGATCAAGTTGACCTTACCACTGAGCAAAGCATCGAATCCAAGCTCCTGTTTCGAATAGATATTAAGTTTGGCTTTTGGTGCAAGTTCAGTGGTGATTTTGCTGATCTTCGAGGCAAACACTTCGAAGGTACTTTCACGCATCGAAAGTGAAAAGCTGCCTTGATACTCCTGAGGAGTAAAACTCTTTTGGTGAAGTAACCCGTTCATGCTGGAAAGGATCGCGTGAACAGTGGGCGCTATTTTCAGGGCAAAGGGAGTCGGGATCAGCTTGGTGCCGTCTCGATAGAAAAGTTCGTCATTAAGGATGTCACGCAGCTGAGACAATGTCTTACTCACACTCGAAGGGCTGACAAAGAGTTGCTCTGACGTTTGAGTGACGCTGTGGGTGTTCAGCATAATATGAAGCGCAGTGAGGTGTTTAAGGCTCACTCGCGATAAATGTAAGTAATCCATACACAACTCACTCAATGCGTGACAACGGTCGGTTTAAGGTTTTATAACAGAAACTAGCGCGCTAACTTGTGATGAGCGCACGAAAAGTGACCCGCACAGAATGCGCCTACAATCGATAGCTCACCCGCCAAACATAAAACCGCACAAACCTCAGCTAAGGCTTGTGATTTACCGTTGCCGTGTAGCCCTAGTAAATCGAGACACGCTTTTTGGCTTGGTAGGCCAGTACCGCCACCGACTGTTCCTAACATCAAGTTAGGCAGCGTTACACTCGCGTACAAACCACCTTCTTTGTTGAGCTCCATACGAGTCATACCAATCGCAGACTCAGCAACACACGCCGCGTCTTGACCGCAAGCAATGTAGAGTGCAGCAAGTGCATTGGCATAATGAGCATTGATACCAATCGTACCGCTTAGAGCGCCACCGACTGTGGTCATTTGTCCGAACTGCACCATCTTCTCTGGTGTGGTGTGGAGGTACTTAGCGACAAGCTCAGCAGAGATATTGACCTCGGCTGTGACTTTTTTACCACGAACGCTGCGCAAGGTTTGTGTATTGGCTTTCTTATCGCCTGATAAGTTGCCATCAAGGAAAGCATGATCGGGCTTAACCGGCGTATTTTCTATGATGTACTCAAATACAGCGTTGGTCGCGATAGTTACCATATTCTGACCAGAAGCGTCTCCGGTTAGAAATTCAAACACCAAGTAAACATGGTTACCTTCGATGTTGATATTGATGTCGGTAAGTTTGCCGTGCGACGTTGTTGATTCAGCTAAGGTTTTAAATTGGTCATACTGGGTCACTGCCCATGCCACAAACTGTCCTGCTTCAACTAATCCTTGGAATGCGAAACCAGGAGTGCGTGTTACGCCTTCATTGAGCAACATTGCACTTGCACCACCACAAGCTGTGATCAGCTTTGAACCACGGTTATACGACGCGACAAGCGCCGCTTCAGTGGTTGCAAGTGGGACTAGGTAGTCGCCTTTAGCAAACAGGCCATTGACTCTTAAAGGGCCAGATATACCAACAGGGACTTTTACCGTGCCAATAAAGTGCTCTATGTTTTTCTCATAAGCCTGAATCTGGCTTTGAGTATGAGGGTCGAGCAGTTCTTGCTGCGAGTCTGCATTATCGAGAGCCGCCCAGCGACGTGTAAGGTTTTTTTCAGTCAGATAAGGGCTCGGAGTCAGTTTATTCACTGGCTTATCAAAATGAGGCTGGAGCTTCTTTTCTAATTCGTCTGCGGAGATGTCGCCTCCTAAAATAGAAACATAGTCACGGCGATGCAGATTTAGTTTTGGCATAAATAGTATGAAGTAAAGTTTGTGCAGCAAAATTGATTTGCGCTGATTCTACCGAGTAATAAACCAGAAACAAGTGCCTGATATAATGAGTTACAGTTTGTATGGATTTAGAGCCATTTGTTAGTCAAAAAGAGGGTAACCATCAAATCGATAAATAGTAGCTCGAATCAGATATGGATATCGAGAAGGCTACCAATGGCTTCGTTTTGACGATCAACCACACTCGCACCAACACGGTTGTAATTTGCGCTCTGTGTCAGCTTTAATAACGCTTCAGTAGAGGAAGAAGCTGGTTCAGGCTCTTTCTCTTTAAACGAAATGGATTGTTCAGGTTCTATTTGATTGAAGCTCAAATCGCTAGTTTGGAAAGTGTCGTTGGTTTTTGGAGAGTGTTTGGAGTTTTGGTTAAGCTCGATAGCGGCTTCTTCAGCCATGTTGGTTGACTGCTGAATGATGGCGTAACCAGATTGAATACCAGATATCGACATAGCAGAACCTTTTATTGACGTATGAAATGAGTCTAGGCGGACGATATTTTGAGTGCAATGGAGAACGGCTACAAATTACTAAGATCAGGTGGATTTAAGCTAAAATAGTGACATTAGTCTATTAATTGAACAACTCATTCAGTACGTTTAACTCTTCGTCTGTCAAAAGAGAAGGTTGATCTGTTTCAAGGTTTTCGTCTATTTCACCTTGAAGTGCTTTCAATTGCTGCGGGTTAAGGAGCTGTATTTTCTGCTTAAATGCTTCAAATTGCTGTGTATTCATAATGAGACCTTAGTTCAAATCCATATGCTCAATAGAGCATAGCTTACTGATTCAATAAATCAAACAAGATTAAGTGAATATTAAATGAAGTTTGAAGTTTCCTAAAACTAAGACAACTATAGATCCCTTTGGTTGTTTTTTGTCCGAGGAATGTTAGGCAAAGTTATGGATGAGTCAATCAAAGTCAGCAAGTTTGCATGCGTGTAAGATTTGAACGGCCCTTGTAGATAAAGGGTAGGCAAGTGGTTGCTCTACCTAGATGAGCCTTTTGGTAGAGCAATGTATAAACATACGGAGTGTTCAAAAAATGAGCAACTTCATTATCTTTTTGTTTTTACTGTTGTTTTGTTTTTTATCTTGAAACTTCTTTTTCAAGCGGCTTTTCAATCTTAACTTTAACTGCAAATTTTGTGGCTAAGGTATGCAGTTCTGGAAGCATTCGATAAATCAAATGTAGCTGTTGTAGAACCATTCTAACAGAGCTCTCATCCTCTTCTCGCCATTCACTTAAACGCTTATCAAGTTCAGGATCGTAAGCGTTTTTTACTTCGCATTGTTCTTGATGACAAAACAGCTGGTCGTTGAGAGCGTCGAGATGCTCGTGTATTACTCTGTGTGCGTCCAGTACCAGTTTGTGTGTCGCTTCGTCATCGATACGTGTTCTATGAGCTCCCAGAGCAGAGATATAGCTGAGTAGTGCATGATTGAGTGTTAGGAATCGGAAGCTCTCATCTTCAGATGTACGATACTTACCCGGCTCAACCAGCATGCTACTAACAGCGGCAGTCAGATTTGCATCATTGTTATGTGCACTGCGGCGTGCAATACGATAGCTAAGGCTGTCTTTTTTGCCTACACGGTATTGGCCAATGATCTGAGCGAGATAATCTTTATTGGAATCAAGCGCATCTGCCATCACCTTGTGAAGTCGTTTTGATTGCCAGTCCGGTAAAATATAGCTAACCGCTAAAACAGCGAGCGCGCTGCCAATGAAGGTATCTGCTAGTCTGGGCAATACAACTGCGTAGCCTTCCCCTAATTGATTGAAGCAAAAGAGCACAAGCAGTGTGATAAAGGCGGTCGCGAAACCGTAGTTATTGATACGGAAAGCGAAGAACATCACGCCACTGACCACAATGAATACCAGCTGACTCTCTTGAGATGGGAAAAAGGTCAACAACGGTACTCCAATCAACAAGCCTGCGACGGTGCCAATGACACGAGCCGTCAGCTTTTGTCGCGTTGCACTGTAGTTTGGTTGGCACACAAACAGTGTTGTTAGCAAAATCCAATAACCTCTTTCAATCTCAAAACCTTGAATGATCCCGTAGCCGAGCGTCAATGTGATTGCCATACGAATTGCATGACGAAACAGCATCGAGTCGGTATTCAGGTTGGCTTTGATCTTGTGCCACATTGCCGTCAAAGTATGAGGGTTGGTATCGTCCAATACGTCTTCTTCCAACTTTTCCGCATCCGGGTTACTGATATTCGAGAGCTGCTTTTCGACGGTAGCTAGGTTATTGAATAAGTAATCCAGTTGGTTGAGCAGTGATTTCCACTCGGGCTTGTTCTGTTGGTTAAGATGGTTAAGCGAAGACATTAACTCATCAAGTGCTAATACAGACTTATCGCCATGTTGGTATTCAGCTCCGACTTTCAATGAGCTCGCCACTTCTTTACAGGCTGTGGCTTGGGCTTCTAGTAGATACTTGAATCGAAACAACACATCAGAGCGTTCAAAGTGCTTTGCCAGCTCTTGATAGCGGTAGTGGGTAGAGCTTACGCGTTCATGAATGTCTTGTGCGATGAAATAGGTGTTTAGGAATCGGTCACTCGGACCATCAATGTGCCCGCGCTTAGATCGGTTAAGCAGTGTTGCTTTACACATGTTGAGTGCATTAACGGTACTGGCGTTTAACTTAGCTTCAATAATGCGATGTGGCTGAGGAATAAGGTCAGATACAGGGTAGAAGAGTTCCGCTTTTGAGCCGATGTAATTGCCGATTTGATCGAATACCGTCGCCAGGTTTTGCTGTACGGGCTGCATCGGCCAAACAATCTGCCAAATCATCGACATGAAGTAGTACCAAGCGGCGCCGGTTAAAAGTAGAAGCGGTTGAAACCAAAGGTTGGTGCTCTCATGGGCACCGAGCATGGTATAGATAGCAACAAGCAGCGAACCAAACGCGATACTGGCGTATTTAGGGCCAATTGCACCGAGTATAATAAAAGAGAAGGTTGAAACGAAAAGCCCTATCGCGAACAGCCAAGGTGTATCGAACAGGATCTCGATAGAGAAAGCGGCTACAGCGAAACAGATAAAGGTCAATGTGAGTGCTTTGAGACGGCCAGTAAAACTGTCATCACTTTCAGCAAGAGCCGCAGCAATAACCCCTAAAATTAATGGTGTGATCAGTGTGTTTTGACCATAATACCAAGCAGGTACTACAACACCGAGCAGAGTGATGAGAATTAATACGCTGTAATTTATGGTTTTATTCGCCCAATAAAGGCGTAGTTTTGCTGAGAAGTCCACAGTCGCTCACTTGACACACTAAAACCATAATCCTAACAGAAATCAAGCACAAGAATTTGATACTTATCCATAATTGCCCCTAGGTGGTTATGAAAGCGTCGATAAGCAGTGAGACATTATTAATTCTCACTGCATCATGATATAAATTCAATATTCCCAATTAAAGAGCACGCTCCAATGCAGCTAAGCGCTAATAAGACTGCACAGTTTTTTATTCAAAATGAATATCATCAAGTTGAGCTTGATGGTCCACGCCTGCTGTTATCTTCAGTAGGCAGTGAAGAACGTATCCCTTTCACTATTTGGAGTGGCAAGATCGCGATAAAGCGCGGATTGTTTTGGGGATCGTTGCAGTTTTTTGCTAATCAACAAGATGGCAAACAGCGAAGCTGGTTAGTCCAAGGCCTTCCATGGGAACAATGTCGTCAATTTGCGCGCGCATCGGTTGCTGCTTATCAGAAGTGGCATGACAGACAATGTGAACAGTTGGCAGAGCACGTTCCTCAATGGGAAGATGAATTGACACGTCTTGAGCAACTTCCTGCTTTCCTACCGCATTCTAAAGTGAAGACTTGGGTCGACATGGTCAACGCAGGTCTGGAAAATATGACGATGACTCTAGAGGAAGCGGCACAGCGCATGCCAAACCGCATTGCTCGAATGCAGCCATGGTTGTCTGAAACGGAAATTCAGCAAGCCGAGAGGAATCAACAGTGGTTAGAGACAGAAAGACAAAATTGGGAAGTATTGTTTGCTCAATGTGAGTCGTCACCCCTGAACTTGTCGCAACAATATGCGGTCTTGATGAATGATGATCACAACCTTATTTTAGCGGGCGCAGGCTCAGGTAAAACCAGTGTTCTCACCGCTCGCGTCGCGTATTTATTGCAAAGCCACCAAGCTCAAGCTAAAGAGTTGTTACTGCTCGCCTTTGGTCGTGAAGCCGCGGAAGAGATGAAGCAGCGCCTTAACAGCAAAATTGGCATATCAGCCGAGAAGGTGCAAGTCAGTACTTTCCACCAGTTGGGTCTAAAGATACTGAATCAAGTTGAACCCGAACGCGTGGTTATTTCTCCGCTCGCACTCGATGACAACCAACGCCAAGCATGGTGCATTGATTGGTTGAAGAAGCACTGGATGACGCCGACCAACTTTAAACGTTGGCAAAAGCACTTGTCTAAATGGCCAATTGCTTATTTAACCGGTGATGATGAGCTAGGTAGTCATGTTTCAAATCTTAAATTGATTGGTTGGCTTGAAAAGCAACTTGAACAGTTGAATGCATCGGGTTTAACGAAAAAAGAAGTACAGCAACAACTGATTGATCACCGTGACTATACGCGCCTCAATAGCGAGCTTTCACTGTGTTGGCCATGCGTAACCGCTTGGCAAAAGGAATTGAAAGAACAGAATCATATCGACTTCTCAATCATGATCAGCCGAGCGACACAGTATGTCGAGAAGGGGAAATTCATTTCGCCTTGGAAGTTCATCATGATCGATGAATATCAAGATATCTCACCAGATCGTTTAGCCTTGGTTGAAGCCTTGTGCAATCAATCGAAAGCGCAGCACCAAGCTTCTATTTTTGCCGTAGGTGATGACTGGCAGTCAATTTACCAGTTCGCGGGTGCAGATGTTGATCTAACGACGGGCTTTAAAGATCGTTTTGAGAGCTCGACAATTCATCATCTAGATACGACTTATCGATTTAACAATCAGTTAGGTTCGGTTGCCAATCGCTTTGTGCAGGAAAACCCGATTCAATTACCAAAAGAGCTCAACAGCTTCAAACAACAGAAGCAGAAGTCGGTTTATAGTGCGCCAAGCAAAGAAGTTGAGAAGATCCTCGATCAGATAAACAGGCAAGCAAAAGGTAAAGCGAATAAATCAGTGATGTTGCTTGGGCGAAATCATTACCACAAACCAGAGCTGTTGGAAGACTGGAAAAAGATCTATACCTCAATTGATATCAGCTTCATGACTTGTCACGCGAGTAAGGGTAAAGAAGCGGATTTCGTGATTATTCTTTGCGTTGATGAAGGACAGTTCCCCGCGAAGAAGAAACAATTGCACATTGATGGCGCGTTGACTGAATCTTCGGATGTGTTCCCTTATGCGGAAGAGCGTCGTTTGTTTTACGTGGCAATGACGCGAGCGAAAGAAAAAGTATGGATCACGCACAGTGGTGATGGTTCTGGCTTTGTGCAAGAGCTACATGGTTCTGATTACCCCGTTGTTCGTAAAAAGTGATGTCAGTTGACGTGATTGTCTAAGATTAGATCTTCAAGCCCGCTACCCATTATTATTAGGGCATAAGCTATTCTAATTAGGGCGTAAGATATTATCATTAGGGAAAAGGCATAAAGCATAAAGCAGAAGGAACCCGTTATGGAACACGGCTCAATTAACTACATTGAATTTGCAGCGCGAGACATTGCCGCCACGAAGGCATTTTTCAGCCAAGTGTTTGGTTGGGTCTTTGAAGACTACGGCCCTGAGTATTCTGCTTTTGAAGGTAAAGGCTTAATGGGTGGGTTTTATTTAGCGGATCTAGCGTCCAATGCTGAAGGTGGTGCGGCGTTGATGGTTTTTTATAGCGAAGATCTTGAGCAAACCAAGCGTGATGTGACTGATGCTGGTGGCGAGATAAACCGTGAGATATTCAGCTTTCCCGGCGGGCGACGCTTCCATTTTAGAGAGCCAAGTGGTAATGAAATGGCAGTATGGAGCGATAAGTAGAGAGTTAAGATTCTGGTAAACAAAAAGCCAGCTATGTGAAATGATCCTGTAACGTTAGACATTTCTGTTAAGCGGTAATCAAGGCCTGACTATCGAAGTCAGGCCTTTTAGTTTCACTTTATACGTTTGGTATTGTAGAACTAATAATGCATCAACCTAATTAAGGGCGAGGCAATTTAATCAAGACTAAGCAAGAATCTCTTTTGCTGTGTTTACTACGTTTTCAGTAGTGAAACCGAACATCTTGAATAGCTCGCCTGCTGGTGCAGATTCGCCGAACGTTGTCATACCGATGATCTTGCCACCGAAACCAACGTACTTGTACCAGAAGTCAGCGATGCCAGCTTCTACAGCGATACGTGCCGTAACGTCAGATGGAAGTACAGACTCACGGTATTCAGCGTCTTGCTTGTCGAATGCGTCAGTAGCAGGCATAGAGACTACGCGTACTTTCTTGCCTTCAGCTGTTAGTTCAGCAGCAGCGCTAACCGCTAGCTCAACTTCAGAACCCGTTGCGATAAGGATAAGCTCTGGCTTGCCAGCGCAATCTTTCAGGATGTAACCACCCTTAGCGATGTTTGCTACTTGCTCAGCGTCACGATCTTGTTGTGCAAGGTTTTGACGAGAGAAGATAAGTGCAGAAGGACCATCTTTACGCTCGATTGCCAGTTTCCAAGCAACAGCAGACTCAACTTGGTCACATGGACGCCATGTGCTCATGTTTGGAGTCAGACGTAGAGAAGCGATCTGCTCAACTGGTTGGTGAGTAGGACCATCTTCGCCTAGGCCGATAGAATCGTGCGTGTAAACTTGGATGTTCTGAGTTTTCATCAGAGCAGCCATACGCATAGCGTTACGAGCGTATTCCATGAACATTAGGAACGTTGCGCCGTATGGTACGAAACCACCGTGCAGAGCGATACCGTTCATGATAGCCGTCATACCGAATTCACGTACACCGTAGTGGATGTAGTTACCAGAGAAGTCATTTGCTTCAAGAGACTTAGAACCAGACCACATAGTCAGGTTAGAAGGCGCAAGGTCAGCAGAGCCGCCCATGAATTCAGGTAGCATAGCACCGAACGCTTCTAGTGCATTTTGAGATGCTTTACGTGATGCGATGTTTGCAGGGTTAGCTTGAAGATCAGCGATGATTGCCGATGCTTTCTCTTCCCATTCAGCAGGAAGATCACCGTTTACGCGGCGTTTGAATTCAGCTGCCAGCTCAGGGTATGCTGCTTCATAAGCTGCAAGTTTCTCGTTCCACGCTGCTTCCTTAGCTGCGCCTGCTTCTTTCGCATCCCACTCTGAGTAAACTTCCGACGGAATTTCAAAAGGACCGTGCTCCCAACCTAGTTGTTTACGAGTTGCTGCGATTTCGTCAGCGCCTAATGGTGCACCGTGACAGTCGTGCGTGCCTGCTTTGTTTGGAGAACCAAAGCCGATTACTGTTTTAGTACAAATTAGAGTCGGACGAGGATCCGCTTTAGCTGCTTCGATAGCCGCGTTGATAGCGTCAGAGTCGTGGCCATCTACCGCTGGGATTACGTGCCAGCCGTAAGCTTCAAAACGCTTAGGTGTATCGTCAGAGAACCAGCCTTCAACTTCACCATCGATAGAGATGCCGTTGTCATCCCAGAAAGCAACCAGCTTACCAAGACCTAGCGTACCCGCTAGAGAACATGCTTCGTGAGAAATGCCTTCCATCAGACAGCCATCACCCATGAATGCATAAGTGTAGTGGTCTACGATGTCGTGGCCTTCTTTGTTGAACTGTGCCGCAAGTGCTTTCTCAGCCATCGCCATACCAACAGCGTTGGTGATGCCTTGACCTAGAGGACCTGTAGTCGTCTCGATACCTGGTGCGTAACCGTATTCTGGGTGACCTGGAGTCTTAGAGTGCAGTTGACGGAAGTTCTTAAGATCTTCAATTGAAAGCTCGTAACCTGCTAGGTGAAGCAGAGAGTAGATCAGCATTGAGCCGTGGCCGTTAGACAGGATAAAACGGTCGCGGTCAGCCCACTCTGGGTTTGATGGGTTATGGTTCAGGTGAGAACGCCAAAGTACTTCAGCGATGTCAGCCATACCCATAGGTGCGCCAGGGTGACCAGAGTTTGCTTGTTGTACGCCGTCCATGCTTAGAGCACGAATAGCGTTAGCTAGATGTTTGCGGTTCATAATTGCTTCCAAAATTGATTCGAAATTAAAAATTCGTGGATAGATGTAAAAGAGGAACGAAATTCGTTCCTCTTATTTATTAAGTAGTGATTACAGCTTAGCTGCGATCATGTCTTCTAGTTTGCCTTGGTCTACGGCGAAGTTGCGGATGCCTTCAGCTAGCTTCTCTACAGCCATTGGGTCTTGGTTGTGATCCCATAGGAACTCAGCGTGAGTCATTGCAGCAGGACGCTCTTTAGTACCGTTAGAGTCAATTAGCTTCTCTACTACTTCGCCTTCAGCTGCTTCTAGGTCTGCTAGAAGTTGAGGAGCGATAGTTAGACGGTCACAACCAGCAAGTTCAAGGATCTCGCCGATGTTACGGAAGCTTGCGCCCATAACAACAGTCTTGTAGCCGTGCTCTTTGTAGTAGTTGTAGATGTCTGAAACAGAGATTACGCCTGGATCTTCTGAAGCTTCGAAATCTCGACCTTCTTTCGCTTTGTACCAGTCCATGATGCGACCAACGAAAGGAGAGATTAGGAATACGCCAGCTTCAGCACAAGCACGAGCTTGAGCGAAAGAGAATAGAAGCGTTAGGTTACAGTTGATGCCTTCTTTCTCTAGGATTTCAGCAGCACGGATGCCTTCCCAAGTAGAAGCCAGTTTGATAAGGATGCGGTCGTTAGTGATGCCAGCGTCGTTGTACATTTTGATAAGTTGACGAGCTTTAGCAACGCTGCCTTCCATGTCGTAAGAAAGACGAGCATCTACTTCAGTAGAGATGCGGCCAGGTACAACGTTAAGGATTTCTTTACCGATGTTCACGTTAAGCATGTCACAAGTGTCTTGAACTTGTTGTGCTTTGTCGCCACTTTGCGCTTTAGCGTATTCGATAGAAGCATCGATTAGAGGTGCGTACTCAGCAATTTGAGCGGCTTTAAGAATTAGAGATGGGTTAGTTGTTGCATCTTCAGGAGTGTACTTGCTGATAGCTTCGATATCGCCAGTGTCAGCTACAACAGTTGTTAGTTTACGAAGTTGCTCTAATTTATTGCTCATTTTGATCATCCTATGTATCGCAGAACACCCCTTTAATGGGAGAGGTGTGGGCATTTGCAAGCGAACTAATGAAGTTCCTCATGGTTGTACCAGTGAGTCAAACTTACATTAATTTAAATTTTTCTCCGAACGAACATTTGCACAGAACATTTGATCGCTCGATGAGTAAATGATGTAGCCATATTTATCCGATCTAGCCCCAAAGTCAACGGTAAATAGTGCTGTATGGTGACTTCAGTCAAATATATTTCGCTCTAGTAACCATGGGGTATGCAAGCAAACGTTTAGCGGGCAAAGTGAGGTAAATTAATCAACAGTAAAATCAAGGACACTATGCTGATCAAATGCTCCTTGATGTTACATATGTTCAGGGTGTAAGCTTGTGTATCACTTACTGAGCTCTCCTTTATTAGGAAGTGCAGCAGGTAAAATAATTGTTAAATATTGGTTGAGTGGTATATGAGTAAGAATATCCAAGATGTTTCCGAAGAAAATACTGATCTCCTCACTGAAGTAGCCGTTGCTTACTATCAAGATGGCGCTACACAAGAAGAGATCTCTAAAAAATTCTCTATCTCTCGTGCAAAGGTTGGTCGAATGCTCAAGCAAGCCCGCGATGAAGGGATTGTCGAGATCACCGTGAAATACCACCCAGTATTCAGCGCGAAGATCGAACAACGTTTGATCGAACGATTTGGTGTTAAGCGTGCATTGGTTGCACTAGACCAACCAAATGAAGAGAAGCAGCGGTTACAGGTTGCGGGTTTGGTGTCGAACTACCTAACGAGCACCCTAAAAAACGGCATGGTAGTCACGGTTGGCCAAGGCCGAAACGTATCGTCGGTTGCTCACCATACTGGGGTAATTACCCCACGTGACTGTAAATTCGTATGTGGTATCGGCGGCATTCACCCAAGAGGCGGTATGTTTAATGCCGACCATATATGTAGACAACTCGCCAAGAAATACGGTGGATCTTCTGAAACCTTGTATGCGCCTGCTTATGCAGAGAACAAAGCACAAAAATCCGCGTTCATGGAAAACAGCACCGTTAAGCAAACACTCGATCTAGCTCGTAAGGCAGATGTTGCATTAGTCGGTATTGGTGATATGAGTGAAAACAGCTACATGGTCGACCTAGGTTGGTTTACGGCGGGAGAGGTCGTCCAATCTCGTTTACTACAAGGCGTGGTCGGTGACTTTGCGGGTTATGACTTTTTTGATGTACACGGCAAAGCCGCAAACACTGTGATGAGTGACCGAGTCATCGGCTTAGGCCTGGAAGAGTTCCGCCCAATCGCTGAGGTAATTGCCATCGCTGCCGAGAACAGTAAGCCATTAGCTTTATTAGGTGCATTAAGAACCGGCGTAGTAGACGTGATTGCAACCAGCGTAAGTAATGCTTTGACGGTGCTTAACTTGGATGAGCAGATGAAACATGCTGAGTTAGATGATTAGCAAAATATAAACCTGGGGAGCCCGTTTGGGCTCCCTTTTGCTCTCTCTAAAGAATAGGTTCTGACTCTTTACTCGTGATTTTGGGGAGCGAGGAGAGATACGTGCACAGTTCATCATAAGGAATAGGACGAGAGAAGTAGTAACCTTGCATCAAGTCACATCCACATGCTTTTAGAATCGCGAAGTGTTCGTTTGATTCTACGCCTTCTGCCAACACCACCATACCGAAGTTTTTACCGATAGCGATGATGTTCTGGACCATTGTTAGTGACTGTTGATCGACTGCTATGTTTTCAATGAAACTCTTATCAATCTTAAGTTCGTCGATAGGGAGTGCTTTTAACATGCTCAATGACGAGTAGCCCGTACCGAAGTCATCTAGAGAAATCTTAATATCGTTTTCTTTGAGGGCTTCAAACAGTGGTTTCACTATAGCCACATCTTCAATGAACAAGCTTTCAGTAATCTCGAGCGTTAAACAGCTTGGTGAGAACTGATATTTCTCAAGCGTAGTGAATAGGTGTTCTGAGAACGACTTATGTGAAAACTGACGTACGGATATATTGATCGAAAGACCGATCTTTTGTTCTATCGTTCGGTGTAAATGAGCGATCTGCATAACGCTGGATTCAATAATAAAGGTGCCGAGTTTTTGCATTAAACCTGTGCTTTCAGCAATAGGAATAAATACGTCTGGCGGGACAAAACCCAGTTCATCATCTACCCAACGCACAAGCGCTTCTACACCGTGAGTACTTTCATCGGCACGAACCAATGGTTGAAAAACCATAAATAAAGCTTGTTTATCGATAGCGATACGAAGCCTTTGTTCTACTCTCATTTTGTAGAGGTGGGCGTCTTGCATCTCAGTAGTAAAAATACTGTATGAGTTTTGCTGCTGTTTCGCTTTGTACATCGAAATATCGGCAGAGCGTAACAGGCTATCTAAATCTCTTCCGTGGTCTGGGAAGCGGGCAATACCTACACTGCAACTCAACAAAAATTGAGCGCTTTCAACTTCATAAGGTTGAGAAAGTACTTCAATAATTCGTTCTGATAGTCGCTTAATTTCAGATTCACTATTCAGCGTTGTTAAAAACAAGAACTCATCACTGGATTCTCGTACCAATAGGCTGACTCTGGAGCGAAACCGCATCAAACGTAATGCAATTTGTTTGAGCACCTTGTCTCCGAAGTCATGTCCATGGGTATCATTAACACATTTGAAGTTATCGATGTCGATAAACAGCATTGAGAATGGGTCTGACTCATCTTCAATCCACTTGCCAATGTTTTTACGCATATAGGAGCGGTTGGGGAGAGAGGTTAATGGATCGTGATTGGCTTGGTAAATCAATTGGCTGCGAGTTCGTTGTTCGTTCTTCGCAATCGATTTTACTAAAAAATAGAAACCAAACTGAAGAACAACAAAAACAAAGAAAAGAGCACCAAACTCTTTTGCGAATATACCATCAACGTGTGCTAGGTCTGTTCGGCCGACAACCCAAAGCTTGTAGTCTGGAATGTATTTAGCGCTAACGAGCGATGGGAAAGCGCTATCATCGATACAGAAAGAATATGTGTATTTTCCTGTTTTCGCTTCTTTGACGCTGACAGTCACTTGCTCAGAAAAGCTTTTGGTAATGCGATCCATTAGAACGTTATCAACCGGTTTTAAATAAGCGTCTAGCGACTCGATATCGCTAGAAAAAAACTGACGATAGTTGTCGGTTCTAAGTAGAGTTAACGTGTTGTAATTGCCTGCGTGCGCATTGTTTTCAAACAAAATTGTGCTGTCTAAGCGTAAACCTGCGGTCATGACTGCATCAACGTTCTTGCCATCGAGAGAAATGGATTTTCTCATTGGGATCACGAGGCTGTTAAGAGAATCATGGAAATAAGTGCGCCCCAAAACCATTTTATTACTAGATACAGCCTCTAGAAATGAGTCTTTGGTGTATGGGAGATCCAGTAAGTTAAATTGGTCAGACAGCTGTAGGTTTGAGCTGATTGACAGGTAATCCCCTTGAGGATTTAGTAACCCGAAAGCGGCTATTGCAGGATGAGTATCAAGCAGTTTATCTAATATTGGTCGAATTTGAATCGAAGCCGTTCGGGTAAAGTCGGACTGCTGAGCAAGTTGATGCCCAACCACTTCAAGCAGTGCTTCTTGGCTAGTTAATAGAGAGTTTACTGAGCTAGAGAAGATCTCGACTTGGATATGTTGTTGCTTAGTAAAGTCATCTCTGTTTGATTGCCACTTGGTTATGCCAAAGGCGCTGAAAAGTATCAGGGTAAGCAGCACGATCAGAGCGTACAGCGACCAGATATTTTTCTTAAATAGAGCCATGAGATGCCTTTTGTTGGTGACTACTTTTAACAGACTGCAAGTGACAAACGTTTATATCGCCAGTGTGATTAATACAACGAGGCATAAAAAATATATCAATGATTAAATAGTGTAACGGCTACGAACAGAGATTCTTGAATGAAATATTAACACTCATAAACGTGCTGACAATTAACCCATGATTAATCACAGTTTTTGTTAAAAATCGGATGGCTCTACACCTACGTAGTGTTAACTCTGTCACTACCTAGGTGTCTTCAAGTGACTGCGTCTTCAAGTTACAACCGTGTTAAACGCTTGAGTTCATAAGTGCCTAGCTGATTGAGCAATAAGATGCTTAAGTGTCATGGGCTTCAGCCATAACCTTTAGTGAGCTCCGTATGCATGTACAGTATATTCTAACAGTATCATTAAGCGAAGCTGAATTACTTTTTAGTTACGGTAATAGGTAGTTTTTCATTTGCGCCCCATTCAGTCCATGAGCCATCGTAAACGCCCATATCACTTGAATAACCAGCCAGTTTAGCGGCTAATAAAATGATGCAAGCCGTCACACCAGAGCCACAGCTAAAGAACATTGGTTGAGAGGGGGTTAAGTTTAGAGTCGAGAAAATGTCAACTAACTCTTCTTGAGGCTTCAATTTACCTGCATTTAAGACTTGTGCGAACGGCAAGCAAACTGAGTTTGGGATGTGGCCACTACGTAAGCCTTCACGTGGTTCTGGAACTTCTGAATCGAAGCGAGCTTGAGAACGCGCATCTACAATGTTCGCGCTCTTGTGAGCGGAATAGCTTTCGATTTGTTGAGCATTAACAAAATAGTCGTCTTGAATACTCCCATCAAAATTCCCGGCTTGAAATTCTGTTTTATAGTTAGTGTCTGTTACGTAACCTGCATCTATCCATGCTGGTAAACCGCCATCTAAGATATAAACGTTGTTATGTCCCATTGCTATAAACATCCACCATGCGCGAGGCGAGGCAAAAGTTCCTGAGTTATCGTAAACCACTATCGTACTGTCTTGATTGATACCAATTTCTTGTGCGCGTGTATTGAAGTGTTTTTCGGTCGGGAACATGTGAGGGAGCAGAGTGTGCTTGTTACAAAAGTCTTTGTCGTAATCGAAACGAATCGCACTAGGTATCATTTGTCCTTTGATCTTTTCTGACTCACTTGGGATCTGAAATTCGATACTGGCGTCGAGGATTACAATGTTGTCTTCTTCTAGCAAACGTTGTTGAAGTTGTTCTGGTGAAATGAGTGGCTGATTCATTCTTCTTATATCCATTCTTGTTGTTATATCGGCGACTAAGGCGCAGCCCGGCAGTGGATGTACTGATAGCTGCTTTGTCCGGTTATTTGATTGTTTAATGTATCAAGCACGACCACAGAATCAAGAGGGCAGTCTGTTGTTGGTGGAATGGAAACGCGAAATATTTCGTTGTCTTGAGTTTCAACCGTGAGGTAGCGTCTATGTCCGTCAAGGGATTGAGTGAGCGTATTGGAGATGACTCTGGCTTCAATGCGTTCTCCGGTAGAAGATGTCATCGGGAAATAGGTGAGAAATAAAAGTAGCCCAATACCAATCGATAATATAACGAATCCTATTTTCAACTGTTTCATAAAGTAAGCCTTTGAAAGTCATCTTTAAAAGATAAGACAGGCTTTCGATAAAGTGAACATAACCAGTACTGAAAATTGAAATTGCGCCCAAATAAAAAGGTGAGCCTCATTGCTCACCTTTATGCATTGTTATTCGACTTTCAACTTCGAGACTGCTGCCTAACTCCAACTGAATTTAGCCATTGTCTAAGTGAACTCAGCACTTTTCATTCCTTTACGTTTACCAAGTGATTTGTGATCCGTCACTTGCAACGACTTGTTGCAGCGGCGCTTGACCATCATAAAACCAGATCTCAATCAACAGAATATCTTCGCTTAGCGGCGCCGAAAAGTTGGATGTAAATGTACCGTTGTCTAAAGGGCCTCCAATGACCTTACTTGAATAATCCGGCTTGTAGGTTGAATCTGCTCTTGTGGTAAATCGGCTATATACAGATACAAACGAACGATCGGTTGAGATGTGGCTGATATCAATATTGAGGTCGAATTGATCTACAGAGTTATAATCGAAACCATCAGGTATTACGAGCTCATCCATTTTGTACGCTTGCGGGCCGTTGGAGATAACCGCATTAACTGGTGTCGGTGCCGGATTTATAGCGACGGTGACTGGTGATGAGACCACTGATGGTGATGTAACTGGCGCTGACGCCACTGGTGTTGACGTCGCTGGTGTTGACGTCACTGGTGTTGACGTCACTGGTGTTGAAGGCGATGGGTTAGGAGTTGATGCTCCTCCATCGCCGCCTCCGCCACCACACCCTACCAACGTTAGTGATGCGATTAGTAATGGAATACGTATTGACTGCGACTGAGCCGTATTTTTCTTAAGTGCAGCATTCGACAGACTAGATAAGATAGCATTGCTAAAGTTTTGGCGACCGTTTGTTACTGTCTGTTTAATTGGCATATTCATAATCATTCTCCTAAGGCAAGTAACATTGGTCAGCGGCAGGTGTTTGGAACCAATCGGTGGATTGAGTACCGCCGGATTCAGCAAAGTTCGCAAAGTTTGGATAGGCGGTGACGATATCTACATATTCCAGTGGCCATTGCCATTCCGTGTCTGAAGTAATCAGCAGTGCCCACGGGTGGTTGTCTGCAGTTTTGAAATATTTGCCTGTTGATGGATTGCTGTCATCAACGCCTAGTCCTGCTTCAAAGAGATTAGCGGTATCAAACGCCTCGGTTGGAGCTTGGTCTGGCAAGTGCACCTCCCAGCTGCGCCCTGGATGTAGAGGTAGGTTTTCACCATGATAATACCCAGGCGTCGCGAAAATAAATGGGTCGTAAGGCATGTCAGTCCAACTGCCAGTACTCACTCCATCGCCAGCTAACGTAATCCCGATTTGGAAAGCGAATTGCTCATCTTCTTTACAAGAGCTGATGGTGCGGTAGAAGGTACAACTAGTACTGATTTTCTCTGTAAGGTCGTTAGCAATAACAAAGATTGCCTCGCTACGTCCTTGCTCCAAGTCTAAATCAGTGAACACACCATTGTGCTTCATGTAAGAGCTTCCGCTACTCACTAAGCTTGGGTCTAGATTAGGAAGTCGAACCGCAAAACCATTTCTGTACGAAGCACCTACTGCAGCAAGACGTCCATCGATGGTTGATTTAACGACTTTTCCATCTTTAAGGATCTCGGTAATGCGATACATAAGAACAGCATCATTCATGTCGTAATCAGCTTTATAAGGCCAGTTATCTTCATACGCCAAGGTTGCGTAACCAGAAGCACTTGGGAAGTAACGGGCTGTAGCGCCGTCGTTAAGAACATCAACTTGAATATCAACTACCTCACCAGATGTCGAACCACCAAAGTAGCTCAGGTTGGTTTGTTGGCTGAATCTGAAGCGAGCCCAAGTAGTCCCCGTTAGTGCGTTGATATCGACATTTAGGAACAGATCGTTTTCACCAGCATCCAGTTGGTAGTCGGTAAATACTTGCTCGTTAGCACCATCGAAGCTGCCATCTTGGTTCCAGTCTATCCACGCCGAAAGGTAACCGGTTGTTGAAGCTTCAATCACCACTTTTGAATCAAGCCCGGCTTCAAGCGCCGTAACAAAACCGATACCACCGTTTGCCCACTCGTCATCAATGCCAACACTTTCATCCGATTGTGGAGTTACGTAGCCATCAAGGTCGGCATCGGGTGCATCAGTGCCTAACCAAGTCACACCATCAAGTTCATGTCGAGGACCATTGCTGGCGAGTAGGGTTAGGTAGCTGTCTGGCGCATCACCAAAGTCGATGTTGGAATCTTCATCCACAACTGGCGCATTCGCACAACGAGCGCCATCATTTTGATTAGAAGAAGGCCCATTCGATACAAATTCAACGGCTGGAACAATTCCTGCTGCGATATTGCTCGCGTTGTCTGGAGACAGATTGATACGGTAGATTTTCCCGTCTTGATTTCGAGATACGTAGTAATAGCCGTTTACATCAAAATAACCCGCTCCGAATGTACCTAACTCACCAGTATCACCGATGTAAGTTTCGGCACCGGTTGTAGGATTGAAGCTGTATAAGCCTCCGGAGTTATTATCGATACCATATAAAGAACCATCACTTGGGTGGAAAGCGAAATCAGTCAGTTTTACGGTTGCCGGGCTACCAGCTATTTTGTTAACTGTAACAGTTGCGTTTGGGTCGGCGTCTAACGGCGATAGATCAACGGTGAACAAGCCTTTTCCTGTACGGTAAAGGTAATACACATGGTCATAGACATCGCCGACATAGAAAGTGTGATCGGTTGGTAATCCACTGGTATTGATCACTTCTGCTTGGAAATCCTGTCCAAGGCGCACCAAGCGTTTGTTGGTAGTGTCATAGCCATAAATATATCTGTCTTGAAAGTCGAAACCAACACCATTGATATTGGCGTTCATGCCCGTATCGTCTTCTAACAGGGTGGTTGAGCCTGTCACTAGGTTCACGCCCCAAACTTGTACGGGTGTCGATTGGAATAGGTAAGCCTGGCTCGGACAGGTATCGAATGGCGCTGCGTTGGCGACCAAAGGCGCACTTAATAGCAAACTTAACGTTGTAATTCTCATATCTACATCCTTGTCATAGAAGGTCTAGATACTTTTACAAGTTACGTGCCACTTTTAAGTTGTTGATTTTTATTGTTTATATTCTAAATTACTGAGATGTGCAATATATTCTCAAAATGAGAATTCAAATGAAACTAATATTTTATAGATCATTTCAAATTGATAAATCGATTTGAGAAGCTGATGTTGAGACCTAAAAAAGCCCTGACTTTTAGTCAAGGCTTAGGTTGTCGATTAGAGGGGGGATATGCTTAGTCTATCCGCACACCGAGCAATTAGGCATCTTCATTAAATTCATTTCACGCCAGCTGTGAGACATGGCATCGAGAATTAAAAGTTTGCCTTGCTTTGGTTGTCCAAACTTAGCAATAACTTTGATAGCTTCCAAAGCCTGAGCTGCGCCCACCATGCCAACTACCGGTGCCATCACACCGGCTTCAACACAGCTTAGTGCAGCGTTGCCGAATAGAGCACTCAAGCACTGATAACACGGCGCGTCGGCGTCTTGATAAGTGAATACGCTAATCTGACCTTCCATGCGAATCGCAGCACCTGAAACTAATGGCGTTTTCGATGTGTAGCACAAGAGGTTCAACTGATTGCGCGTTTCTACGTTGTCACTTGCGTCGAGAACAAGCGAGTGAGTTTCAATCAACTTGCCAAGAGCTTGGTCATCAAGCCTGTGGTCGACAGTTTCAATTGTCAGATGAGGGTTCAATACCTGCAGCGACTCAGCGGCAGAATTGACTTTCTTCTTACCAATGTCAGCATCGGTGTGAAGGACTTGTCGTTGCAAGTTAGAAAGCTCGACAATATCATCATCGATCAGTGTTAGCTTACCAATGCCCGCAGTCGCAAGGTATTGAGCGGAGGCACAACCTAAGCCTCCAGCCCCTAATACTAAGATTGAGCTCTGCTTTAGTGCTTCTTGGCCTTCAAAATCAAACTGCTTAAGAATGATTTGACGGTTGTAGCGAAGCATCTCTACGTCAGACAGTATTTCCATCAGTAAGCCTCGTTAGTAAAGCGTCGAGTTAAACAGTTGGATCTGAACCGTTTCACCGACTTCAACACGGCCGCGTTCGCGCTCTAGTACCACAAAGCAGTTTGCTAAACTCATTGAGCGGAAAGCGCCAGAGCTTTGGTTACCCGTTGTTTCTACCACAAATTGACCGTTTTCAATCGAGTAAATGCCACGCTGGTAATCAGTACGGCCTGGGCCTTTTTTGAATGCAGACTTGGTGATAGCAGGAATAGATTCCGGAGCTGTCCACGCTGTGTGACCAGCCAATTTAGCAAGCATAGGTTGAACCAAAACATACATGGTCATCATTGCCGACACTGGATTACCCGGTAAGCCGCAGAACCACGCGTTATCCAATTCACCAAATGCGAACGGTTTACCGGGCTTGATAGCTAGCTTCCAGAAGCCGATTTGACCGAGTTCTTCCAAAATATCTTTGGTGTAATCTGCTTCGCCAACGCTTACGCCGCCAGAAGTCACAACCACGTCTGATATTTGCTGTGCTTTCTCGAAGGTCTCTTTAAGCGTTGCAGGGCAATCTGGGATGATGCCTAGGTCTATAGCTTCACAACCAAACGCTTCAATCAGCGGTTT
This sequence comes from Vibrio sp. FF266, assembly GCF_041439695.1. Taxonomy (NCBI): domain Bacteria; kingdom Pseudomonadati; phylum Pseudomonadota; class Gammaproteobacteria; order Vibrionales; family Vibrionaceae; genus Vibrio; species Vibrio sp. FF266. The sequence continues at coordinate 42,199 of NZ_JBGOOO010000032.1, forward strand.
AATGCCGTAGCGGTTGCTGTCGTAGATCTGACCGTCTTCAAGCGGTTGACCTAGTGGCTTTAGCTCATCGCCGGTAGAAAAGAACGCGACTTTAGGCTTCTGTAACACTGTCACGTGGCTCACACCCAGCGAAGCAATCATTGGAATGTCACGAGGTGTTAAACGTTCACCGCGGCTAAGAACGATATCACCTTGTTTGATGTCATCACCAGTAGGGCGAATGTTATTGTTCAGCTTGATGTCGTCTTGTTGAATTTCAATGCCAGTATCAGTTTCAACTGTATTTTCTTGCATGATTACGGCGTCACAACCTTCAGGGATCTTTGCGCCAGTCATAATGCGAATACAGGTGTTGCTTGGCCATTCACCTTCGAACGGTTGGCCTGCAAAAGATTTGCCTGCTAATGGTAGTACTTTACCGTTCTCTAGGTCTGCTAAGCGCAGTGCATAGCCATCCATTGCTGAGTTATCAAAAGGAGGTACGAAAATAGGGGAAAGAATATCTTCAGCAAGGACATAACCTAATGCTTCAGCAAGAGGTAGAGATAAAGTCGCTTGGATTGGTTTGATTGGTGATAGCAGCTTATCTAGTGCTTCTTCAATTGGCATTAAGCCCGGAGCGTCGCAACAGCCCATAATTGAAATCCTTTGGTCGTTATTATTTTGATTTAGTGGTTGGCAATAGTGGCTCCATAATTATCAAATCACAGATGTTCGCCAACGAAATTGCAGCCACTTTAGCATAGTTTAAGCCCCGTAAATAATGACCTCCCTTAAAATATGGGTGTATTTAATCAAAATTCCGAGTATCCTTGTTTGCCATCCAGAAGGGGTATTAAAAGAGGAAGTTCAATGTCAGGTCTTAGCGAATCAGCGAAGTTGGTTAAAGATGCGCTAGCAAGCCGCGGATTAGAGACACCAATGCGTCCTAACCAGGTTAGCCGAGAAGAGAAAAAGGAACGAATCGAACACCATATGCGTGAGATTCTAACTCTCCTTGAACTTGATCTTGCAGATGACAGTCTGGAAGAAACGCCGCAACGTATTGCAAAAATGTATGTGGATGAGATTTTCTCTGGTTTGGATTACGCCAATTTCCCTAAAATCACCGTGATCGAAAACAAGATGGGTGTTCGTGAAATGGTTCGTGTAAAAGACATTACCGTCACCAGCACATGTGAGCATCACTTAGTCACCATTGATGGTAAAACCGCAGTCGCTTACATTCCTCAAGGTAAGATCATTGGTCTTTCGAAGATCAACAGAATCGTTCGTTTCTTTGCTCAACGTCCTCAAGTTCAAGAGCGCATGACACAGCAAATCCTTGTAGCATTGCAAACGCTACTAGAAACGGATGATGTTGCTGTAACCATGGATGCGGTTCATTACTGCGTGAAATCTCGTGGTGTAATGGACGCAACCAGCGAAACAACAACAACAGCTCTGGGGGGTATTTTTAGATCAAACCCAGCAACGCGCCATGAGTTCTTACACGGCCTGCGTTAGAACTAAACCTATTCAGATAAAAAAACGGAGCATTATGCTCCGTTTTTATTGGTTGCTTCATAAGCCTACAGATTTACTATTTTCTTAAACTCTTCCTCTGAGTATTTCTTCTCTGTGCTTTTAGTCAAATCTGTAATCATTTTGTATCTAAGCTCAGTTGCCATATCTAAGGTACGCTTAAGCTGTCCGTATGAGTAGTCGGCAGCCATGTTCAGAGCCGCTTGTTTATCTACTTTATACATGTCTGTTAACGTTTTATCTAAGTGTGCGACCTGCTTGTATAGTTGAGTTTCTTCTTTGTCCCAAGTTGCTTTTAGTACTGGTAAATACTTATCTGGGTTTGTAGAAGCGAGGGCGGTTAAACTACGGAACTGCCAATAAGCAGAGTCATCACTGTAGTTATCATCGCCTACTTGGTACGCTTTTGGGTAATCTTGTAGGGTTGAGTATAACGGCACTAAAACAGATTCTGGTAACACGCCGAAGCTTTGCCAAATAATACCTTGAAGCTCTTCTGGCATCTCAGGGCGAAGCTGAATAATATGCGACTCTAGTTGACGTTCAACTCTAATTGGTCGTTTCGATTTTCCTTCCAAAACCGTGTCTTTATAAGTCGCGCTAAGTACCTCTGCCACATTTTCAACTGAGATTTTTGTATCAGGTTTCATAAACAAAGGGTATTGCGTCATGCGACTTTGTTGATGCAGCGAAGGTGTCAGTATTTTTTGGCCTAACCATTCACGATCGATATTATACTCATCACCAATAACTCCGAATGCTTTAGCAAAATTGAAAGATTTTTCATCTGCGTTATCAAGCAGTTTGTTTTGTTCTACAAACTCGAATATGTCTTTTGAATGCAGTACCTCTTTGTTTGCCAAGTTCACACCATGTACACGTAAGCCATTTGCAATCATGGCGTAACTGTCATCTGGTACTTTTACAGCAATCCAATGGTGACCTGAACCAATTTCAAATAACCACGCCTCATTGGTGTCTGCAATATAGAGACTGTTTCCTTCACCAGCACCATAGGTTTCGATGTAATGACCGAGTAACTCTACGGCTTGTTTTGCGTTTTCTGCCTGAGGAAGGATTAACGTAGGTATAATGGCTTCGATTACGCCATTGTCGATTAAAGGATCTACCTTGGCGACTTTGTCGTTTATTTCTGCGCTGGTTGTTGCTGAAATGGCAACGTTGTGTTCATTAATCCCACGTTCTTCATAGAATTTTCCGTCGCGATTAACGGTATCCGCATCCCAGTCTGGTATCGCAGAGTAAGCAAAGAAGTGCTTTGGCATCGGAACAATTAACCCGTTACCTAACTGCCAGTCACCTTCTTGGTTATCTTGCGCAGGTCGATACTTTAGGTATTTGTTCCAGTTGTTAATGCTAAAATCTTCATTACGAGCAATCATAATGCTACCGTCGTTCGACGCTTCTTTGCCAACAATAAGCCCAGTACAAGCTATCGCATTACTGCTTAGAGCGACAGCTACTGCAGTTGCAAGAAAGGATACAGACCATATTTTCATTTTAATTCTCCGCTTATAAAACAAGATAATTTAAAGTTAACGTTAGTTGTATTTGCAGGTTTTTTATTATCATTTTATAAAATTAAGTGTACTGATCATCACAAGAGAAAATGCTTCTGCTCGTCACATAACTGATATTTCCATTTGAGAATAATTATCTGAAAAATATGCACTTTTTGAATAAATTGATAAGTTATAGTTGTAAAGTAACCTTGCCATATACGTAGCTTTAATTCGTCGTGTTATGAGAAGTATCATTATCACAACAAGACTTTGTTCGTCTCTAACGTATGGTTTTTGGGTTGCAATCGGATAAACAACAGTGCTGAAGCGCGGTATCTTGTGGGGGCTTTTTTGTGCTTGCAATGAAGTAAACTGCAATGACTGAGAATGTCGTCATTCTCTAAAGCGAGGAACGAGTGTAATAGGGAATCTGTTTGTCTGTGTAGTTTCTGACTTGGTATTAGATCCTCAACTCAGTCGTTCCTCCTTCTCGAGGATGACGGCGAGTGAGGTAAAATACGAGGGTGGGGGTTCAGAGTGTATTCTACGCCAGCCTATTAGAAGCAAACACTGATGATCTTGCAGAATGAGTGACTTAGTTACTTTCGTCATTCCCTAAAGTGAGGAACGAGCGTAATAGGGAATCTGCATTTTCGATGTGGGTTGGTTGGACCGGAAATTAGATGCGCTCTACAGAATCTATAAAGCGCAAATTTGGGTACAGCAGCTGGTGGAATGCTTAAGTAAGATTAAACAAACGTTTAAAGTAATGAACAAAACCGGACGGCTTATTCTCAGCTTGATAGAGGTTCAAACCATCATAAAAACTTGCCATGAACTCTACGCGAATCTCATCATCGGTGTTTCTTGATACGCGATATAGCAACGAAGCGGCTACTGCTGCGTGATCATTAGCAAGGCTGTAATCCATTCCTAGTCGTCCCTGAACGAACAACCACAAATGAGTGATTAACTGTAACTGCTGAGCGTTAGAGTTTTGAAACTTGTCGCTGTGCTCAGTGCCCACTGTAGTATCGAATACATTTTGCATTGCCTCATTCGCTTCTTTATTGCTTTCAAAGCGATAGCTTGCATCGATATGTACCTTGGTTAACAGGCCGAGCAACGTCTGACGTGCAGAGTTGTCCGGCTTGTTCTCGCAAGCGTGTCTGAACAGAGCATGGTTTTCATCAATAAATGACTTTAACTCTTTTTCATAGCCAGTCGTCAGCGCTTTGACTGAATCGAGACCTGCGAGCTGCAAACACGCTTCGAGCTTAGTTTGGCGCTGAGGTTCAGTCTGAGTTTGGGTCTCAGTCATTACTCTGTAGCTCTTCCCACGTTACTTCTGCAGATTGCGTGTCGCTGTTTACGAACGCAGAGTTACCCGACAGCATTACTGAAAGGTCCATAGTACGTTGTGTCATCGCTGCTAGCTGCTCAATACCATCGTTGTCTAGACGAACGATCTGAGCCTTCAGATAACCGAATTTACCTTTGTTCTGTTCCCACCAAACATTCGATTTAGTGTTGAAGCTGAACACGCTAACAGACTTAGATAGGCGAGTCGCTTTCTTAACGCGTTCTGGATCGGGTTCACCAACATCAATCCACTCTAAGATTTGGTCATCTAACGACTTCTGCCATAAATCGGGTTCTTCAATGCTAGACAACCCTTTAGTGAACTCAAGTTCAGGAGATGCATTGATACAGAAAGCAATGATACGAGCCATCATGCGTTGTTCTGTTTCAGAAGGGTGTTGAGCAACCGTTAGATTAAAAGAGTCGTAATAGTCGCGATTCATATCGGTTAAAGAAATACGAAACTTATAGATTGTTGGTTTGAGAGCCATTGATAGGGTGTCTTAGATAGAAATAGTGAGGGGATGTTACCTTAAATCTCTGAATAGCGGGTAAAAAAATAGCCAGCAGAGGCTGGCTATTTTTAGAAAGATGTTTACCACTCTGTTCGCTTCTGTTTTTTACGAATCGAAACAGTGCTCAGTGTGACTTTAGCGGCATTTATTCTGGCTGTGATTGCAGTGAGCTTAATTCTCAAATATTGCTTAGAGAGCTAAAATATTGAAAATTAAATGCAGCGTCTAACACATGTCTAATATTCAAAGGCTTAGCATCATATCCACCACAGTAATGGCGTGTTATAGTTCTTAGCGGTTTGCAGTTTATCGCAGGTAGTCATATACAATACCGACCTTAAACTGCGGCTATAGTTTGTTATGCGATGACTTCGTTACTAGGGTAATACGCTTTAATGTGCTCTTTAGTCTCTTTATGGAGACTGGGTTGTGAGTTTGTGGAGAGAGGCTATTGCAAAGTCCATTTTCTGTTGGAATGATAAAACCATGAGAAACAATTGGTTAAGTAAATCTCATCACATCACCGATGACAACGTCACAGAGATTTCGAATGTTAAGTCTGTGAAAGCCACTTCTCAAATAGGCGATATGTGCGCTGTACCCGTGTACAACGTTTATGCCTCTTGTGGGTTTGGTTCTCAAAACGATACCGAGTACCAACTCAGAACCGAATTCCTACCTTGCTTGTGGTTAAGACGTTTCGGCCTGACAGAAGAAGATGCTCGTATCATTATTTGCCACGGTGACTCAATGGAAGACACTTTGAGCGACGGAGATGAAGTATTAGTCGATACCCGAGAACTCGATCACCCAGTAAAGCATGGTGTCTATGTTGTTCGCATTGGTAAGCACGTTTACATAAAGCGCCTGAAGTACGACATCATGGCTGAGGGCTATAACGTCATCTCAGACAACAAAGAAGAATATGATTCGTTTATCGTGAATGAGGAGAAACTCGACGAGTTCGCGGTAATCGGGAAAGTTGTAACCACCGTCATGAAGGCGGTAATTTAGATTTAAGCCACCAGTGAAAACTGGTGGCTTTTTTGGCTAGGTTGTCCCGTCCTGAAATGTGTTTACACATTGAGGACGAATTATGACTACTTCAAAT
>NZ_JBGOOO010000033.1:0-15353 GCF_041439695.1 Vibrio sp. FF266
GGCTACTTCCCCCTCGCCGCGATTAAAACGCTTTTATCTCGAACAAAATTTAACCTCGAAAGGTCAACACGCCCTAGTGTGAGCAGTCCTTTACTTCGTTTATTGACCAACTGTCATATTCAACTATTTTTTAATTTCGCTCTCGAAATAAATAAACTAATGACTCAGATCAACTTAATTGTGTTCATTTGGTGCTTTTTGCAAAACAAAAGTTGAAAGATTCAAAAATTATTGAATAATGGGCTTAACTAAAATTGAAGTAAACACTTCATCCAATTCATACTGAAACAGGATCCATATCCAATGTCTAATTCGTTTGTTCTGGTTATTAACTCGGGTAGTTCATCCCTAAAATTTGCTGTTATTGATTCTGTTTCTGGTGAAGCCGTATTGAGTGGCTTAGGGGAGTGTTTTGGTCTTGAAGATGCTCGTATGAGCTGGAAGTATCAAGGTCAGAAAACTGAAATTGCCATTCAAGGTGAAGATAACCACCACAAAATTGCCATTGGCAAACTGGTTGGGTTGATGGAAGATCTAGGCTTCACTGCTGATATAGTGGCTATTGGTCACCGTATCGTTCACGGTGGCGAGAAGTTCACTCAAACGGTTCGAATTACTGAAGAAGTAACGAGTGAGATTGAGAGCCTATCTGACCTAGCTCCACTTCATAACCCTGCAGGTGCTATCGGCATCCGCGCTGCGATTGAAGCTTTCCCTTCTTTACCTCAATTTGCTGTATTTGATACGGCTTTCCACCAAACAATGCCACAACGTGCATTTACTGGTGCAATCGCAAAAGAACTATACACAGACTTCGGTGTTCGTCGTTACGGTTTCCACGGTACGAGCCACTACTTCGTTAGCCGTGAAGCTGCGAAAATGGTCAACAAGCCAGTTGAACAAGCTAGCTTCATCTCTGTTCACCTAGGTAACGGTGCATCTGTATGTGCTATCAAAGACGGTAACAGTGTTGATACGTCAATGGGCTTCACACCGCTTTCTGGCCTTATGATGGGCACACGTTGTGGTGATTTAGATCCAGGTATCATCGAATACCTACTTAAAAAAGGTTGGTCACAAGAGCAAGTCTTTAATTCTCTAAACAAGGAGTCTGGCTTCCTTGGCGTGTCTGGTCTTACGAGCGATGCTCGTGGCATCCTAGAAGCGATGGAAGAGGGCCACGAAGGCGCTAAGCTTGCTTTCGAGGTGTTTACTTACCGCGTTGCTAAATACGTTGCTTCTTACCTTGCAACGCTAGACTCTTTAGACGGCATCATCTTCACTGGTGGTATCGGTGAGAACTCTCTACCAATTCGTCGTGAGATCCTAAGCAACCTTAAGATTCTTGGTTTTGTTGAAGACGTAGCAGGCAATGAAGCCGCTCGCTTTGGTGCAGAAGGCATCATCGCTAAGTCTGAAATGTTAGACGCGGTAGCAATGGTTATTCCAACCAATGAAGAATTCGTAATTGCTCAACAGTCGGTAGAACTTCTGTAATCCAAGCAGCCGCTTAATAAAATATAGACAATGTGAAAGCGAGCCCTAGTGGCTCGCTTTTTTTATTTTCTTGTTCGGGATGAGTTGTAGTAGATCTGCTTGTTACCTGTCTCCTCTATTCGTTATCGAAGGAGAAAAAAGGCTACGAATGTAGCCTTAGAGTCATCTTGTATCGAAGCCCGCACCACTCGAGGGTGATACGCGCTATGACGATGTCGTAAGTTATGTCGTTTTGAGGGGAATGCTCGTTAGTTGAATTCCCCGTTTCTGCGAGAACGCTAAAAGACGAGAATATGGCATGCCTTCTTTGCTAATCATGTTTGTCAGTCAACATAGGCTACTGAGCTTGGTTCTTTGTAGATACAATCAACTCCAGTCACATTTCCGTTGTTGTCTTGAATTATTGAACATTATTTTGAGGTGTGACCAGTTAATAGGCACGCCGTACTAAAGGGTATTAATCCCATCCGTTACCTGGCTCAAACCTTTCTTTATTTGCTTTCTTTCTCCTTATCGAAAAGTCTTTTTTCTGAGTATTCCCAACCGTCGAACCTCGTTTTTACCTACTTTTATACGACATTATCCAATGTCTTAAGAGGCTTGTTCTTTTTATGATTTTGTTTTTATTGATTATTTTGTAAATAGCAATGTTGCATATCGTGCTGGAGGGGTAGGCAGCAAAATATATATTGCAAATATAAATGATATTTGTTCTTATTCGCGTCCATTGTGATTTATAAACTAAACCGGAATTAGAATATGAACGTTAGATTGGCTTTCACCCCTCTCGCCTTGGCAATTGGAGGTGCATTAACCACAGTGGCTACCGTGTCGAATGCAATGGCTTCAGAAGAAGTAACGGTGGATGAAACCGTGCAAGTTATTGGTCATCAGTACGAAGGCTACGCGGAGCACATGCCGCAATCGGGTACCAAAACGGATGTCGAATGGCTCGATGTCCCACAAGCCGTATCAGTGGTTACTAAAACAGAGATGGAAGACCGTGGTGCGGTCCGTTTAGTGGATGCTCTTGATGGTGTTGCTGGTGTCAATAATACCTTAGGTGAAGGCAGTCGAGATCAGTTCGTTATTCGTGGTTTTGATGCGCTGAATGACATGTATCGCGATGGCATGCGTGATGATGGAACTTTACAGTCGTATCGAAGCCTATCCAATATTGAGCGTGTTGAAGTGGTAAAAGGCCCAGCAGGAGCTCTGTATGGTAGAGGCTCTGCCGGCGGTATCATTAACTTAGTCACCAAGCGAGCGAATGGTGACACATTTACCAATGTGAACGGCAGTGTTGGCAGTAACAGCCAATTTGTAGGGCAGGTGGATAGCTCAATGGCGTTTTCAGATAAAGTCAATGGACGTATTAACCTGGAACACCGACAGGCTGATTCGTATGTTAACCATGTCGATTCGAATGATTTCTTTATCGCACCAACTATTCGAGTGCTGCCAGCTGAAGGGCATACCGTTGACTTAGATGTCGAATATGCACACCAAGAGCTGGTGCCATATCGTGGTGTTCCATCCAAAAATGGCAAACCTGTCGATGTCTCTGAGAGTTCTTTCTACGGTGGCACTAACGATTATCAAGAGTCCGATAGCCTGCGTGTTGGCATTAATTATGAGTGGCGCTTGAATAGCGAGTGGGTATGGACAAACCGAGCGGCATACAATCATATCGAACTTGAGCAAAAGGGCACGCGTCAAGGTACTGTGACGGGAGATAAAGTCTCTCAAACCGTGAACAATTTCGGTTATGACCCTCGAACCACAACGACGATGCAATCCGAGTTAGTGTGGGAAACCGATTCTAACCAAATGATGATTGGTGCGGATTATAACCAGATCAATATCGATTTAACGCTAGCAAGCGATAAAACCTTACCTCCGAAACACATCTATAATCCCGTCGTAGGAGCAACGCCTGATCCGGGTTTCAAACCTTTCCGTGATAACACGACAACGACGACAGGTGTCTACATTCAAGACGTTTACACCTTTGGTGATCTATCGGTGATAGGTAACGTGCGCTATGACTCTATGGAACTTGAGCAGCAAAAAGCCGGGAAAGCCCAAGAGAAGCTAGATGATAACAAAGTGAGCTACCGTGGTGGCTTGGTCTATCGTATCAACAACGATATGTCGGTATACGCAAGCTTAGCTCGTTCGTGGCAATTGCCTTACTCCGGTATTTATATCAACCCTAAACTGGCTGAATTCTTCCATACCGATCTAAAAGAAGTGGGTGCGAAAGCTTACTTACTCGATAACGCTTTGATGCTCAATGCCGCTATTTTCCAAATTGATCAAGAACAACCACAAACCAATATTAATGGCGACGTTATCAATAAGATTGAAGCACGTCACCAAGGTATTGAACTGGAAGCTCGCGGTCAGATTACAGAGTTGTGGGATATTTCAGTTGGTTATAGCTACCTAGATGCAGAAGATAAAGATACAGGCAAAAAGCCGAATGATGTGTCTGATCATCTGTTCTCACTCTGGAGTACTTACCAATTATACGAAAACTGGCGTTTGGGCGGTGGTGTGAAATACGTAGGGGACCGCTACGCGGGTAACAATGAAGCCGTCGCATTAGGTGATTACACCACTGTTGATTTGATGGCAGCGTACACCACGGGTCGTCACAAAGTTCAAGCGAACGCTTATAACGTACTTGGTGAGAAATACATTCTCGGGGCAACCAGTGGTAAGTCGGGCACGAATCAGATTGGTTACGGAGCGCCAGCTGAATTCATGCTCAGCTACGGCTATCAGTTCTAAAAGCAAGTTCTGCTCGAAGATTTAGTTTATTTCTAAAAGCTATTTCAACTGAAAAACTATTGATTTGTTCGCTACGAGTGAGTGAACAGTTGGTCTCATTTTGAGGTCGTTTAGCCCAATGGGTCAAAGCGTTGGCATAACTTTAAAGTACAGCCTTTGACCCTAATTTGCCTACTTAGGAGATTTTCATGCCTTACCAGAATTTGGATGGTAAACCCCACGCGCAACATAAACTGCGCTTGACCGTACTTGCAACAGCCATCGCTTCAGTGACTTCCATGAGTGCATTCGCTGCGTCTGATCCGCAAACGACGACCATGGAAACGGTTGTCGTGACGGGCAGCTTGATCGGTAATTCAGAATTAGATGATGTGAAAGAGTATCCGGGAGCGCGTACCGTTCTAACTAACGAACAAATTAAAAAGAGTGGCGCACTCTCTATTGATTCAGCATTTCAAAGTGTACCGGGCATTAAGGTTCAAGACGAAACGGGCACGGGTGTATTGCCTAACATCTCGGTGCGCGGCTTGAAAGCGAGCCGCAGTGGTCATGCTCAATTTCTAATGGATGGTGTACCACTGACTCTTGCGCCTTATGGTCATACCGGACAATCTATTTTCCCAGCAACGCTATCGATGCTTGACCGAATTGATATCGTACGTGGTGGCGCTGCTGTGCAGTACGGGCCAAACAACGTGGGTGGTGTGATCAACTTGGTGACTAAGCCTATTCCACACCAATGGCAAACTGAAATCAGTAATCGCTTTACGGTATTTGAAGATGGTAATACACCGCTTAATGACTTTTACCTACGCACGGGTGGTTGGTTAACCGATACGCTGGCACTTCAAGTGGAAGGTAACTTCCTAAAAGGTGAAAGTTTCCGCGATCATTCAGATACAGATGTAAAAAACTTCCAAGCGAAGTTGCAATGGTTACTCAGCGATACCCAGGAGCTACAAGCATTCGTTCAGCGTTACGATGCAGATACCCAAATGCCGGGCGCTTTGTCGCCAAAAGATTACCAGCAAGATCGTACTCAATCGAAGCGACCATATGACGAATACAAAGGTACATCAACACGTTGGAGCCTGAAGTATTTGCATGATTTGAATATTGCAGATGGCGCAGAGTTAGAGGTTCTGACATTCGGTCACCACTCTGAGCGTTTCTTCCAATGGGGCTTTAATAGCGCAGGTGGTCATTGGGCGGATCCAGCACTACCATCAACAGATATTCGTACCTCACCACGTGAATTCGCGGTTTATGGTGTGGAACCTAAGTTAGCGATGTACTTTGACGGTAATACGGTGACGCAAAACTTGATTGTGGGTGCTCGCTATGTAAATGAAGATATCGATTACAAGCTAACGCAAACGCCAATTGCTGGTGGGGTAACAAAAGTACCACGTGATTGGAACTTGAATACCGATGCTTTCGCAGGTTACATCAGCAATGAAGTTGGCCTGTTTAACGACGTGCTAAAGGTTACTCCGGGTATTCGTTACGAATCGATTGATATGACCTTTAATGATTTAGGTAAAGTACAGAGTACAGACAACAAAGTGACCGAGTGGTTGCCGGGCTTAACCGTGGCATACCATTTAACTGAGCAATGGGTTGGGTACACCAATGCGCAGAAATCTTTGCGCGCACCACAAATCGCTTACATCCGAGGCAAGGGTGAAGAGGGCAGTGAGCTAGCATGGAACTACGAGTTGGGTGCTCGTTACAATCAAGATTCAACTAGCTTTAATGTTGCGCTCTACCGCATTGATTTTGAAGACCAACTCCAATGGCAAAGCGGAACACAGACCTTTGATAATATTGGTAAAACGCTTCATCAAGGTATTGAGCTCTCAGGTCGTTATGTTCCGCAGGCTATGCAAGCTCTGAGTTTAGGCGCGGGTTATAACTATTTGGATGCGACGATAGAGGCAGAAGGTGCAAACAAAGGTAAGCAACTTCCTTACACATCTGAGCATCAACTTAGCTGGGATGCGACTTACGCCTTTAGCAGGGTAGATACGACCTTATCTGGTTACTATTTCAGTGAGTCTTATTCTGACAATGCCAATACCAGTGCTGAAGATGCAACGGGTGCGAAAGGCAAAGTACCTGCTTACATGGTATGGAACTTAAACCTAGGCTCAGACTTGTATAAAGATGAAAACAGTAAGTTACGCATGAATGTTGCAGTGAACAATTTGTTTGCTGAGGACTACTACTTCCGCGGTATTGATACCAGTCCGGTTGGCCGCTATCCAGCGCCAGGGCGTTCATACACTTTGGATCTGAACTATCAGTTCTAATCGGTAATTGATTAAAAATAATAACGAATATAAGTCGCCAATATTATTGGCGACTTTCACGGTTCTAGTGTTTAAGGAAAAGTAAATATGGAAAACAGTTCTCGACTTTTATTTTCGAATCAATGGCTGCTGCCGAACGGACTGCTGTCATTCAAAAGGCATTTTTTATTCAGCAGGATAGCGATAACCTTAGCTTTGTTGGCTTTAAGCTTGTTCTCATTCTCCAGTTCAGCAAAAACGAGGATCATTCAAGATGAGCAAGGTCAGTTTGAGATAGCGACTACCCCGCAACGCGTTGTGGTGTTGGAGTTCTCATTTGTCGATGCGTTAGCTGCGGTAGGCGTGTCTCCGGTTGGTGTTGCCGATGACAATGATACTTCGCGAGTGATTCCGGCGGTGCGTGAATTAGTGCAACCATGGGAATCGGTTGGGATGCGTTCGCAGCCTAGTCTAGAAGCCATTGCGGTATTAAAGCCCGACCTGATCATTGCCGATGCAGAGCGTCATCGTACGGTTTATCAAGATCTACAGCGAATCGCACCAACTCTGCTGCTCAAAAGCCGTGGAGAGACTTATCAAGAGAACTTGGAATCTGCGCTTAAGGTCGGTATCGCCCTCGACAAGCAATCGGCAATGGAACAAAGAATTCACCAACATCAACAAGCCATGGTGGAATTTAAAAGTCATTTCTCGCTTAAACAAACTGTCCAATTTGCTGTTGTGTCGGAAAAAGGAATGTGGCTACATAGCCCTGCTTCGTATGCCGGAGGTGTACTCACCACATTAGGTATTGCTAGCCCAATAGTGGAGCCGACAGACAAGGCGTACTTACCAACCAGCTTTGAGTTGTTGTTGAAAACGAATCCAGATTGGTTGCTCCTTGGTGCTTACTCAGATCCAAATATCGTTGATGATTGGCAGAAAAACCCACTGTTTAATGTCTTAATATCCGCGAAGAATCAACAAGTGGTAGAAGTGTCACCAGCACTATGGTCATTGAATCGAGGCATGTTGGCCGCGGAACAAATGGCGAAAAATCTAGAGCAGATCTTGGATCGTTCATGAGTTCGATGTTGCTCTCTAGAGGTAAGCGACGTTCGCTTATAGTGTCGTGGCTTACGGTATTGGTGTCGTGGCTTACGGTATTGGTGTCGTGGCGAGTCACGTTATTTACGGCTTTAGTGTCGTGTTTGGCGATGTCTGGTTACGTGGCCTCTATGCTAGGTTGGTCGAATTTCTCCCTAATATTGAGTGACTTAGTTCACTATTGGTTTGCGTTTGATGAGAGCAATATGACTCATCAAATATTGGCGACACTTAGAGCTCCAAGGGCTCACGCTGGGTTATTGATTGGTGCAAGCTTAGCCGTCGCCGGACTGTTGATGCAGGGATTAACACGTAACCCACTTGCGTCTCCATCAATTCTAGGTATTAACGCTGGCGCAGCCTGTTTTATGGCTTTAGCTGCGATAGGCATACCTGTGGTGAGTGATTTAAACCCGATCCTTAATGCCGTTCTTGGTGCATTGCTAGGCGGTGGTGCTGTGATGCTCCTCGGTGGCTTCTTCTCCGAACGTTCTCATCCGTTACGTTTGGTTTTAGCGGGTATCGCCATTACTGCTTTATTGATTGGGTTAACTCGAGCAGCGTTGATTCTAGCTGATGATATGGCTTATAGCGTGCTGCATTGGCTTACCGGTTCATTGTCTAGCGTGGATGAGGGACAGTGGCAACAGCTTTGGCCGCCAGCAGTGATTGGTTTGGTGTTGGCTGTTAGCCTTGCTCGTAACCTCAACTTATTGGCGCTTGGTGAAGAAGTGGCTGTGGGGTTGGGCAGTAATATCCGGCTTACTCGCCTCATGAGTGGATTGGCTATCGTGTTGCTTGCGGGTGCCAGTGTCGCTATCGCTGGTCCCATTGGCTTTGTAGGATTGTTGGTTCCTCATTTGGTTCGGCCCATGGTTGGGCACAATTACCATCTACTGATTCCTATCTCCGCAATGGCAGGTGCAGCATTAGTGTCTTGGTCAGATGCGTTGTCACGATCGATTGCTTTCCCGACTGAAACGCCCGTTGGTGTTATTACAGCCCTACTTGGGACACCTTGTTTTATTTTGATTGCGACGAGGAGATCTTAATGCACCATCACACTAAGATAGTTTTGTTATCAGGGATTCTCATATTAGTGGCATCTGCGGGCTTGTTTGTCGGTGCAGCGTCACTTTCTATTCCTCAAGTCATCAAACATTTGGTCGCCTTTTCCAGTGACGACTTTGTTATCCATCAGTATCGGCTACCACGTATGTTACTCGCGATAAGCGTGGGCGCAGGGTTGGGGCTATCCGGCGTATTAGTACAAGGTGTGATACGTAACCCGTTAGCATCGCCTGATCTTATGGGCATTAGCGCCGGGGCAGGGCTTGCTGCGACTGCGAGTTTAGTGTGGTTCCCTAATGCGGCAGTTAGCGTACTGCCTGTGGTGGCGATGTTCGGTGGGGTATTGGCTGCTGGGTTGATTGCGGTAGTGGCATGGTGGTCAAGGCCAACACCCGCCAAGTTGGCCTTGATTGGTATTGCAGTGAGTGCGTTTCTGGCGAGTTGTATCGACTTCTTGCTTGTCACTAACCCCATCGAGATCAACACTGCGATGGTATGGCTAACTGGCAGCCTTTGGGGGCGAAACTGGCAGCAAGTTCCCTTTATTTGGGGAGCATTGCTCTTGTTGTTGCCAATGGCATTTTGGCTTGCTTGGCGATTGGATGTGATGGGGCTTGGTGAGGAAAGTGCCACCACATTGGGTACTAAGCCAAAACAGATACAAGCTCTTGCGCTATTGGCCGCTGTGTTGCTTGCCAGCATCAGCGTTTCAGTGGCTGGAACGATCAGTTTTGTGGGTTTATTAGCACCTCACTTAGCGCGCTTGTTGTTTGGGCATAATCATAAGTTGTTAATCCCGGCGTCTGCTCTGGTGGGCGCGATTTTGGTTACTTGTGCCGACGGCTTGGCAAGAGGTCTACAACCACCGATTGAATTGCCTGCAGGGGTACTTACTTCTGTCATTGGCGCGCCTTATTTCATCTTTCTTCTCTATCGCTATCGAGGTTGGTAACCATGCTAAAAACGCAGAATCTTTCCGTCGCGTACGGCAAACAAACGATCATACCGAACCTTTCGGTGTCCATCCCAAAGGGAAAAATTACTGCCTTAATTGGACCCAATGGATGTGGTAAATCTACCTTGTTAAAGACGTTAGTCAGGATCAATAAGCCGGTGACAGGAGAGGTGTTATTTGAAGACAAACCGTTGTCGAGCTATGGCGATAAAGTGCTCGCGCGTTCATTGTCACTTCTGCCGCAAATATTGGTCAGCCCTGAAGGCATTTCGGTCAGAAAACTGGTTGAATATGGCCGTTCTCCTTATGTGTCTCATTGGGGAAGGTTAGGGCAAGAAGACCAAGTGATTGTCGAACAAGCAATGCGTGATACCGGCGTACTTGAGTTTGCTGATAAACCGATTGAGTCACTGTCGGGTGGGCAGCGTCAAAGAGCATGGATAGCGATGATAATAGCGCAAGACACTGATGTCGTGATGTTGGATGAACCGACCACTTATCTTGATATGTCTCACCAAGTTGAATTAATGAACTTGATGCAGCAGATGAATGACAAGGGAAAAACAGTGGTGGTTGTGCTCCATGATCTGAACCAAGCGAGCCGTTACTGCGATCATTTGATCGTTTTAGAAAGGGGTGGTTTAGTGGCTGAAGGCCCCCCCGATGAGGTGATGACCGAGACATTGCTGAATGATGTTTTTGATCTCAAAGCGAGCGTATTTCGTGACCCTATATCCAATACGCCGATGTGTGTGGCGATTTAAGCAAATAGCCGATGATTAAAGTTGTCAGTATGGCTTGCTGTGCGTCTGGTTAAAATAATCAGAGCGAATCAATTTTTGGTGTTGATTGAGATAGTATTTTGCTATAAAACGCGCATAATCTCGCTATACAACACTTAAAGAAGAAATTACCTATGACGACCTTTCAATACTACTTTCACCAACTGCCTTGCTTCGACTGTAAAAAAACGACAGTAAGTACTGATCTTGGTTGGTTAACGCCTGCGATGAAAGATACTGCTCTAGAGCAAGTGACAAAGACACTTGCGGAAGGTGAAGTTACGCCTGATCTTTCAGCAAATGTGGTTTGTACCAAAGACGAAGCTCGCGAGTATCTATTACTGAATTTCTTCGGTTATTCAGAAGAAGAGTTAGCGAGCGGAATTGAAGCTGATGATGAGCAAGAAGTCGCGGATGAAATTGCAGAACTTCTAGAAGAAGGCCAAGATACAATCACCTTCGAACATGAAATTGCTCTTCAGTGCTGTGCTGATTGCGATGTTGAAGAAGAGTCAAACTAAGCACTCGTATTAAAGTATTAGTATTAATGTAGATACATCCATTAATACAGTGTGATGTTCAAATGAAGAAAGGCGTTAGCGAATTGAAGTTCGCTAGCGCCTTTTTTGTATCTCTACGTCTTATCTCTAAGCAGCATTAGATCCTATGATGCTTTATTTTCTAGAATACCTTGGTCTCCCAATTGAGAGAGGATCTCTGCGGTTTTCTCGCGGAATAAATCTCTTAATAAGCGAACCGTTGGTGTGATGGATTGACGGCTTGGGCAGACTAACCACAACTCGGTTGGTGTTGGTTTAAATTCAGGCATAACTTTAATCACTTCGCCAGAAAGCAAATGTTTCGACATATCTAAACAAGACTTTATCGCCACGCCTTTACCGGCAACACACCAACGTCTAACAAGGTCAGCATCGTTCGATGCACGATTCCCTTTCAGCTTCACTTTGTGCTCCTGCTTACCATCCTTAAACACCCATTCGTCTTGCAACATATCATGTAGCTGATAAAGCAAACCATTATGTTGAGTTAAATCATTCGGGTGTTTTGGTGTTCCCATTTCAGCTAAATATTCAGGAGCCGCACACAATATTCTCGGCACATCGCAGATCTTGAAACCATACATGTTGGCGTCAGTCGGAGAGCCGTAACGTAGCGCCATATCAACAGAATCACGGTAAAAATCGATATTACTGTCACTGATGCTCGTTCTAAGTGATGCTTTAGGGTATTCAAGCAAGAACACGTCTAACCAAGGTGTGATGAGGTTGCGGCCTAGATCCGATGAAAGCGCAATGCGGATTTCTCCATCGAGAATACCAAGCTCTTCGCGCATGCTGAGCTTGGCTTGCTCTAATATTTTCAAGGCCTGTTCACACTCAGGTAAATAGCGTTCGCCTGCTGAAGAGAGCCTTAAATGGCGAGTGGTTCTTACAAACAGTTCAGCGCCTAGTGCGGCTTCAACTCGTTTGACGGCAGCACTCGCGGTAGCAGTACGCATGTCTAGGTTGGTGGCTGCTGCGGTGATGCTGCGAAACTCCGCCACTTTTAAAATGACCTGTAAGTCTTCAAGAAGCATCTTATCTACCTGTGTTTGATAATGTTCTAAACATTGTATTGAAATCTTTGCTAATCACAAAGCGGGTTAACCCTTATTTGCCTCTTCTAAGCTAACTTTATACGCTTAATTATCAAAATATATTTGAAAATCATTCAAATGTTAGACGGTTTATCTAGAGTGAGAATTGACTAAGATTAACTCGTCTAATTCAAGGAGAAAGCATAATGTCAGTACCATCAAAAATGAAAGCTATAGGATTTACTCAGTCATTTGCGATTACAGAGCAAGACAGTTTATTTGAGTTTGAAACGAGTCTGCCAGAACTAAAAAATAATGACTTGCTGGTAAAAGTGAGCGCGACTGCTATCAACCCTGCTGACGCAAAAATTCGTATTCGTAGTGCTAAGGATAAAACACTCGAACAACCTAAAGTGCTGGGCTATGACGCAGTCGGTGAAGTTGTCGGTAAAGGTACAGACGTTGAAGGTTTTGAATTAGGTGACCGTGTTTACTACGCTGGTGACGTCACTCGCATGGGAGCTAACGCGGAATACCAAGCCGTTGATTACCGTATTGCGGCGAAAGCACCAAAGAGCCTTTCTGATGAAGCTGCTGCTGTGATGCCGCTAGCGACACTCACTGCGTGGGAAGCGTTGTTTGACCGCTTGCGTGTTCGTCCTGAAGAGCAAAAGTCGATTCTGATTATTGGTGGCGCTGGTGGCGTAGGTTCAATCACTATTCAATTGGCGAGCCAACTGACTAACCTGACTGTCATTGCGACGGCTTCAAGACCTGAAACCGAGCAGTGGGTAAGGGATATGGGTGCAGACCATGTGGTGAATCACCGTAACTTGGTTGAGTCTGTACGTGAGCAAGGCATCCAGCATGTCGATTACATTTTTAATGTTGCGGATACTAAAGGGCACTGGGAATCGATGGTGGAGCTGATTGCACCACAAGGCATGATCAGTTCGATTGTGGAGTTCGATGGTGGAATTGATCTGTCGGCGCTTCAAGGTAAGTCTGTCGGTTTTGTGTGGGAGCTAATGTTTACACGTTCACTGTTCAACACAGACGATATCCAGAAGCAACAAGACATCTTATTCCAAGCTGCGAACTTGATTGATGCAGGCCGCATTAAATCGACACTAACGACGACGTTGGATGGTTTTAGTGTTGAGACTCTGAAAGATGCGCACCAACGTATTGAAAGCAGTACGTCGATTGGAAAAACAGCCATTAAATATTAATAGTTAATGATTTAGATCTTTGACGGTTTGAAGCATTGATCTTTTGTTCGTCTGTGGTTTATTCAGGCTTTACCTTATTCCAACAAAGCGTTACTCCGTTTCTTGCGAGGTTTTGAATTGAATCTGAAGTAAGTTAAGCTCGAAGGGCAGAGGCTGTTTGTCTGCAATCAAAAAGCCGATCTGTTTAATGTCTTGAGCTTTAAGCTCCGGAGTTCCGTTGAGTAGCCGACCTCTAAACACCGCTTGAAAGTCGTTTAGTCGGAAGATTTTCTTGAGTTGTTCACCTTTAATTGTCTCAAAGTTGTGCTTATAGTTGGTCCTGTTTCCATCGATCCACGTTGTGAACCTTAATTGGTAAGTACGACCATCACCCACAAACGTCAACTCTACGCTGTCCGTTTCAGAGCTTAGTGTTTTAACAGAGCGATTGATTGAACTGAAGCCACCATTGTTCTCTAACGATAGTTCGCCCTTAAATTGACTCGTCTCGCCATCATGAATAAGACTGCCTGTTGAGATGCCACCCATTACATTGTCGTTGGTCGCTGTCCAATTCTTCTGTTCGTTCGCTTGTGTAAAATCAATCATATCTATTCCTGCTAAAGATACTTGAGACCATAAAAAAGAAAGGCTGAGTATTAGCCACAAAGAAGCGATTCGTTTACGCAGTAAGTGCGTTTTAAAGTCAGTTTCGTGCATGATTTTATCCATTAGTTGCTAGGGCGTGTTGACCTTTCGTACTTACGGAGAAGGCTCTGTAGCAAGCATAGCCAGACAATGGTTGATGAAGTCTTCATAGTTCGACGCTTTGTCGTATTCGATTTTTAATGAACCGTGGAACATCAGGGTTACCGTAACGTCTCTGTAGCTTAGCCAACAGGTGTAACCGTCGTAATCGTGCCAAGCAAATATCTCACCTAATTGATATTTATTGTCCAGCTGTTCGCCCGTTGAACGAAGGTAATCGAACACTCTGAGAAATTCTTTGATGGTAATTCTGCTGTCCATGTATCACTCCCGCTACGCAGTCGACTAAAAAATACCAAGTGCTTGTATTTCAATTAACTACGGTTTGGTTCTGCATTGCGATCACTGAGGGGAGGCCTGTATACAACATCCATTTCATCGGCTCGCTTTGTGGAAGGTGTGGTTTGGATAGAACACTTACTTACTTTGACTGGTATTAAGTACAAAGAACATAATACGAGGCAAGAGAGTTACATTGGATTAGGTCGTCTAAACTTACAGTTAGTATGTAGTCAAAGCAGAGCCATTTGGACTCTAAAGACGTTCTCGAAAATAAACGTAAATTAGTTCTTTACCTCAACTTAACTTGAGGTATTAGGATATGCAACGTTGCTTAAGAGAATACTTTAAGGAGAGAAGAATGATCCAACTTGAACATGTAAATTTAGTGGTTAAAGATATCCCAGAGATGCTGACTTTCTATAAAGCAGCTTTCCCTCACTGGTATGTGCGTGATGAAGGACAAGGCGAATGGTCTGGCAAGCCACGTAACTGGCTACATTTTGGTGATGAATATCAATACATCGCGTTGAGCGATCACGGCGAAGGAGAAAACAGAGATTTGGCTGGGCATTCTGTCGGTCTCGCGCATTTTGCTTATGTAACCAACAATATCGAGAGCGTGATTGAGCGCCTTATTGATGCGGGTTTCCCAATAGCCAAACCCGGCGCCGACGAACCTTATCGCAAAAACGTTTACTTTGTTGATCCTGCGGGCTTTGAAATCGAGTTTGTAGAATATCTGAGTGATGATCCCAAGCTGCGCAATGCCACGTAGTAGAACTCGCAATCGAGTTGGTGTACTAGAGCTAGATTGTTTGAAATAAAACGTCTAAGAAAGGGTGCTAGGAAGACTCACAGAAAAGGGCATTATGGAATATTCCGCAATGCCCTTTTTATATCTATTAGCTGATTGGCTAACTGATCTTTACTCTGTTAGTCGCTTAGTCGCTTAGTCGCTTAGTCGCTTAGTCGCTTAGTCGCTTAGTCGCTTAGTCG
>NZ_JBGOOO010000033.1:15453-46307 GCF_041439695.1 Vibrio sp. FF266
CTCAGTTGCTCAATTGGTTACTTAGCCTTAAACGGTACTAACAGCTGTTTGCCAAACACATTGATCAAGGCTCCTGTTACGATCAGGCCACCACCTAGGTAAGTCCAAACGGATGGTATCTCATTGAAGATCCACACGCCTAACAACGCTGAGAATACGATTTGAACGTATGAGTAAGCCGAAGCTTTACCGGCAGCTTGAGTTTGCATCGCCTTGGTTAAACCGTATTGGCCTATCTGAGTGAAAATCCCGACCAGAACCAACAGAATGGTTAAGAATAAGCTCGGCCATACAAAGTCGTTCCAGATCAGGGCTGTTGAGATTGGAAGAGCAACCAGCGGGAAATAGAAGATGATCACCGAGCTATCTTCAGTTTGGCTAAGCTTTCTCACAATTACATAAGCAATTGAGCTACCAAACGCGCCCAATAACGCCACCATAATGCTGAACATGGGTAACTCGCTGTTTACGCCACTGTTCATGCTTGGTTGTACCATCACCAGCAATCCCGCGAGGCAGAATGCTATGCAGATCATGGTCGACTTTTGCACGCGCTCTTTGAGGAACAACACGCCAAGCAACGCGGTAAACACCGGATGTACGTATTGTAGAATGGTTGCTTCTGCTAATGGCAAGGTGGTGACAGCGTAGTAAACACACATTAACGCCGCAGTACCGACAGCACCACGCACGAACAAGAGTGGTTTGTTATTACCCCAGATCGAAATGCCTTTTCGTTTCACATCGATATAGCTGATGATCAAAGAGACCAATGCCCTTGCTGCAACAATTTCAAATACAGGTATACCGTAGTTGCTGATGTATTTCACACAAGCAGACATCAGTGCGAACCCAAAAGCGGAGAGGATCATGAACCTAACCCCAACAGGGATCATTGAAACAGAGAAAGAAGGCATAAAAATATCAATCGGGTGAGGGAAGGGGAATCATAGCTTAATTTAAGAGAGTCGACCAAAGCCTTTGTCTTGCTCTATTACACCAAACCATTGATATTGCTGTGCGAGTGATTTCAGCAACTCGATCTCTTTTGCTGTCTCTTCCCTCAGCCATTCAATAAGGTCATTGATGATAGGCGTGTGTGTACGCTGGTGCATGAAGTAAGTCCAAGCACTGTGTTGAATCTTTGCATCCTTAGGGCAGTACAAGAAGCCCCGTTGTAGATCCTGCAAAACCAACAGTAAATCCGTCACCGTGACCCCTTCACCCGACAAGCAAGCACTGAGTGCCATATCCAAAGACAAGAAGCTGGTATTTCTAACGGGCTTTTTCGGCGGGGACTCGACATCAGCAAGCCACACTTTCCAGTCGTGATGATCTAAGGTTGGGTGGAGCCTTGGTAAGGTTAATATTGAATCGAGGTCAGTATCTTGGTTCGTTAAACTAGTCGAACAGACCGGCGCCATAAACTCTTCACGTAAGAAGGTGATGTTAGGTGCCTTGTCATAGCGTTTTTTGAAGCGTGTATGGAAGATCAGTAGGTCATATTCGCTGCTGTTGATCGATTCGTCTTCCTCAATCACAGGCACAATGACGATTTCATAATCTTGATAACGCTCGTTTAATTCCCGGACTTTAGAGATCAATACGCGCGTCGCGAAACTCAAAGTCGCTTTGATCACAATACGTTTCTGCTTTGGCTCACCCCAAGAAGCAATAACCGTTTCGACATTGGCATAGCTTTCACGTAAAGCCACGTACAAATCGTGACCATGTTCTGTTAGTTCAATCGCTCGATGCTTACGAATAACCAATGATGCGTTTAACTCATCTTCAAGCTGTTTAATCTGACGGCTGATCGCACTTTGTGTCACATGCAGTTCATCGGCGGCCAACGTAAAGCTCATCAGCCTTGCAGCAGCTTCGAAGGCTTTTAAGCCATTATGGGATGATGGCAAGCTAGGATATGGGGTCATAATTCGTTCGCATGAGTTTATGGAATGTTAGAGTCGCAAATTTATCAATTGAACGCCAGCTTCATCGATCGTATTTTGGGCGAAATTACCTGAGGCGCTCATGAAAAAAATACTCACACTTGCATTCCCTTTGATCATTTCACAGCTGATCTCTATGGCGTTAGTCCTTACTGATGTTTGGATGATGTCGCGTATCAGTGTGTCAGCCCTTGCGGCTGGTGGCTTAGGCGCCTCTATCTACTTTTTCATCTTTATTATTGCGAGTAGCACCGTGGGGTGTGTCGCGAACTTGATTGCGATCGCTTACGGTCAGCGCGTAGCTCGCCCTGAGTTTGGTAATACACAAATCAGATTGGCGGTGAAAGGCGCAACCATGTTGGCATTCGTGCTCAGCGTGACCTTAATGGCCAGCTTCTGGTTTGCTCCGTTGGTATTAGAAGCAGCCAAACAGCCACCAGAAGTGATCACTTTAGCCATGGAATATGTCCATGCTTTGAAGTGGGTGATGTTGCCTTCGCTTATCTTGTTGGTACTGCGTGGATTAACCAGTGCGTTTGGCAATGTGCGTTCTATTCTTGTGATGTCTATTATCACCGTAATTCTGAATGTGCCAGTGAGCTATTTCTTAACTTTCCAATTAGACATGGGTTTAACTGGTTTAGGGTTAGGTACGGCTATCGCGGCCTTTATCGTGATGGTTGGATACACGGTTTGGGTATTCAAGCGTGACGAATTCAAGCAGTTCGCCCCTTGGTTAAACACAGAAGAGTATTCAATCAAATTAATGAGCCCTTTATTGATGATGGGTTTGCCTATTGGGCTCGCTGCATTACTTGAACATGGCTTGATATACGGCGGAACTCTGATGGCGGGGACGATCAGTATTGCTTCTCTAGCACTGCACCAAATCCTACTGCAATGCTTAAGCTTTACTTGGAACTTCAATTTCGGTTTCTCACAAGCTGCGGCGATTTTGGTTGGCCGTGATTTCGGTGCGGGTAACTACGAAGGCATCAAAAGAACCTCGATTCTAAGCTTTATATTGGTGTCGGTGTTGAGCGTAGCCTTATCTGCCGTGTTCATCATCTGGCCAGAAATGATCGCGTCTATCTTCAAGTTAGACGATGGTACGGGCGCAATGACTTCGCTATTGGCCTCTGTTATTTGGGTGGTTGCGTTGTGCTTTATTGTAGACGCTTGGCAGTTATTGGCGATTAACCTGTTGAGAGGGATGAAGATTGTCTCAATGCCAACCGTAATGACAGCCATTGGTTACTGGGTATTTGGTTTGCCAGCGGCTTGGTATTTGATGTCTAAGTTTGAATTGGCAGGGATCTGGGGCGGAATCGGTGTTGGTTTAGGTGTGACAGGGATTCTGCTGCTTATCCAGCTGATGTGTGTCATTCAAAAGAACAGTAAGTCTCCGGATCTCTCGACTCATGCTTATTCGTGATCTGCTTGTGATGCTCGCCTTTACCATGGAACCTTGAACGATAAACTTTGTAATACTGACCAAGAACTATAAATTACCAGTTACCAATTTCTAATTACCAACAATGGGCTATAAGCTAAAAGCTAAAAGCTAAAAGCTAAAAGCCCTGAATTGCGTACTTCGTAATTTAGACCTTGGTCTTACAGAAACCGAGCGTAAAGGTGGCTAGAATGATTTAAGTCGCTCACCGTTTTATCAAGGAAAATACAAATGGAAGTTGGATTGTTTTGGGCTGAGAAAGGAATGCTAGTACTTGGTGCTCTGTTTGTTTTGACGAGCATGATGCAGTACGGAAGACGCAGTAGTGATTGGAAAGGCGTGATTACTATGTTTTATAAGCGTATCCCAATGAATATTGCGGAATACAAATGGTACCGTTTGGGCATCGCTTTACTGGTGTTTGCTGTGGTTATTCGTTTCGCATTACTGATTCTATGGCCTACATATCAGTTTTAGCTCCCTTGTACTCATTATGTAAAACGGATAAAAACGTCAACCTGATAAACGCGTAGTAGGCGATCAACACGAACAGTTGAGCAACATGTATAGTTGAGCAACATGTATAGTTGAGCAAACATGTATGGCTGTTGCGTGAATCGGCAAGTCGAGCCTTAGTAGGCTACTTATTAAGGCTTTTATTCTATAAATTATCGCAGTCATTTCATGAAATAGTGCAATTACTTTATAAAAAGGCTTATTACTATCTCTGTAGCATATTGTTTTTCATAAAGAATAATCAGAGATAATCGAATATCCGCTTTTCCCATCAATCTGACTAATAATCTACATATAAATTCATTCACCCCGTACCTGATACGATAATGATCTGTTACACTCCTCGAAATTAGCTTTAATTTGTCGGTGGTGCATTTATGTCGTTCCCAGTTCTTATATGTGATGATTCTGCATTAGCAAGGAAGCAGATGGCTCGATCACTGCCTAGTTCTCTAAATGCAGATATAACTTTTGCTGTTCATGGGCTTAATGCACTTGAAGAGTTAGCTCAAAACCAGTTTAAACTGATGTTCCTCGACTTGACCATGCCAGAGCTAGATGGCTATGGCACATTGGAAGAGATGCAACGCTTAGGTGATAACACACCTGTTGTCGTTGTTTCCGGTGACATCCAGCCAAAAGCGCAGCAGAGGGTCATGGACCTTGGTGCTAAAGCGTTTTTACAAAAACCGATCGATAAAGAAGCCTTAAAAGGCATTTTACGTGAACTTGTTGAGCCGCCAACACAGCCTCAGGTTGTTACCCCTACCGCTTTAGATCTTCCAATACTACGCAGACGCGATATCTACATGGAAGTGGCGAACGTAGCAATCGGCCGCGCCGCCGATGCGCTGGCGCGCCATTTTGATGTATTTGTCCATTTACCACTACCGAACGTGAATATTTTGGAAGTGAGTGAATTGCACATGGCACTTCGCGACTTAGCAGACAACGACCAAGTGTCGGGTGTTTGCCAAGGCTTTAGTGGAGAAGGTATTGCAGGTGAAGCGTTAGTCTTGCTGAGTGATTCCAGTGTGAGCGATCTTAAAAAGCTCATGAAGGTGCCAACAGAAAGCGAACAGTTAGAAGAATTAGAGCTGTTGATGGATGTGTCTAATATCCTTGTGGGTTCATTCCTGAATGGGTTAGGTGAGCAGTCAGAAGTTCGTTTCTTCCAGAGCTCTCCGGTGTTGCTGGGTCAACACATCTCAATCGATTCCGTTATTGAAAATACCGGCGGCTCATTCAAGAAAACGATGACTTTCGAAGTCAGCTATAACATAGATGGCACTTCAATCCGTTGTGACCTTCTATTCATGTTTGTTGATGAATCTTTGCCACTTCTAGATAATAAATTGGCCTACCTAATGGAGGAGTTTTAATATGTTGAATCTTCCTGCTGAATTTGAACAGTTCCACTGGATGGTGGACATGGTTCAGAACGTCGATATGGGGCTGGTGGTTATTAATCGCGATTTTGAGGTGCAAGTTTGGAATGGCTTCATGACTCACCATAGCGGTAAGCAATCACATGATGCTATCGGTAAGTCGATCTTTGAGTTATTCCCTGAAATCCCAGAAGAGTGGTTTAGGCTGAAAACCAAGCCAGTCTATGATTTAGGTTGTCGCAGCTTTATTACATGGCCACAAAGACCTTACTTGTTCAAGTGCCGCAATGTTCGCCCTGTCACTCAACAAGCTGATTTCATGTACCAGAACGTGACGCTAAACCCGATGCGTTCGCCTACTGGACAAATCACGTCATTGTTCTTGTCGATTCAAGATGCGACGGCAGAAGCGTTAAGCGCTCAAAAGAATTAGCACCTGTCTTAATTCGATACTCATAGCTTGTAAAGAACAATTCAAAACATCGAATAAAAATGGCTAAGGTTAATTACCTTAGCCATTTTTTTTGTTTTTTATCTTCCAACCTAATCTTCCCCCTAGCTTTTCACGTTAACCAATTCTCTTTTTCCATGCGCTTTACTGAATGTTTTAGGTTAAATCAACGAAAGGGCAGCCACGAAATGTGCTTTCGGCGCGGCAATGCTACGGGTGAATAGAAAGTGGATTTATAAAGTTTGAGTTTGAAAGCTTCATTTAATGGAGTGCGAGGGCTGAATTATCAAACCCAAGTGAGTATTGGCCTCTAGATTGAGTCGTTTTCACTCTACTTTTCCAAGTGACCGCAAAACAGAAACGTCACGAGACTGCCCAATTTGGTCAAAAACCGATAAAAATTAGAAAAAAATCGAATTTATTTATGAAAAAAGGCATTTTTTTGTTGGAGAAAAGTGTGGTTTTTATGTGATTTCGAGGCACTTTCCTCACATATTTGCTTTGTGAGGGGGATATTACGTAAAAAAGGGAGGAAAACGATTGCGCAATAAACCAACAGTGTTTGCGTGAATGGTTCGCTAAGTTATTAATTAGTAAGAATTTAGTGGGAAAGTGTCACTAGAGGAGTTTTAGCAGGTATGGAATCTTTGAGAGGATAGCATAAAAAAAAGTGAAATATCAGACTTGCTGTTACTAAATCACGACCTATAATGCTGAAAACCGGAGCGTCTGCCAACGCTCCGGTTTTTTTGTGTCCGAAGAAAAGTAAACTCGTCTGCCAACGGTTTTACTACGCATTTCGCGAGAGACACATAATTTTATGAATCAAGGAAAACACCATGCGTATCGAACAAGAACTTAAGTTAGGTTTCAAAGATGTACTCTTCCGTCCGAAGCGTTCTACCCTTAAAAGCCGTTCTCAAGTTGAATTAACCCGCGATTTTACATTCAAGCATAGCGGTCGTCAATGGTCTGGTACTCCAGTAATTGCAGCTAACATGGATTCGGTAGCAAGCTTTGAAATGGCAGCTGCTCTAGCAGAGCACGGTGTTATGACTGCAGTACACAAGCACTACACAGTAGAGCAGTGGGCTGAGTTTGCTAAAACAGCAGACAAGAAAACTCTGAACAACGTTTTTGTATCAACAGGTACATCTGAAGCTGAGTTCGAGAAAGTTAAGAAGATCATGGCGCTTAGCGAAGAGTTTGTATTCATCTGTATCGATATCGCTAACGGCTACTCAGAACACCTAGTTGAGTTCGTACAAAAAGTACGTGCTGAATTCCCGACTAAAGTTATCTCTGCGGGTAACGTTGTAACGGGTGACATGGTTGAAGAGCTAATTCTAGCGGGCGCAGACATCGTTAAGGTTGGTATCGGCCCTGGTTCT
Organism: Vibrio sp. FF266; assembly: GCF_041439695.1. NCBI lineage: Bacteria > Pseudomonadati > Pseudomonadota > Gammaproteobacteria > Vibrionales > Vibrionaceae > Vibrio > Vibrio sp. FF266. The sequence goes on from NZ_JBGOOO010000033.1 coordinate 22,605, forward strand.
GTTTGTACTACACGTGTTAAAACAGGCGTAGGTTACCCTCAACTTTCTGCAATCATCGAGTGTGGCGACGCGGCACACGGCCTTGGCGGCATGATCATCGGTGACGGTGGCTGTTCATGTGCGGGTGACGTATCTAAAGCGTTCGGCGGCGGTGCTGATTTCGTAATGCTAGGCGGCATGCTAGCTGGTCACTCTGAGTCAGGCGGTGAAGTTGTAGAGCAAGACGGTAAGCAATACATGAAGTTCTATGGAATGTCTTCACAGTCGGCTATGGACAAGCACTCAGGTGGTGTTGCTAAGTACCGTGCTGCAGAAGGTAAAACTGTTTTACTTCCGTTCCGTGGTTCAGTTCACAACACAATTTCTGACATCCTTGGTGGTGTACGTTCAACTTGTACATACGTAGGCGCAGCAAAGCTTAAAGAGCTGACTAAGCGTACAACTTTCATCCGTGTACAAGAGCAAGAGAACAACGTATTCGGTAAAGAGTAACGTTTAAAACACTTGTTTAAAATTTTAAGAACTGAGCCACTTTAAAGTGGCTCTTTTTTTACCTGAAATTTGGCAAGTGGCGACAAAGTGGCGACAGCCGAGCAAAAAATTTTGTGGCGACAGGTTACAGGTTTGAAAGAGGGTTATGGATAATTGCTTCAGATAGGTGATCAGGTGCGAAGTGGGCATAGCGCATTGTCATGCTGATATCTGCGTGGCCTAGAATGTCCCTTAGCACTAAAATATTGCCGCCATTCATCATAAAGTGACTTGCGAACGAATGACGCAAAACGTGGGAGGCTTGCCCTGAGGGTAGGGTGATGCCCAGTTTATTCTTCAATATGTAGCAGAAAGGTGTGTAGCATTCTTCAAAGAGCTTCCCTGAGGTTGGTTTGTATATCTCGTTGTAAAGCTCCTCTGAGATGGGTACAGAGCGATTCTTTTTAGTCTTGGTGTTGGTGAACGTAACTTTATATTTGCTTAACTGAGCGCCTTTCAGCTGAGCAGCTTCATTCCAGCGAGCCCCAGTGGCGAGACATAGTTTCACTATACTCTGCATATCTGCTCGGTTGTGTTTAGACACGTGTTCAAGCAATAAAGTAATATGCTCTTTATGAAGGAAAGACATAGTACGTTCGTGATCTTTAAATGGCTTCACTTCTTCCAATGGGTTCGGTCCTTTCCACTCCCCAATCTCTTTTAACTTGCTGAACATTGCCTTAAATCGAGCGAGTTCTGAATTTAGCGTTGCGATACTAGGCGCCCCTTTTTGCCAGCGCGCATCAACAAAGCTAATTTGTCCACTCATTCGGTTACTTCTGAATTCAGAGTATGTTTTTGCATTGAAAACTGTCGCTATAGGGTTACCCATCGCGTAAGCCATTCTTAGAAATTTACTATGAATGACATTGCCTTTGGTAAGGGTTGCACCATAGTGCGAGAACCAAAGCTCAATAAGTTGAGACAGCCTTCGGTGATCCGGCTTGTCACCCATCCAGGGCTTATCGTCAATCTCCTTCATTGTGTGAAGCTCAAAAGCCTTGGCTTCACCCTTAGTCGCGAACTTTTTACGAACACGCTTCCCCGATCGCCCATTCGGGTAACATTCGCAGATCCAAGGTTTGGTTGAGCCATCTTTTAAATTGCGGATAGACATAATAAAGCCTAAAATAACTGTATATAAAAACAGTATAAATCGAGCTGAAACGTAGAACAATGTTTTATATCGGACAAAAAGCACAGGTTAGACACCTTTCTCAAAGTGTTAAGAAAGTTAATAGGTTCCGCTATGTATCAATCAATTCATGTGACTGCTGGTTACAGTCATTTCAAAATCAACAGTGATGGTCCAATTGGGGAAAGTAAGAAGAACCAAGGGGTGATTGATGCGCTATTGAAGCTAGGCAATCGCTTTACGGCGCCATTTGGTGGGTTTATAGAAGCAGAGAACGTAGTGGGTTTGAAGTGGGTGAAGCTGGTCGATATTAAGTATCTGTGCACCGATGAGGAAGCCGAAACCATCGAGTACGTGATACAGAAAGACCACTATGTAGTGGGGACGTATCAAGATCGAAAGTTGTATATTTTATTGTTTGGTGGAGAACCAAAGCACCATCAGATCAAAGGTTTTGAGCAGGATGGGAAGAACAATGTGTTTGGGCTTTTTTAGCGAAAATATCTCATTTTATATTATTGTATTTACGCTATATGATGCTGAATGTGTCGTTGTACAGTGATACTATTCATATGTTGTGTATTTTGGATCATAATGTGGAGTTAACTTGAAGCAGGTAGATCGCGCTATAAGTAAGAGAGCTGTTATTTCTAAGTCTTCCAGGAAGGTTTATACGAATAATTTATCCCGTTGTCGGTCACTCGGTTCAACAAGGAAAAAAGCTAGCTTGGTTGCTAAAAGGCACTCTAAGCGCAAAAACCGTAGAGTTGAAAAAGTAATAGCTCCAAATCAAATTTGTATTTATAAAAAACAGAATCAGATCAAGATGATGCTCTTTTTAGAGGATTTGGAACGTAAGGTTAAGCAAGCCAAAGACAATTCCGTATGTATTTGTTTTAGAGATTCTGGTGCAATTACGGCTGGTGCATGTATTTTGCTTCTCGCGACTATTGACAGATTAAAATCGCAGTACCCTGACGTGAAGTATACAGTTACGTACCCACCCTTAGTACCTTACAAAGACCAGGGCAATAATGGTGTACCTGTTGTTTCAAGCGTTTTGAGTCAAGTGGGATTCTTTACGCTATTAGGTGTAGGCAGTCCAAAGTATCGTAAGTTGAATACAGTTGATTGTTGGAAAGTTGCATCAGGCGAGTCAGTCGAAAGTGTACTGTTGGGGGAAATGTTAAAGTCTTTACCAGAGGACATTGAGAAAAAAGGAGATCTATATCGTCCTGCCTTAGAAGCAATGTGCAACAGTGTTGAACATGGTTATGATCAAGCTTTTTGTAATGATAATAAAAAGGATTATAAGAAGTGGTGGTGTTTGTCTGCAGTTATTGATGGACACTTAGTAGTAATAGTATGTGACTTAGGTGTTGGGATTCCTTATACTTTGCCTAGAACTCAATCCGAAAGTATGTTCAAGCGATTGTCCTCTAAAATAGGCCGTGCGTTTAAGTCTGATTCTGACTATGTACATGCATCTCTTTTTGTGAAGAAAACGAGAACTGCAGCAGAACATAGAGGAAAAGGCGGACAAGATTTAAGGACTATTGTAGAGCGCACCCCAAACTCCACATTACAGGTACACTCAAATCGAGGTGCATATACTTTTAGAACCTCAGCCGATACAAACAAGAGCCAAGAAAAAATTTATGACAATGACATGTCTATAGGCGGCACAGTTACGGGTTGGAGTATTAAGTTAACCGATGGTATCAAGCATGACTAACACTATAAATATTAAAGATTTTTCCGTTTTCCCAGGGCCAAGGTTTATTGACCTCGGTGATTTTAGCGGCGAAGAATTTCGTGATTCAGTTTTAATACCAGCGCTTGAGAAAAGTAATGTCGTTGTTAACTTAGATGGTGTATTTGGCTTCGGTTCATCTTTCTTAGAAGAAGTATTTGGTGGATTGGTACGTAAAGGTATTCCTCGTGAAAAGGTTATTTTTGTTCGAAATAATCTAGTTTCAAACGATGATCCAAGCTTACTGAGTGAAATCCATGAATATATTGATGATGCGTTAGAAGCTGCGGGTTAATAGTTAATGGCTGGTAATGCTGTAAATTGGACTTATGTTGCTGTTGCTACAGCCAATGCGATGATCGCTGTAAGTGGTTGGGTTTATGCAAGTAAAACTCAAGATTCTAGAGCAAAACGGCAAGCTAAGAATTCAGAGTCTGGTCGGTTGATCGATAAAGTCGAAGAACTATTCGACTCATTAGTGGAACATATCAATGATGATTGGGATAGTGATGAAGCGATTAGAAATAGCTATCAAAAAAGAGTGGCTATGATCTCAAAGCTTAGGTTCCTCATGATAAAAATACATGAAGTGGATTCAAGTTTACCTTCTATCGATCATGATGTTTTAAAAGATTTGAGGAAGCTTTTAACTAATGATGTTAAAGCTAGCAACCTCGTTAAGAACCAAGCGGTTGCGAGAGTGATTAGTAACTCTGAGCGATTGCTAACTAAATACTCTAAAAAATTTGATTAGGAAAAAGCCTCCAGTTTGGGGGCTTTTTATTAGAAACCGTATATTTCTCGATGCCGGCTTAAGTAAGCCATTATCTAAATCCTTATAACAAAACAGCCAACTATGTTGGCTGCTAAACCTAATTACACTCTTCAATAAACGACCAAACTCTGTCACATAGGCCTTCAAGTTCAGGAGTTAGCTCCCAATCAACTTGGTTATCTTCATCTTTACCCTTCATAATATTTACGACAGTGTCACAAAAAGCCACTTTTATTCGTATGGTGCTACCTGAGCTTGGGGAGTCGACCACTTGAGATCCGACTTTCTTCGTTGGTGCACCGTCTCGATAGAAGTAGCTATCGGGTGATTTAGTCGCGGTGTCGGAACGTGAAACTTTGTCTTCGAGTAAGCCACCGATGCCGATCTCTGAATTTTCAAAATATTTGTCAGGTAAGCTCTCAAAGTCATAGCTAGACCCCTGAGTTTGCTGGAAGCTATCCCAATGTTTTTTAGCTGCTTTGACAATAATGTTTTGAGGAATGTAATTTTCGATTTCTTTCCAATCGAGTAGTTCAAAGCGCTCACCAAGTGCTTCTTGCAGGTCTTCTACGCGACTGCCTTTACTATCGATGTCAGCATCTGCGATAAGTAGTACATCTCTACTTAGCCTTTGAGCTGGTGTTTGCGATGTTTCTTCGGGATCTACCTCATCTGTAAAGGCCCAGTGGGTAATATTAGAGCCTTGATACTCGACAAAAACGTAGTGAAGGTTTTCGTTGTATGTGCGTAGCTTTCCTGCGCGTTTTTTTGCTGCTGCGCGCTCTTCTGCTGTCCCATTATCTGAGTTGCCGAATGCTTCGAGTTCATCTAAGTATTGTTCTAGATATACTTGTAGGTAGCGTTTATCAGTAACGCCCTCAACCCAAATCGAGCAATTGGCCAGAAGCACTGAAGAAGCTAGCACACCTAGATCTTTGAGTATTTCATTATTGTTAGCTTGGCTTTCAACGATAGATGTTGCTTTACCAGAGTCATCGACTTCCTTTTTTACACTAATGAGGTTTATGTCATCGGCTTCTAACGTTAGATCAACAAAGTGGTTTGATTGAGTGGTAAAGAAGAACATGTGCTGAGGGCAGGCTCTAAATGCTTCAATCAGCGCGCGTTGCATACCTGCGTGCAGGTTTTGCTCTGGCTCTTCAATGAAGAAGATAGTCGGCTCTTTTTCCAAGAAAGGGCGTACAGTGAGTGCAATCATCGCCTGAATGCCATCGCCGAGCTCATAGATTGGGCGCTGAGGTTCATCCCCGATTTTTATATGAACTACGTTATTTTCTTTACTACCACTTCTGTCGCCTCTAGCTTTTCGAGGGATGATATTAACTCTTTTACCTTCGAAGAAGTGTGTTGAAAGGTAGTTTTGGTAGTCCTTTACACTCACTTGTTCCTCTTCAGTACCAAGTAGAGAATACATCATATCTTCATATAAAGTGTGCCCTGTGAAGATTTGTAGCATCGAACTAGAGGTGGATCCTCCAAAATAATCGGATAAAGTACGAGCAAGGTAAACATCTTCATTTGGTACTAATGTGCGTAGGCCACGTAGGATTGGTATATATTCTTTTCGAGAGCTTTGTATACTGAACTCAACGGATGAGCCTAATTCTTTCATTGAATTCAATACACTAGGGGAGAATATTTGAGAGAGTATCTGATCTATTTCACTTTCAGAATATGAGTGCTTTATATTAAGGAGTTTGTTCTGGATGGCTGTACGGATTTCCAATTGAGTATTGGAATCAAACAACGGGACCTTACTGTCTCGTAAGAGCACTCCCAAAGAATCGCGAAAGTCACGATTGTGATGGCTAGTGTTTTGACTAAGTTCTTCAGCCACGGCTTCGACTAATTTTCCGCCATAGTCAAATGCTGTGATTCCCTTTGAAAAAATCGTACGCATAAAGCGACTTTTTCCGGAACTATTTGCACCTATTATCACGTTAATGTGGCTTACACTTTCTATAGTACTTGGCCTAGCCCCCTTTAACTCAAAGTCATTGTTAGTAAGTTCGGGCACATTTATGGATGTTACTTCTTTTAGCGTTACTGACATCACTTCTTCTCCATAACCAAGGCAACTCTACCCACAACTCTCACTTCATCTTCTTCTACTGTTAGAGTCGAGCCGTTAAAGCTGATCGCTAGCTTCTTGCCTGGTAAACGCTGAATGTCGTTTAGCGACAGTAGGCCGTCCATATCCACTAAGTAAGTGCCGCTTACTGCTTGGTGAACTTCTTTATCGACAATGAATGTAGTCCCATCGTGCTCGATGCCCATTACATTGAGAACCCCAAGTTTGTCTAAGTAGCTTTTATCAAAAGCTAGCGTTTCATTTCCCACAAGCTTTCCATTCGTCAGAGTGAAGTAATCTAAATCAAAAAGAGTTTTAGCCTCATTCTTTTTGGAGACGTGATCTTGTGCGTTCTGATCAGGAAAAGGTTCTCCTTCATCTAACAACAGCCACTTCAAAGACACTCCCTCACTCAAATGAATGCGTACCGCTAATTCAAATGGTGTCATGTTGCGAGTGTGCCAAGTCGAAATCGTACCCTTGTTCACGCCAAGAACTTCAGTTAACTGATTGTAACGTTCTAAATTCATTACATTTACGACTTTGGTTGTAAAGTCTCGCCCACCAATATATTCAAATGGTTCTATTTTTTTATTGACAGTCATTCAATTGATCACTTAAAATTCAAATCAATGACTAGCGAGATGCAGCTCACTAGACCGTTGTAAAGCATTTAATAACTTAACAGGATATCATTATGCTCTCATATCAAGTAGTCCTAAATACGCCTTTCATGACGTACGCCCAATACTCTCAATTCTCTGGTATGCCAAAGCGCACCATCATAGATTGGGTTAAAGATGGTCGCTTACCTATTAAAAAGAAAGCAAAAGCTAAAGAAACACCATTAATCAATATGATCGCACTACACGAAATGGCAACTCGTGAAACGATGGAGAGAATGGGTTAGTCGCCCATGCGTTTATCTTCCCTTATTTCGACCAAAGAGCGTTGCCCGGTTGGGCTTCGTTTTTGTTCCACTTTTCTTCAATTGAGTATTCGTTATGAATGACATTGACTTGATAAGCGAATTTTATCGCACAAAGCAATTAGCCTTTGATGAAGCGTGCTGTGTCTTTGCAACCTCAGAGAATATAAGTAGCTTGGCTGCTGGAATAGGGATGACCCCGACTATTCTACGCAATAAGCTCAATCCTGCTCAGCCTCATGTTCTGAGTTGTGTAGACGCGCTTACTCTCGCAAAAGTAAGCGGTAATCACACCATCGTAAACAGCTTGCTTCTTGGGTTGGGCGTGGTCACCGCTCATATAACATCTGAGAGCACGGATGACACCTTTGTCCAAAGCGTATTAGAGAACTCGGTCCATTCGGGTGAATTGTCTCGAATGGCGTTGGATTATGCAGGAGAGCATCGTCTTACTCGGACTCAAAAACATAAGATTATTCATAACGCACACGCCAGTATCAGCGTTCAGGTAAAACTCATCAGGAGCCTAGAAAAACTGAATCAAGGTGGTTGTCTGCATAAAGCCATAGAGGATGAGGCGGCCACTAATGGTTTTTCTGCTTCACAGATCAATTCGGAGGAGTGATGTCTGTTACTCCGTGCCATAAGTCATGCCCAGAAACGTCTGGTCATGGATTGACGGAGGAAGATAAGCGTAGAGGCCTTAGGTATATCAGGATCATTCGACGCGAGTTATGCGATCGTCAACTTTCTTCCTTATGGGTTGAGCAGGCGAGGTTAATGACCCAATTAAGGCGTTCGAATCATGTGTTTGAACAAATGCGACTGCGAATTCGTTTATTCGGCCTTGAGAAGCGAATACAAAGAATCAGACAACGTTGGCTTTGACGCATTTTCCTCTTCCAGAGTTGCGTTATTGATTTCTCCGAAGGGGAGCGTTTTTTAGCCGAGGTTACTTTATGAGTCATCATGTGTTTGCGGTCGTACAGGGTAAGGTCATTCAAAGCAGTCTTGAAGCTGTCTTCAATTTAGTTTTAGAAAGTAAAGAAGAGTGGTGCGATGCAGTCAGTTGTCATCCTAAAAGGGGTGCAATAAAAATTGACATCCGTGGCGACTCCGAAAGTTTGAAAGGAGCGACTTTAACCGACTCTCGAACCTTATTAGAGAGAGTTAAGAGTACTGACTCAGTAACGACGCTCAACGTTCAAGACAATCTCTCTTGCTTTACTTTTTCTTTAAGGGGGAGGCGATGACGGCTCATTCTGAATACGCTGCGTCTTCATCCATTTCGTGTTTGAGTAGGCTACTTGAGGAAGCGCCTTATTTGTCGAGGTGCAGTGACAATAAAACCGCGATGCTTATCAGACCTCGAAACTACGCGGTCAGATGGCCGTATATGCAGGTTAATCGTAAAGAGATGCAGGCGTGGATGGTGTTTGACATCGATCATGACCATCGCTCTGTCCCCAACCCCTATATTTGGCAAGATGAAGGCTTGCCACCCCCTAATCTAATCGTTCGAAACCGCACTAGTAATAAAGCCCACCTTTTTTATGCCATTGTGCCGGTTTGCACCAGCGATCAAGCCCGATCCAAACCCATTCAGTACCTCAAAGCCATTTATCGCGCCTTAGCCTTACGACTTGAGGCGGACTTAAGTTATTCAGGACCTGTTGCCAAAACGCCCTTTCATCCTTGGTGGCAGACAACTGAACTCCACCGCAGTGTCTATGAACTCAATGAGTTAGCGGATTCTCTTGAGTTGGAGACAACGCGGGCATGGCTTCGTCAAGATATTGATGTCTCTTATTCTCGAAACTGTACTTTATTCGAACACACTCGTCGATACGCGTATGACATCGTCGACGAAGAAAGAGAAAAGGGCAGTTATACGAACTTTAAACGCCGTGTAGAGAGTTTCGCTCATTACAAAAATACCGAGACTGCGGATAAGCCGCCTTTGAAGTGCAGTGAGGTGTTGGCGGTGGTGAAAAGCGTTTCTCGTTGGACCTGGGATAAATATTGTGCACGGTCAGACTGCCAGCGAGGTGTGATGAGATTGGATAGTGGATTAAGTTTACAGGAAAGGCAGCGTAGAGCGGCCAGAAGAACCCATAACCTTCGTCGGACGAAGACCACTCGTCGAATTATCCGCGCATGTCAGATTCTGTTACGCAAAAATCAGGAGCTCACGATTGGTTTGGTGGCACGTAATGCGGACCTGTGTCGCCAGACCGTCAGTCGTTACGTCTATTTGTTTGAATGGGTCAAGTCTGCTTTATCCGAAAGTAGGCAAAATGGGCCAGAGCATCGTGGTAATTATGCTGTTCATCAGATATCTGCCACTATAACGTTATACTGGGTGGAGTATGAAGTAGGGAAAAAGAAGGCGGTACTTGAGTCAGCTTTTCCTTGAGTTGAATAATAATGAGTAACTATCGAGTCAAAATAAGCTCTCTTGGTAAATTCAATAATGAGTTTGAGTCGACATAACCCATTTTATGCGATTAATGTCTCAATTCGCGCAAATATGGATTTACACACCTTATTGTGCTGTATATTTATACAGTAAAATAGGAGGGGGAGTTATGTCTTTTAAAGATACAGAGACACTGTCGACAGGAATTGAATTCATTGTTGAAGCCGTGGCGGTGAAGACAAATGGCCAAGATCATTCAGCGTTAGGTTTATACCTGATCAGCTTACTGCTCGAAGATCAAAAGATTTCCCTTGATTGTGATGATAGAAGGAAAAGGGTGGTAGTACCACTTGGTAAATCGCGTCAAACACATCTTGATTTGGGCTGGAAGTGCCCAACGTTTTAGATTTGGTTGTGTTAGTTGGTGCTTCATATAGCAGTGGGACAATGGCTAAGGTAACAGGATAGACAAATGATGGAAAAGTACAGGTAAGTACTGACAAGAGTATTGGGCCAGTTACTGCTAAACAGCGTGTGATAAGCAGTCTGGTTCGCTAATTGGGTGAAGTTGATAGTGATAGTTATTTAATTCTTCACTTGCTTGGCACAACTCAAATGTGAAATAAGGTTGGGTTGTTAAGCATTCAGTGAACCTGTCTAATTCATTCGTATGTATAAACAGCGAAATAGGTGCAATCTGACGGTTTTCATTATCGAAGCAGTTATCAATATGTGCTCTGTCGATATAAACAACGTCCATTTCCTGTTTAGGGGTCTCTTCAATAAGTTTTGTTTCTAATCCGCTCTTCTCAAAGCGTTCTAACAAGGCATAAAGTTTATCAACGTCGTTTTGACTTTCTATCGCTGAATATTGAGATAGAACGCTTTCTAAGTGTTTTTCGATTGAGCCAAACTTATTCTTCATCAAACAAACCGTTTTAAGCTTTTTCTTGATAAGGCTATATCGAGCTTGTTTGATTTTTGGCTTCAAGAAGTCAATGATGATCTTGTTTCGTTGCTCTTCTTTAACAAAGTGACTGGCAATGTTTACTTTGAAGTAAAGGTGAAGAAGAGTGTTTTCGAAGGTCGACTTAAGAAGTTGGTGGTATGAAGGTTCTGACATTGTTCACATGGATTATTTATTGATGAGGGTATCTTATCATGAAAATAGCAAGGCTCTAAGGCTGAAAGCAAAATGACGTAACTTGCTAGTTGTTCGTTGTTATGCTTAAACCGTGTACCCATCGTAGTCACAATATTTTCAATTTCAGAACTCGACTTTGATTCTAGTATTGGGATTAACTTAACCAAGAAGTTTTGGTTGCTGAGGAGCCTAATAATTTGAATTCCGCGGATAGTGCTTTCGCTGCTGGTGTCACTTTCTTTAGGATTTTTACTGTCTCGATATCATCGATTGGTAACGGAGGGATAACTTTAGGCGTTGATAGAAAAAGTGTATTACATATGTAATACATTGACAGGGCGCCTTTTGTTTTTTATTGTGTACTACACATGTAATACATGAGGTGTTTGTTATGAAGACTAAAATCATCAGCGCTGCGAACCAAAAAGGTGGCGTTGGAAAAACCACGACTCTTGTCAATTTAGGGGCTGAGCTTGCACGAAAACGAAAAGTGTTAGTGATTGACCTCGATCCTCAGGGTAACTGCTCTAAAACGTTAACAGGACAGCGGGATTTTAAGTTTGAAGAGACGGTAGCTGCTTTATTTGATAAACCTAAAGTTGTGTCCATTGTCGATTTAATTCAACCTGCAAAGCTTAATGGGAACTCCATTGAAAACCTCTATGTTGTTCCCGCTGATGTTCAGTTGTCACGTGTCATCGAAACATCACTGACAAAGATTAATCGTGAACGAATTTTAGAAAAGCAATTGGCGAAGTTAGGTGGTGCCTATGATTTCATTCTTCTTGATACGCCACCAAACTTATCCTTAACGACTCTTAACGCAATCCAGGCTTCAGACCTTATCTTGATCCCTGTTGATTCAGGTGCATTTTCATTAGACGGCATTAGCCCTTTACTCGAAGCTGTCTCTGAAATTAAGGAGGACGAAGGCAATTATCTGATTCTGAGGAACGAGGTCGACTCAAGAAACACTCTTATTAATGAGTTCATTGATGAGGAATTGGAGGTAGTACAAGATAAATTGCTACCAGTATCTGTCCGTCGTTCTGAGCATGTCGGACAAGCTAATGCCGTTTCCTCTCCTGTGCGCTTTTATAAGTCGGGCTCTCTTGTTAATAACGATTACCGAAAACTCGCTGCGTTTCTTTTAAATTTAATGTAATACATAGGCAATACACATGACTAAGTTAAAGAAACGAGGAGCTATAACCGCTATCTCCACTCACAAGAACGAAGGCTCAAGCAAGTCGACTGGAATTACGACTGTCAAAAAGAAAGTGACGACATCTTATAAGGTGCCTCCTCTGACTCTTAGAATGTCACTGACGGATAAAGAACGGATAACTGATTGGGTAGCAAATCTGCAAGAGCAGACAGAGAGAAATGTGTCTGCAGCGAAACTGTACCGAGCCTTGGCTTTATATCGAGATAAGATCGATGATGAAGATCTCATTGAGTTGATCAACAAAATGAATTAAACATGTATTACCTATGTACTACATATCTTATATAAAAGCTCGTTATATACTTTAAGCGATGTCATAGGGCCTACCTCGGACTTAACTTCAAACACTGATGAACATGAAACTTGAAGAATCTTGTAACCTGTTCTGAGCCTCATTTCCTTGTAAAGACAAACACTTTAAATGTGTCTTATCACGATTCTTATCGTTGCCTTAGGCGTCACCCTGCGGGCTAGGCCTGTCTGCCCTAAGAGTCTTAGCGCCTTGTCGTTCCCTCCTCGTTGATCTCTCTGTCTTTGAATAAGTTCGAATAAGGGCTTGTTTTCTTATGCGCCGATTTTCTTTCACTCGCCTCATTTTCGGGCATGCAGGTTGTTAACCGTTTCTCCCCACAACCTGCTTTACAAGGGAGGCTTCGCCGCTGCGCGCCCTTGCAAAGCAGAACGATGTTGAGAGAGCGGACAGCCAAGCGGCTCCGAAAAGTGATACTCAAACAGAAAGGAAACTCTCATGGCGCAACAAAACTCAACCCCAACTCTCTCTAATTCAAATTCATCGACCAGCGTTTCGCCGCTGGGGCACGAAAGCTCACCAAAAAATGATATCTCTAGTCCTTTGGCGGTCTTGAAGTTACGCTATCAAGTCAAAAAGTGTCGTGATGAGGTGAAAAGAAAGTCTGATTTTGTTTCCAAAATCCAGCGTTTGAAAATGTTCAGTCGTCGTCAGTCGCCAGAGCAACTAGCTGATATCGCAGCGTTAAAAGACCAAGGGTTCGTTGACGCTATCAAGCAGCAGTTTCCGCAATTGGTGTCGCGTCGTTTTGCTTTCCATGAAATCCGTGACTTTTTCATCGAATTAAATGGCGCTGGCTTTGGGGAATGGTTTCTTCACGAGCGAGCGGATCACATCATTCTGTACACCACTTACGGGTCTGTGTTTCCAGCGTTGCGCTTTGTGACAACGGGGGAAGGAACGTTTAAGTGCTCAGGATTTTGTTTCGATGTGCGTTTTGGCGCTTAGGGGGTCACATGACAGTTCGTTCTACGGTATCCGCTGACATATCCATGCACGTGATTTGGGTGAATTCAACCGACTTTTACTCCACCGTAAAGGCCGTCAAGGTTCATGAGATTTTGGTGAGTGAGTTTGGGTATACTGACTCTTTAATACTAGAGGAAGGCAACCGAGGGAAGGGGGAGTATCAGTGTGTGATAACACTACCACCATTAAGCAGATGCGAGAAGACTATGACGTCAGTTCAAAACAAGTGGTCAAAATCGAAGCATCCATGGAAAACTGAAAAGGCAAAAGACGCAGCCACAAGTTACTTTGAAAGCTACGTGCATTTTCGCTTCTCTAACCCAAGTTAATACATCAGGAAATAGTATATTGACCTTTTGGGCTAAAGATATAGAAATTGAGCTGCTTAAGTTACTCGGCATGTCGACGAATTAGCTGCGTAAAGGTTAAACTCACAAAATACCACTATTATTGGTTGTCTGCCGCCTTAACCTGTCCAATACGCTATTTCTTCATCGTTTTCCTTGCGTAAACTGCCTGTTTCCTTGAATATGGCTATATGCATATCTGTTTATAGGTAATAACGGTGAATCAACTAAGTGGTCGCGTCCAGGCTCTAGTTTTAAGTGGCGGTGGTACTCGAGGACTCTACACGATCTCTTTGTTGGCCACACTTGAAAATCATTACTCTAATGGAGATCCAGATTACAACATCGCGGATCACTTTGACATCATCGGTGGAACTTCTATTGGAGGTATTCTTGCTCTAGGGTTAGCAAGCGGGGTTAACGCCAGAACACTTAAGAAAGTGCTCGACAGCAACCGTAAAGATATTTTTCCTCAAAACCTATGGCTGTTGGGTTCTGCTTATCGCTTTTTTAGACAACTTTTTGGAAGCAAGTTCTCACCTAAACCATTGAAAAAAACAGTCTATTCTGCTGTAGGCGACTTGAAAATAACGGACCTTCATACTCGGGTCTTGATACCAGCGCTTAACGGCTCAACTGGTGCACCAAAAACATTCAAGACACCTCACCACCCAAAATTTACGCGAGATGGTGAGCGCAAGGTTATTGATGTTGCACTTGCCACCAGTGCTGCCCCCACTTACTTTCCTCCTCATAAAATGGAAGATGGGCTAATGCTTGATGGTGGGCTTTGGGCCAACCTACCAGCTTTCAGTATCTACCACGAACTATGCAATGACCGATTTCTTAATGTGGATCCTCAAAAGGTTCACATGTTAGCTGTTGGCACTATGGGAACAGATGTAGCTATACAAGCTAAATCTTCAGGTTCCTCCGGTTACATTGGTAGTTGGGGACTAGGAAAAAAACTAACAGCAATGATGATGGATACCACTGAGCGTTGGCAAACCTTTATGACTCAACATAATCTTGGTGACAGATTTGTTCAACTTGATGACCGTGGTGTCCACAACATTGAGCTTGATGATTCAAACGACAAGTCAGCTGAGTATATGCAGTTTCAGGCTGCCAATAATGCCCAGTACGCACTGGGTAACCAAAATGTTCGAGCTTTCTTCGAACACCAACGACAAAAAGTGACATTCTACACAGCAAGAGGAGATGAGTATGAAGCAGGATGTAAGTCGTCTACTAAATGATTCTAAACAGGGCTTCATAGGTAACATCGAGCCTCATCAATCAAAAATGGAGCTGCTTTACGAAACAAGGAGAGAAGTTAGAAAAGAGTTACGGATACGCTTTCAGGATCTATCCAATAGCTTTCGTAAAAAAGGGGATAAATGGGGGCTAGATATAAAACCGAATGTCAATTTTCTAGAAACCGAGCTGCGAGCATTAGATCAGGATGCTTATGAAGTGTTAGCTAACCTTACTCCCAAATTTGCACCACAAGGCTCAATTGTTTACAAAACGATGAATAAACCCTGCCAGCCTCCTCAACAAATGGATCTTGATGATGGCATTTACCTGCCGATCGATATGTTTGAAGACAAACCAGTGCTGAGCAAGGATTTATTCTTTAAGTTTGTTGATGGTACTTTGAGTGATCTTGCGAGAAGAAAGGGCTGGGAGTTCTCTGATAAAAAAAATACATGTTCACGTGTAATTCTTGGCACAGACCTCCATGTGGATGTTCCACTATATGCTATTCCAAGAAAGCGCTTCTTATCTATGAAAGTGGAGTCACTCGGACTCGAATCAATTAATGCGTCTATGGACGTTGCTCCTAAATATGTGCGCTTAGAACCAAATGAGGTTAACCTGGCTCTAAGAAATACTGAAGCGTGGACGGTAAGCGACCCTAAGCTTTTGAATGAGTACTTTAGTCAGAACTTCTCTTACTACAAAGACATGAGTGGTACGCATGTTTGTCGCCGTGTGTGCCGTTATTTGAAAGCTTGGCGAGACAAAGCTTTCAAAACAGGGGGGCCATCATCAGTTGCTCTGATGACCTGTGTTGTCTTAACTTTTCAGGAGCTTGCAGCGCAAGACCGTTTACGTAAACTAACTGATTCTGTTGCTCTTGATGAGTGTGTTAAGAGGCTAGCATTACAGTTACGTAACGGTGTGCCCAATGATGCTGAACCTAGTAAAAATGAAAAACTGTTCCCTAAATCAAACATGTTGGAACAAGAATTAGAAGATATTTATCAAAAAGCTGAGTTACTTAATATCCATGTTACAGCGGGACTAAATGCTTCTACCGCTTCTGAAGCAATAACAAACTTACAAGCAGTCTTTGGTGATCGCATCCCAAATATTCCAGGCCTAGTGGTTGCCATCACGGTCGCTGAAGCTATCCGAAGTCAACCAGCAATAGCTCAGCCTCAACCGAATGTTGCCAATCAAGATGCGGGGTAATTCTTAGTGCTAGAGGTCTTTGAAGAGTTTAACTTCCGGGGGTATACTTTTACCCCCTCTTTCGATCAAGAAGCTCGCTGCTTTACCAAGACTTATAATAGGCCTTTTGGCCACTACGTGGTGCAGTTTAAAGTGTACCCCAACTATCTGCACCATGTTCAATTTCCTTACTTATTAGAGATCCCTAAGCGGCTTCAAGGGAGGAAGCTTCCTCATTTACTGTGGTTCAATGGATATCGTTGCTGTTTGCTCTCTGATACTTCTATACTCGATCCAATGAATCCTCGTTCACTAGTTGCAACATGGATTACTAAGCTCGAAGAAATCATCGAACTATGGGAATCTGGTGACTTTAATAAAGACTTTTACAATGAGTTCTTTGTGTACTGGACAGGTAAGGAGTACTACTTAATCTCGGATCCGCGTCAGCATAATGACCTTACACTGTACCGATATAACAGGATAAGCCCTATCACTGGAGACACTGCTGCTGAATACCTTATTTGTCACTCTGATGAAGTTGCCGAGCAGTGGAGCGAGCTACGCAACACAAAGGGGGACATTGATTATATAGGTGATGTGGTTTACCTAGAAATGACACACGCTCCTTTTGTTCCATTCACTCGTTCTTGGCCCCCAGAGTCAACAGCAGAGTTTAAAAGGTGGATCTTTGAAGGTACAGAAGGAGAGTTTTTGCTGGAACAGCTATTTGAGAAAATTTCTCAGTTACCTTTGGGCAAAGGGAGCACAAGCAGAAAAGTAGTAATAACCTTGGGATTTGAAGACTATGCTTTTGGTTTTGAATATCAGCTACTACTCGAAGATCAAAAGTGTATCCGAAAGTACTATGGGCCCAAGCGAAAGCGAGCTAGAGGCAAACAATCTAGGGATAAGTTAAAAGAACGTCTGCTCAACTCTAGGAGTAAAGTGAGCCGAATTAAGGCAATTCCGGCATACCACGATTTTTTAACAGCCAGGAATTCACGAACACCTACACTACCACTTAGCTCAAAACGAGTAGCTCTTATAGGTTGTGGGACAATTGGTGGGCACCTCACCAAGTCATTAGCAAGCCTAGGGGCTGGGAGCAAGTTTCAGTTTAGCTTGTTCGATGATGATACCTTCAAGCCGGGGAACACCACGAGACATGTGCTGGGAATCCCTTACTATGGCGAAAATAAAGCCGAAGCACTTTGTCATCAATTAAAAGAGAGTTTTCCTCAACTCGAAACTATCCCTCGCCGACGCTTCTTTGCTAACGAAAATTTTAATGAATTTGATATACTGATAGATGCCACAGGTGATCATGCCTTTTCTCTTCAGTTAGCGAAAGCTGTGAATCAGCATCGCTCAAATGGCAACCGAATATCTTTAGTACATAGCTGGATAACCGCCTTTGGGCATGTAGCCAAAGCCCTTCTGAATGATGACTCAAATTCCGCTTGCTATGCCTGTCAATTCGTTTATGAAAGCAATGGAAGTAAAACGGAGATATACCCTGGTCTTAAATCATCTGATATAGAGGAAGCCACTCAAAGCTTTCGTAAGGCCTGTGGTGAGAACGTATTGCCGTTCGGCAATGAGGCTAGTATGAGCGCAGCTGGATTAACCCTGGAATTACTCAACAGCCGAAGTGAACGATCTCCCAAACTCCTCATACGACGGATCACTGACAAAGCAACTAACATAAAAGATAAGCGGATAAAAAAGAGAGAGGATTGCCCTGCATGTGGGATGTAGAAAAGGTGCTGCTTGCAGAAGATGGAACTCGGGTCTTAATTGAAGCAGGTGTTTTCAGTAAGCTGGCCCATTATCGTCAATATGCGTCAGATTCTGTGGAATCAGGGGGAATAATCATTGGTGAGTACCGGGGGAGCGATCTTAGAATTGTTGATGTATCTACCCCTGGGAATAAAGACATTCAGCGTAAATGCTTCTTTGGTCGCCGTGACCATAGTCATCAAGACTTCGCTATGGACTACTGGAAGCGGTCATCTGGATCTCAGTCATACATTGGTGATTGGCACACACACCCTCAACATACACCACAGCCTTCAGGGTTGGATATAATTGAGTGGCAACGGGTGCTAACTGGCTCTCCAATGCTTGTTGTAATACTGGGTATCCAGAGTGACTGGTTAGCCCTCTGGCGAGCTAACAAGTTAGTTTATATATCACTATAGGAAACAGTCCACTGTTCGACTTCATATAGAGCTAGTCTAGAGCAAGGCTTGTCCCTACGCTATTGGACCGATTTCCAGTGATCGTTATCTGGCCATTTACTTTCTGCTTGCTCGAAAGAATCCATATGAACACTATCAGAGATTTGTTTTACGCGTATGTAACCACGCGTACCAGCTTGAGTCCAAAAATGGCCTTCCAGTATTTTCTTAGCTGAAGCCTCCACTAAATCCAACTCTGCAGCCCCTTGTCTCGGGCCGTGCTCTCCTGCTCCAGCACGCTTTTCAGAGAAAAGATAGGCAAGAAGCTTGGCTCCTTTATTATCATCTATCATTAGAGTTTCAACATATGACTCTGTTTTTTGTAATGACGTAAATGCTCGTACAGATATCGTAAACCAATGCTGCCGAATGACGAGAACAAATCTTTTGGGTGGATTTACTTCTCCTAACTCATTTGTCCAATCAGACTCAAACTCACCAAGCCATGTTCCATTTAGATTGGGACGATATAGAATCTTTCTAAGGAAGCTCCACTTCCAAGCCCATTTAAAATAGAAAAACCAAAACAATCCTGCCATAGTAACTCCCAGATTGAGATACTTAAGGCTATCAAAGGATAAAACTTCAAACCCGTTTAAAAAAAAAGGAACAACCCAAAAAGTAGCACCTATCAAAATTGATCCCGCCGAAAATAATTTCACTTCTGTTTGATTCATTCGACTATCAACTCCACACACCCATCTTTAGCAACCGAAATCTGCCCCTTTTGACTAACAACAATAACAGATGTAACGTTTTCATATAGCGACCCATATTGGGCAGTTCTATACCTTGCTCCTACATCAAACACAGTCCCATTGAAGTCTTGGGGGATTGTTGGACTAAAGTACTGCGATATTTTTGATAGCCCCTTCTTTTGACTAACGATATGAAACCCATCATGCCTTTCATCAGTGACGTTGGATATTGAAAATAAAAAATCCACGATTTTTTTAGCATCTGATAGTTTGCTTTGGAAGCCAATTTCACTTAAGAGAGGAGAAACTGGCAGCGACCCTATTTCTTCATCTATTAATATAATACCTAACCCAGTGAATCCAATCGGTAGACCTTTATTTACTTTGTCGATAACTACATTTAAAAAAATCCCTGTTTCATCTATCAACTCTAATCCACCCACCTTAAAACACCCAAAAACATTACAACTCAAAAACTTAACATCACTCAAACATAATTACTGGCATTGAGCATACCAAAGCTTAATTATCAGAAGCAACGCACCATATGCGTAAAGTATCTAACCTCATTTTCATAACAGTCCCCGAAAGAATTGACAGAATAAAACCCCCGATACTTTTACAAATCAATAGACACTCTCACTTAAAGGTGGTCACTTCCAAATAACGGGTGACTTACATGTTCATTCCCGTGGGTTATTATACACATAGGCCATTCAAGCAGACGTGATGACATTAGCAAAAGTAGGCCAAATAACCTCACTGTGAATTGTGACGCTGAGTGCCGCTGGCAAGGAATGGGGCATTTCTGAGGTAGAATGTACCACGGGTAAAAATTCAGCCTGTGAAGGTTTTGGACAATTATCATTTGAAGAAAATGCTCTAATCGCTGTTCTCACCAAGCGACTTTGTCGTTTTTAAGAGCAAAAACGCCTCACATCTGAGGCGTTTCACAGTTAATATATAAACTGAGGATTTATTTGAGTTTTATATGTTTGTTGGTCTATCAGTAATTCTTCACCTTAAATGTAAGGCTGAGTATTGTTGGCATTTTGAACGTCTTATTTTTGTGATAATTGCGGGGACCCCCCCCTTTTTTTTATTTAGCAATTCACTACCTTAAAAACTATGGTGGACTTGGGCGTTACCCTTTGGGCAAGGCTTTTTGCTTGTATCTTTTACCTAGGGCCTAAGAGTGGCATCACCCTGATGAGTCACTGCGTGCCGCCTCAGAATGTGCCTCTCTACAGTCCCTATCTAAAAGGATATCGCTGCAATCCTGAACGCCAGCGCCTCGTCATTCTTCCTCGTTGCCGTTCGTCGTACCTTCTCACTCCTTTCACTGACATCCATTAAGTTCGAGTAAGGGCTTGTTGCCTTATGTGCCGGTTTTCCTTTCGACTCGCATCATTTGATGGGGCTCGCAGGCTGTTGACCCTCCTAAATCAGAACCTTCTCTGCAAGGGTGAATGAACGCTTCGCGCCCCTGCAGAGAAGAACCCTGTTTGAGGTAGGGACAGCCAAGCGGCTCCATAAAGTGATACTCAAACAGAAAGGAAACTCCTCATGGCACAACGACACTCAAGCCCAACTCTCTCTAAACCGATGTTCAGCGACCAGCGTTTCGCCGCTGGGCACGAAAGCTCACCAAAAAATGATATCTCCTGTCGGGTCGTTGAACGTGCAGTTCGTTCGACTGTTTCAGCTACGGTTTCAAAAGGACTTATCTGGGTGAATTCAACGGACTTTAATTCGAGCGTTCGAGCGGTCAAAGTGCATGAGATTTTACTTAAGGAGTTTGGTTATACCGACTCTTTGATCTTGGAGGAAAGCCAGAAAGGAAAAGGGGTGAGCATTAGCGTATGTGACAGAGTGACGACGGTAAAACAGATGCGAGAAGATTACGCCTACGCGAAAAAAGAAGAGAGAAACGTTGAAACGACCGCTAAGCATCAAGCAATAGCGAAAGACCTTCTGACTAGCTTGTATGGCCAATAACACGGACTGAGCGCCGCCCATCACGACTTTAAATATTAAAAGGGATCTATTATGTCTGTACTTGCTAACTACTCTAATCACAGCCTTTTCTCTGTCGAAGAAAAAGATATCTTGAACCATGCCGCGAGCATTTTAAAATCTAAGTTGTTTGTGTCAGAGCAGACGCCACTCAATTCCCCTGAATTGGTGAAATCATTTTGTCAGACTTCACTCGCTTCCAATGAAAGCGAAGTGTTTGGGGTGATCTTTCTTGATAGTCAGCATCGAGTTTTACGCACTAAAGAGATGTTTAACGGCACCATTGACGCCGCCTCCGTTTACCCGCGTGAAGTGGTCAAAGAGTCACTGGCCACAAACGCAAGTGCAGTCATTTTTTATCATAACCATCCCAGCGGTGATGCTACACCCAGTCAAGCCGATCGACGTATTACTCGACGACTGACCGATGCGTTAGCCTTGGTTGATATTCGAGTACTCGATCACTTTGTGGTGTCTTTTGAAGATGTGGTGTCGTTTGCGGAGCGTGATTGGATATAACCATTAGTGAAAAATGTCTCTCATTCACGCCTATTCTGGCGTGAATGACTTCGGTAACGTAATGCAGTAAACTAAAGACAATTAAATAAGGTTTCTATTATGTCTGAATCAAGCAAAGTTACATTAAGCGTTGAAGAGCTGATCAACCTAACCGCTCATGCTGCCACTCAAGAGCAGTTAAATGATACGCGGAAAGAACTCGATCAGAAGATCGAAGCGGTTCGTAATGAGCTGAAATCTGATATTCAAGGGGTACGGAATGAGGTCCTGGGGGTTCGTAATGAAGTGAGTTCCCTTAAAAACCTCATTATTGCTACTGCTTTTGCGATGATTGCGACGGTAGCCGGTGCCGCGTTTTGGGTTGGTAGTCATATCAACGTTTAATGTTCAAATATGTTTTCTGAAATGCCTCTTATCCTAGAGGCATTTTTTTTACCTCGTGATTGCTGTGTACGCTTGGGTTTCTGCGCTAAAAGAGGTTGAGCCAAAGGCTCGACCGCAAGCGGTCGTCAAAACGGCTCTCAGTACCACAGTACGCCCATTTGCTCTATGTTTGATTATATTGCTTTGTCATGGTGTCGTTTTGTTGATTCTTGTCTTATAGGGCTTGATAGGCGGCTTTTTTATTATGACGGTTTAAGGCTGATTTTAAGTGCTGCGTTGTGGTAACGGCTTGAGTTGGGCGTTACCCTTCGGGCAAGGCTTTTCGCTTGTATCTTTCATCTATGGCCTAAGAGTGGCATCACCCTGGTGAGTCACTGCGTGCCGCCCCAGGCTGTGCCTCTCTACAGCCCCTATCTAAAAGGATATCGCTGCAATCCTGAACGCCTGCGCTACTGCGTAGCTGCGCCTCGTCGTGCCTCCTCGTTACCTTTCACTGATTTCAATTAAGTTCGAGTAAGGGCTTTCTGTCTTATGTGCCGATTTCCCTTTCGACTCGCATCATTTGATGGGGCTCGCAGGCTGTTAACCCTCCTCAATCAGAACCTTCTCTGCAAGGGTAAATGAACGCTTCGCGCCCCTGCAGAGAAGAACCATGTTTGAGGTAGGGACAGCCAAGCGGCTCCATAAAAGTGATACTCAAACAGAAAGGAAACTCCTCATGGCACAACGACAATCAACCCCAACTCTCTCTAAATCGAATTTCAGCGACCAGCGTTTCGCCGCTGGCCACGAAAGCTCACCAAAAAATGATATCTCTTTGGGCGTGCGCCCAGTAGGGCTAAGTCGTGATGTTGTCCTATCAGGATCAATATCTGTGGAAAATATTGTCGTGATTGCCGCTCATGTAAAAGCAAGAGCCAGGCATTCCAGTGTTTGGCTAGAACTGACGGTTTTGTTCCCAGAAACAGAACTCAATAAGCCGTACTGGGGGCAAGGCATCGCGAGAGGTCATGTGATTACTGAAACAAATAAGGTAGGGCTGAATAGTCGTGCTGTAGTCATAGGATGGGTGACAAACAACCATCAATACATCGAAACATAAAAGAGTGGATCATCCCCTTAATTATAAAATGGAGACTTAAAAGATGAAATATCTCTCACACTATATTCAAGACAAACAAACTCAGGCTTTTAATGAGGCAGGGGCGTTCTTTGCTTTTTCTAATCAACAGTTCGATGATGAAAAAAAAGAGGGCGTGAAATATGCGTCGCTAGGTATGGGGTTAATTTGCCCAGTTGATAATGCCAAGCAATTAATGACTCGTTTAGATTCTATCGCTCAAGAAGGGATCGCCGAAGATATCAAAGAGAACGGAAAAAAAGCGATCATTCGTCGTGAGTTATTTAATCATGAGTGTTTCTACACCAATGATATTTGTGACTGTGTGGAAAAGCTCGAAGGGTATGGCATCACTTACGATGAAATTCATGAAGTGTTTAATCATATTCGTAAAACGGAAGACGTTTATTAAGCGTGAAAATAAAGCGCCTTGATATTTGCTGTCTCAAATATCAAGGCATGTTCAATTACATCGGAGTTAGATTTAATGAACATTCTGAATGCTACACAAGATAGAGAAGAAACGAAAGCAAAATGTTACGTTTGTACGGCCGTTCCGTTTTCGTTGGGTAAAGTGGTCTATACGCAAGGTATTGAGCAGTTATTAGATAATAATGTCGGTGCTAACTTGT
>NZ_JBGOOO010000034.1:0-45270 GCF_041439695.1 Vibrio sp. FF266
CGTTAGTGATTGTACTCACTTAACTCAGTGTCCAAAACTTCTGGTGCGGATCACTTTAACCAAGGCTCAGTATTAACTACTTCTTCGATAAAGCTCTTCAGTAGCTCACTCGCCAGCCCTTTACCCCAATATTTTTCATTGAGTAAGTAACCTATGTGCGCGTCACTTTCGTTCTCTACATAGGCGAACAGAAAACCGATTAACTCTTGTGCCTCAGATTTCACTTGAAGTAATCGACTCTCCGACAACATTCGGTCGAGCCAAACTCGCGCCAATTCACAGGAAGTAATACCATGAAAATATGGAGGCAAGTTTTCAACAACTAATGGCGTTAGAATACTAGGAATCTCTTCGATCAGAACTGAGCGCTCAGTTAACGAAAGAGCACCTGAGATTTCAGCAACTCTCAGCCTCTGAGTTTCAAACGATATTGTCATAAAACCTGCCTATTTCGATAAAAATCATAACAGCTATTAGACAGAGAAACTCTGTACTTAAAGACAGAATTTTTCTATCTAGTTTCTTATGTAGCATATCTTAAACTACTGACTCCAATCATAACAATGACCTATGTTTATTAGTTTGTGATTGAACAAGAAAATGTAGATCTTTTTCTGTCTAACAAGATCAAATGTAGAAAAGATGAGTTCTGTATTTAGTGGTATTGTTAAAACAAGTTTACTATTGATAATAAAGACAATATTCCACTTCCAAAAACTCGGTTATTTACTCATTTGTAATTAAGATAAAAACAGAAAAATATCGAGATTAACTTAAAGAAATTTATTCTATAAATTAAAACAAAGCGGGTTTTAATAACTCTCGCCCCTTCATACGTTTACGATAAATAATAAAATTGGATTTTATAAAAAATTTGATCAATAAGGATTTTTGTAAACTTTGAATTACATACTCTAAAAATAAATCTCCCTGATAAACTTGTCATAATTCCAAATGCTCTTCCAATCTTGATTCGCAACACATGGCATTCGTGTGTTGTATATAGACTTCCTATAAAGCCGTTGGGAAGAAGGAGTTTATATTAAAATCAGGAACGAAAAATGAACCAACAACGTCAACTAAGCTGGAAAATAGCAGCTATTCTAGGTACCTCTTTTGGCTTCAATGCACACGCTGCAGAAATGGTCAGAGTCGATAACGATACACTGCTACAACAAAGCCTCGTCGCTCAGTCGAAGAGTGTTGCTCCACTTGAATTAGGTTTTTCTGAAGTTAAACGGGTGGTATTACCCAATGGAAAAACGAAAGTCCGCTACCAACAAACTCACTTAGGTTTACCCGTCTTTGATACCTCCGTTGTCGCCACCCTTTCCAAGAACCAACCCACTCAGGTGTTCGGCTCCATGGCACAGGGGATCAGTGGTGACCTGTCCAGCATCGCGCCAAAACTGAATCAAGAGCAAGCGATTGAAGCCGCACTGTCTGCTCACCGCACGTTTACCGTCGGCAAAAAGTCCATTGAAAATAAAAACGCGAAACTGATGGTGAGATTGGATGAGAACCAAGTCGCCCAAGTGGTGTATCTGGTCGATTTCTTTATCGCGTCTTCAATGCCAGAGCGCCCTTTCTACTTTATTGATGCCACGACTGGCGATGTGCTCCAAAAATGGAATGGACTAAACCACGCTAAAGCATTAGGTACTGGCCCAGGTGGCAACCTCAAAACCACTCGATATGAATATGGTAGTGACTTCCCTAGCTTTCCCATCGACAAAACAGGCACGACTTGTACGTTAGAAAATGATTCAGTTAAGACAGTCGATTTGAGGAACGGAACGTCTGGCAGCGCAGCCTACAGCTACAACTGTGCCGACGGAACTAACTACACCGATCATAAATACATCAACGGGGCTTACTCACCTCTCAACGATGCGCACTACTTTGGTAATGTCGTGTTCGATATGTACAAAGAATGGATGAATACGTCGCCTTTAACTTTCCAACTGACAATGCGCGTTCATTACGGTTCCGATTATGAAAACGCCTTTTGGAATGGCTCATCCATGACATTTGGAGATGGCAAAAACACCTTTTACCCATTGGTCGATATCAACGTGAGTGCTCACGAGGTTAGCCACGGATTCACCGAGCAAAACTCCGGCCTTGTGTACCAAAACATGTCGGGCGGTATCAATGAAGCCTTCTCCGATATTGCGGGCGAAGCGGCTGAATACTACTTACGTGGCAGTGTGGATTGGGTGGTCGGAAGCGATATATTCAAATCAGAAGGCGGCTTACGTTACTTCGATCAACCTTCAAAAGATGGTCGCTCGATCGATCACGCCTCTCAATACTACGATGGTTTGAACGTTCACTTATCTAGCGGTGTTTACAACCGCGCCTTTTACCTTTTAGCGAACAAATCGGGTTGGAATGTACGTAAGGGCTTTGAAATATTCACAGTCGCAAACCAACTGTATTGGACGGCAAACAGTACCTTTGATGCCGGTGCGTGTGGCGTAGCGAAAGCCGCTGCAGACATGGGCTATGTGGTTGCCGATGTTGAAGATGCTTTTAATACCGTAGGCGTGAATGCGAGTTGTGGTTCAACGCCACCAACTGGCAATGTGCTGACGAAAGGCACACCAATTACGAACCTAAGCGGGAACCAATCTTCAGAGAGCTTCTACACGTTCACTGTTGATTCTGCATCCAGCGTGACGGTTTCAATGTCTGGTGGTTCAGGTGATGCCGATCTTTATGTGAAATCGGGAAGCAAGCCAACAACATCAAGTTACGACTGTCGCCCTTACCGTGCTGGAAACAATGAGCAGTGTAGTGTGAGCGCTCAACCGGGTGTGACCTATCATGTGTTACTGCGCGGATACTCGAACTACTCTGGCCTAACGTTACGTTTAGATTGAGTTGGAGCGAGCCTCTCAAACAAGTTGTGAATCGAGAACTAGCGGTTAACCGCGAAATAAAAACCTACTCACTTTGAGTAGGTTTTTTATGACACACCGTAGTAGCTAATAATATTGAAAGTTATTTACTGATACGTTTATTAATTTATAAATATCAAGGTTGCTTAGGTATTATTTTATAAAAACAGTTTAAATTGAGATCCTGTGCTGCACAACGAAACAAAAATAACTGACTAACTTTTGAACACATTCACGTTACTGATAGGTTAATCCTTATAGGGCAAATGCTCTATTAATGATAAAAATTAAAATAAGGATTATTTATGAGACCATCTTTTCCTATCAGTATGGTGCTTGCAACGACAGTGGTTGGCTTCCAGTCTTTTGCGCAAAATATTGAGACAACTGATTCATTAGGTATTGCAGAAAGTAGCGCTGCGCAAAAGCAATCTCTGGCGTTACAAATCAGCGAGCGTTATTCCGATCTTGAGCTTTCATTGAAGGCTCAGATCTCAGAAAAGAACTTATCCGCGCCTGTAGATAAATTGAGCTCTACTCAGCCCTACTCTGCATTTTCAAGCCGGATGCAGAAAGCGGATCTTGGTTATCGCAAGATGAAAGGGATCAACGACTTCAGCGACTCTGTGTTAGAGGTTCGCATGGCTGATGAAGCGATGATCGAAGCTTGGAAGAATGGTGAAAACCCGCTGTTTGCTTTCGAACCATCAGGCGATGATTCAAACTGGCAATACATCGAAGCCTATGATGTGTATGGGCAGGTTCACGAACTAGACGTGTACCAAATGCCAGACGTCCCAGTGTTTGTGGTTGATAGTAACGGTGCTGAAGAGCTCAAAGCAGGCCTAATGGCGATGCAGGCAGAGATGCAAAAGCTGGGTACTATAACGCAAATCAATGCCGTTAGCGATACCAATGCCGACGAGAGTAAACCTCAAAAATCGTCTTTGATGAACAGGGCTCGTCGCTCGATGGCCTTGTCGGAACCTGAGCCGTTGAATACCACACAATTAACCAAAATCCGTTTAGCCGTCGACCAAGAACCTTGGATCTCTGGTAAAGCGGAAATCTACGCTATCGTGACGGGTGTCGATTCAAGTCGTTTAGAGCCCCAGATCGACCTCGTTGAGATGCCTTATCTGGACTACGACAAACAGACGTACTACCCGAACCAGACCGTCATCTTCTGGCCTCGCTACCGTTGGGGCGCTGCAGACATGATCTTAATGGAACACGATGATGGCACAGACTACAAAGCGCTAGCAAAACTCTTAGTTCAAGCCGCAGAAGAGATACTGAAGATGATTCCTGATCCAGAAGTTCAAGGTTATGCGATCATCCCTCAGATCACAGGCAAGATTATCGATGTGATTCCTGATGGCGTATTAGTCAATGATGACGACTTCGTGGACGTGTACTACACCTTAATGCAGAACACACCTTATGTAGACCGTCCGGGCGCAGGCGGAAATGCTGTCGCATCGTTTGCACCAGTCACCATTTCACCAACAGAGTAAGTCGTTTCTTATTTAGTTAGGGCTTAATCGCTAGGCCCTAACTCTTCATTATCGAAGGTAAGTCAAACACAAAAAATCTACTCAGAACCTAATTACAAGGAGTAATCAAACACAATGATGTCTTCTAAAAGCGGACGAAACACATCTTTCAGCGCATCATGCTCAGGGTGCGGAAGGTAATTCTGGCGGCCTTCTTCATCGGCGAACGTCATTAACACCGAGTGGGTATAACCTTGATTCTTGTTTTCAGGGCTGTCATTTAATCCCCATTCTACTGAAGTGACCCCTTCAACCTTGTTTGGCATCGCTTCAAACAGCATCTTTAGTTTTTGAACCTCTGAAGCTTCAGCGTTTTCTTTAAACTTAATCAGTAGAATATGACGAATCATTCCCGTTTCTTTTTGAGTCATTCCTTGTCCTTTCGAGTCGTTCGCTTACTGGTTTGTAATGCTTAACCAACACCCAATAGCGATCTAAAGTTAGAGAACAACAAAATGCCACACGTTACACAACATGCCAAGGCTAGATCGCTAGAGTTTATAAAATACTCCACAACCCAATAACGAAAAATGCTGCACCCGAGGGCGCAGCATTTCTCATGACAATGGTAAGCACATCTTTAACGTTAGTCACGACGACCTGTAAGCTGGATCGTTTGGTCTTGATCAACGTTCTTTTGGAATTGGATTCCGCCGTTAGACGCTTCATTTCTTCCTTCAAGTGTTAAGTCAGATTCAACACGCTCAGCCTTTACTTGATTAGCTTCGCTCGTTGCCATGTCGATAGTACCGGTATAAGTTCCGTCAGCAGCGAAAGCTGTGTTCATTGAAAGAGCCATCAAGCCTAGTGCGATTAACTTGTTCATACATCACCTCATATTATTTTTAATTATTTGCTCGTTTGATATCAGTGTTTCTTCGTTGGGGTAACTTTAGCGCTTGAGTGATAGTGACTCGAGGAAAAGCAAGATTTACCAAATGGAAAATCAAGGGATTAGCGAAGTTCTGACGCGGTGCTGTCTTATGGGATTTTTATTGGCACTATGATATTAGAGTCACATAATCTCAGTACGCCTGCCGCGCCGAGATTACTGCCTATAAAAGGATTCATTTGGAGAGCCTGTGGACATCAATCTAGACATTCAAAATATCCTCGTAATCAAGCGTATGTATGAACTTCGCAATGTTGGATTGGTTGCCGAGTCGCTAGGCAAAACCTCCGGTGCGATCAGCAAGAACCTTTCGAAGTTAAAGTTACAGCTCGATGATCCACTGTTCATTCAAACCAAACACGGGTTTGAACCCACGACTTTTGTTGAAACCAACATCGAAAATTTTGAGCAGATCTTGAGCAGCGTTGAAGCCATTAAACACCAAGTATTTTCGCCAGCAACTTACCAAGGTGATATCAAAATCTACGCAAATACCCTGTTCTGGGAGCGCTTTGGCTCGAAGCTCTACTTTGCTCTGAGTAAAGAAGCCCCGCATGCTCACTACTCATTCGTTCGGTGGGGAAGCAATGTGAGGAACAGGCTCATCGACGGCGAAGAATCCATAGCGGTTCATTACTTTGATGAAACCTTGCCACAGTCAATTTCTCAAATGGAATTCGGCAAAGGAAAAGTGGTGTTCTTCGTGAGAGAGGATCATCCAGCGAAAGACTTTGAGTCGCTCGCCAACTACCCAATCATTCTATTTAAAACCCCGGGATGGAATGACAATAAATACCCGATCCTTGATCGCCTTAGGAATATCGGTTTTCACGTCAACCCAAGAGTGGAAGTCGACCACCCTGCGATGATTCACGATGTTGTGTTCAAATCCGACTATTTTGGTATCACCCTCAATGGCAGCGTACCAGAAGGCTGTCGTAGTATTGATTTACCCGAAAAACTGACGATCGATGTGGGTTATGTGATGAGCTGCCGTCGTTCACAGAAAGACGCGCCTTTGAATCAGTGGCTATTCCAAATGTTGAAATCCACCCTAAAAAACAAACAAGCGTAGTTCAGCATTTAACTGCTTAGCTGCTTAGCTGCTTAACGACATAACTCCCCAATCATCCAAAAAAGAAAAGGCTCCCGAGGGAGCCTTTGATTAGGGTTCTAGTGACTATTCGCTTATGTTTTTATTTTAAAATGCTTCTTCGAGCGTTTGTTCGTTCTTTTTTTCTGTTTGTTTCTCGCTGGTTTCAACCTCTTTCAAGCGCGCAGTGAAATGTCTTAACACCGGCGGCTCGTAGGTAAAGTCGAGCCCTTTCACTTGTCCTGCATTCTCTTTCACTTTTTCAAATGCTTCGATGATGAAGTCCATGTGGGTTTGTGTGTAGGTCGCGCGAGGAATGGTAAGGCGCAATAACTCTGCAGGGCATGGGTGTTGTTCACCGGTTGCTGGGTCGCGACCTTGCAGCAATGAGCCAATCTCAACCGCTCTGATACCCGCGACTTTGTACAACTCGCACGCCAAAGCATGTGCTGGGAACTGACCTGCTGGAATGTGTGGAAGTAGTTTACCCGCATCCACAAACGCAGCGTGACCGCCTGCTTGCTGGCACACGATGCCCATCGCTTCTAAGCCATCAACTAAGTATTGAACCTGACCAATACGGTACTCTAACCAATCTTGGCGCATGCCGTCATAAAGGCCAACCGCAAGACGCTCCATTGCGCCGCCTTCTAACCCACCATAGGTTGGGAAGCCTTCTTGCACCACACACAAAGTTCGACACTCTGTGTACACATCCATGAAAGAGTCGTCTTTAAAGCACAACAAGCCGCCCATTTGTACCATGGCATCTTTCTTGGCAGACATGGCTAAGCCATCCGCGTATTTGTAAGACTCACTAGTGATCTGTTCGATTGTCCAATCTTGATAACCCGCTTCTCGTTGTTGAATGAAGTAGGCATTTTCAGCGTAACGTGCCGAGTCCATGATCACAGGAATATCGTACTTCTGAGCAATTTCATAAACGGCTTTTAGATTGGCGATAGACACTGGCTGCCCACCAGCAGAGTTACAAGTAATGGTACTCACAATGTAAGGAACATTAGCAGCCCCCGCTTCTAAAATAGCTTCTTCCAGTTTCACCACATCGAAGTTGCCTTTGAAGTCCGCATTCACTGAGGTATCGAACGCTTCTTTGGTATAAACGTTCTTCGCCACACAGCAATTCACTTGGGTGTGACCTTGTGTTGTATCGAAGAAGTAGTTCGACAGAGCAACCATTTTGCTGCGATCGAGACCTTTCTCCATTTCACGCTTCTTGATAAGAACAGGAATGTAGATCTGCTCTGCGCCGCGCCCTTGGTGCGTTGGAATCGTCAACTCGTAACCGAAGATATCTTTCACCGCATTCGACAATGCATAGTAACTGCGACTACCACTGTAAGCTTCATCCCCCATTAACATCGCGGCTTGCATGCGCTGAGTAATAGATCCTGTTCCGCTGTCTGTCAGTAAGTCGATAAACACATCATCACTATCAAGTAAGAATGGGTTCATCCCCGCATCGACAATGGCTTGTTCACGATAGGCACGAGTTGTTCTTTTTACTGGCTCTACAACACGAATACGAAACGGTTCTGGTAGATGTTTGAAGTTTTCCATAATAATACCTTTCAATACATTCCGATCAGGTCGAAATCTATTTTCTTTAGATGTCACGAATCCTCACCATTAAATTATTAGTTCCGTATAAAGACACACGGAAAATTAACAGTGAAAATAAACAAGTTAAATAATGATTTATTAATCAAACCTAAACAGAGGCTGAGATAATTAGCGAGAACGACAAAAAACGAATATTCTGCACGAAATAATAAGTGCGATATTCATGCGTTCAAAGGTTATCAAAGCTGCTGATAGGTAAACAAAGCATGCTGCTTTGCTGGCGCGTGACGCCTAGAGGGTACTACTCTGAAGAAAGGCGGAACGAGAGCTGGTGATCTAAGGTATACCAAGCTAACAAGGTTAGCCATGTTGTTGATTGCCATTTCAGATACATGTTCACAATATATCCCTACGTTGAAATCAAGATGAACCGAAAATTAAATATAGTGCAATTGTTTTATAAATACAGCTTAGAAAAGTATAAATGTGATCAAAATTTGGAATGGTAATTAAATACGACAGCATGTTATATAAACTGTGAATCACAGCCGTTTATATACTATTAAACTAGTTCAGCGAGTTACTTAATAATATCGAATATCTTTTAAACTCAATACTTATCTAATAAGGGGCGAAGATGGCTGTTTTCTAAAAAGCTGTCTTCTAGAAATCTATCTTCTAGAGAGCTCTCGAGCTAAAAAGCTAAGCACTAAAGCCCCAGCCTTAACAAAAAAAGATAAGCTCTCACGCTCTAAAAACTCAGTTCTGATGAGTCTCAGCCTCATCAGAACCGTTTTGCAGCCGCAGTCGTGGATTACTTTTTCTTCACGACTTGTTTGATGGCCATTTCAGCCAGTTTTGGCGTCGCGGCTTTCAACGCACTTGGTGCCACCTTCTTACCGACTTTTACTGCTTTATTCAGTTGGCCTTTAACCGACGTGCCTCTTTTCATGGCTTCTAAACGTTGGCGGTTTCTCTGAACGTTATTTGCGTCAGCGATACGCTCAATCAACGTCTGCCTTAAAGTATCTAAACCAAACTGTACCTTTTCTGGCGCAATCGCCAGCGGCAAAGCGATGTCCGGCTGCAACAATGTTTGATTATATTCGAGCGCTTGAGCAATGATCTTTGCTTTGGTTGATGTTGGGTTCTCTAAGTCATACGGCGGTTGCCAGTCGTCTACAGGCTTTAATCTGTCTACCTGATTCACAACTGACACCACAATCGGCTTCTTGCGTGAGATGTTCTTAGGATCATCATAGAAAGCATCAAATCTATCTTTCAACTGCTTATCCAAATCACGTGCAGACTGATTGGCTTTAAGTACCCACAGCACCACATCAGCTTGGGTCATCTCTTTAAGCATCTGCGCTTCGGTTTTAGGATTGCCATCAAGCCCTTGAAGATCAACCACGCGAACATCATTATCGTCGACAAACGCGTTGTAGACGGTTGATGTATCGGTTGATGGTAGAACATCCACTTCTGCAACCAACTCTTGCTTAAGCGCATTGATAAGTGAAGATTTACCAGAGCTGGTTTGCCCCACCAGCACGATTCGCACAGGCTCTAATTCAGGAGCAAAGCGTTGTTCGTCGAGTTCAGAAACATCGGACACTTTAAGTGCTTCATCTTCAATGCTGAAACGTCCGCTATAGAGATCAATCGCCACCGCCGCCACTTCATCTAATAAGGCTTGTTTAGCGGCGTATTGCATGTCATCAACCACACCTCTTGTCATTGAAGATGTCGCTTGCTCTCTCCCTAAATCAGAAACAACTTTTAGCGGGTTCAAATAGAGGTTTTTGAGGTGATTCCCCCAAATAGCGGCCTTAACGATCTTTTGCCCTAGCTCGCCATATTTATCATAGGCTTCGTAGCCCGCCTTAATGTAAGAAACCTTGAGATACTCAATGCCCGGTATATGCTCTCGCACTACCAGTTTGTAGCGTCGGCTGACCTCTTCGAAGAGTTTTAGCCCTTCAGGAATCGAGAAATCGAGCGATTTCTTATCAAACTTTTTCGCCACAAACTCAAGTACTTCTAAACCGGTTTGGTCTAGGTTGCCCCACTCTATGTCGACCATTAATTGTTGGCGTACATGGTGTTTTGAATCATTCCAGATCGACAGTTCTTTTTGAGACCAATCAGTCGAAGCCTTAACCAATGCATCGTTGATATCAGCTTTGCTATGTTGTGAATCAGATTCAGAACTTCCCTCGCCAAGGCCGTCGCTCTCTTTATTTGAGAAGGGCTCCGTACTTGAAGATCGGCGTGAAGAGCGGCTTGAAGAATCGCGTGAAGAACGACTAGAAATGAACAAGGGAATGGTGAACACCAAAGTACTCACGGCAATGGCAATCGACATTTCGAGTAGGTAACCGTATTTGATCGCCAAGAAGACACCAAAACCCATCATGATAATGCTTGGGAAGATAGCCGAAATCAGGGCAATGCCCCAACGGCCGCTCGATAGCACCGCCAGTAATCGAAATAGGTTTCTAATTTTCTTCATAGCCCGACGCCGCCTTTCCTTTTTTCAGGGATTCTTTGTAGATCTTCTGCATCTCTTCTTCAGACACTTCTTCACCTTTGTTCTTATGATAGAAGTAAAAACAAGCCGCGCGACCTAAACCATAAGAGGTGCCGAAACTCATTGCCGCTGCAGCCACCGCACCTACCGTTTGACCATAAACTGGAATCAGCTTTATCAACTGTCGAGTGCCCAGTTTCATTCCGTATTGCAAAGCAAAGCTGCTTCCGAGAGTGCCTATCAACTCACTGAAGACTCGCTTGTTCCACTCGACCCCATATTGATTGGCCAAGCTGTGAAGCATTTTGGCTTGAATCGCAGGTACCGATACCAAACCAACCCCCGGAATCAGGTCGCTCGCTGCGGCACTTCCCGCATACCAAAGCACTTCGTTTTCTACTTGATCAAAGTTGGCTTCTTCCTGTGTGGAGTGCTCTTTGTCTTGCACCATCATTCCAATAACAGGAAGAATACTGGTCAGCTTTTCTAACAAGATGTCATAGTTGTAAATTGAACCACTGTTATTGCTCGAGTCATCCGTTTCGAAATCGACCGCTACCGATTCAAACTCTTTACCCCAAGCCTTCTCTACTTGGTTGGTGTTGAACTGAACCTGCCTTGCTCGATCTGGTTCACCGGAAGACAACACTGCAGTATGAACAAGCAGCAAGTGTCTAATTTTCTTCTGTTTCTTAATCTGCTTTAGAGCCGCAAGCACTGAGGATTGTTCAGGTTCGTCGGCTTTCATTACAACGACTAACGCATTACCTGCCTGACCAATCTCTTCCAGATCCTCTTTCGCATCATAATTCGCTTCGCTTAGTCCTCTGGTATCGAGAAAGCGCATCACCGGTTTGTCTTGTGGGAATTCGTAAGACATCGCCGTCATGGTACAAGGCGCAAAACCATTGCCCACTTCTACAGACGAGTCACCAGTCACCGCCTGAATAAACGATGACTTGCCCGCCCCCGTTTTTCCCAACAGCCACAATGTTGGCAGATGCTGACGCTGGTATTCATGGGCCTGAGTAAGATCTGGGTTCTTGCTCGGATTGATGAAGTCTTTTATTTGATCAAACATGTTTAGAGTAACGCTCACTTGATGTTGAGATTCGAGTTGATGACAAAGCAATACTGACTTATATAATCACAAATCATATTAAACTTATGTTTGTTCAGTCGCACAGGTTTACAATACCTAAACGCTTGTTTTTATTTGCGCGCTCATTTTTATAGACGCTTTTTTATACGTGCGAGTATCATCGTATTGATTCACGCATCGAACGAACATTAACAAACACAGAGAAGTAAAAGGTAAGTATGGAACAAATTTATTTAGCTGGCGGTTGCTTATGGGGCGTACAGGAATTTATTAAGTACGTTCCTGGTGTTATCAGCACAGAAGCAGGCCGTGCCAATGGAAGCGCCCAGCTAACCGAAAACGGGTCGACACAATGCGATAGCACGCAATGCAATGGCACACAAAGCGATTACGATGGCTATGCAGAATGCGTACAAATTGAATTTGATCCAAGCGTTACGTCTGTAATGATTTTGATGGAACACTTGTTTGAGATTATCGACCCTTACAGCGTGAATCAACAAGGTGTCGATGTCGGAGAGAAATACCGCACAGGCGTATACAGCACTAACGCAGAACACTTAACCGAAGCTAAGCACTATATTGCCTCTCGTGACGACGCCGACCGTATCGCACTCGAGATATTACCGTTAACTCACTATGTCGCGAGTGATGATATCCATCAGCATCACTTAAGTCACTTCCCTGAAGATCACCACTTATGTCATATCCCTTGGGATCTGCTGCATAAGTATAAATCCTAGACTTAAACGTTACGCCCTGAGCCCTGAGCCCTGAGCCTAGAAACAGAACACTAAAAAGCCCCAATAAGCATTTACCTATTGGGGCTTTTTAAATTATTTCAGTATGAGCTAAAGCCAGAAAGCTTATTGAGTGATTTTCAAAAGCTCTCCGTACATATCACATTAAACTTTGGCAGTTCAAACGAACGGCTACCGCAATCGGTAGCCGCTGTAAAAAGTTATAGTTTTTGATTTAAAAGGAATTAGCCTTCGGCTGGCGTCACTTCGTCTTGTTGCTCGACTTTGTCATCGACCGCTTTAACAAGTAACAGACCGACAGAGAACACAATCAAACCACACAGAACGAATACCATGCGTCCCCACATAGGGTTTGGCAGTACGAACATTGTCATTACGCCCACACCCGCTACCGCGATAAGTGAACCCAACATACGACGTTGCTTGTTATCCAGTTTCTTCTGTTCATTACTTTCAGCTACTAACGGTGTTGCTAGATTGTTGAAGAACTTGTCGACATCTTTCTCACGGTGTTCCGGTAATGGCTTATAGAACAGTGTTGAAAGAACGAAGAAGCCAGCAGTAAATACGATGTGACCGATAAGGCCGATAGCCACTTTTAGGTCAGCCCACTCACGGCCAGTTAGTTCGTTTAGACCGAACCAGTTTTGAATCATGTCCGCTGTGATAACGAAACCAACGAAGTAAGAAACCACACCACCGACTACTAGCGTACCCCAACCTGCCCAATCCGGTGTTTTACGGATGAAGAAGCCACAGAATGCTGGAATTGTCATTGGGAAGCCGATCAATGCGCCCACGTACATCATGGTGTCGAACAGGCTCAGACCTTTAAGAGAGTTGATGAACAGAGCAACCAAGATGATCGCGATACCGAAGAAAGTAGACGTTAGCTTAGAAACAACCATTAGCTCTTTCTCTGTCGCTTTAGGACGAAGAATCGGCTCGTAGAAGTTCTTAACAAAGATACCTGAGTTACGGTTTAGACCAGAGTCCATTGAAGACATAGTCGCAGCAAACATAGCGGCAATCAGAAGGCCAACCATACCTGCAGGCATGTATTCTTGAACAAAGTAAAGGTAAGCGAAGTCAGCGGCTTTGCTGCCAGCGTCTGGGTAAGCTGCTGCTAAATCAACACCTTGACCTGCCATGAACCAAGAAGGCATGAACCAGATGATTGGACCAAGCGTCATTAGTACACAAGCAAGCAGTGCTGCTTTACGTGCGTTGTTTGAGTCTTTCGCTGCAAGGTAACGGTAAGAGTTCAGCATGTTATTGGTGATACTGAACTGCTTCAAGAAGATGAACACCGCCCAAATGCTGAAAATGCTTAGGTAGTTAAGGTTATCACCCGTGATAAATGAATCGGTTGGGAAATCATTGATGATTTGCGTGACACCGCCACCGTGGTAGACCGCTACTACAGCACACGTTACGGTCACTGCCATAATGATAACCATCTGCATAAAGTCAGATGCGATTACCGCCCAAGAGCCGCCCGTTACTGACATCACCAATACAACCAGACCCGTTAGGACAATCGTCGTTGTCATATCAAAGCCGAAGATACCCGATGCGATGATCGCAAGGCCGTTCAACCAGATACCTGCGGAGATAACGCTGTTTGGCATGCCAGACCAAGTAAATACTTGCTCATTCACCTTACCAAAACGCATACGAATCGCCTCAATTACCGTCACAACGCGCAGTTGGCGGAACTTCGGAGCGAAGTAAAGGTAGTTCATTAGGTAACCGAATGCGTTCGCGATGAAGATAATCGCTACGGCAAAACCATCGGTAAAAGCTTTACCTGCTGCACCAGTAAATGTCCAAGCACTGAACTGGGTCATAAATGCGGTTGCACCTACCATCCACCACAGCATATTACCTCCCCCACGGAAGTAATCACTTGTCGTACTTGTAAACGTTCGGAACATCCACCCTATCGCAATTAAGAATAGGAAGTAGATGCCAACTATCAGGGTATTGAGTTCCATCTTGAGACCTTTTTATTTATGTTTTTTTGTTAAGGTCACTATAGATAGATGGTAACTATATTTGTACTACAATAATTTAAATGCGTGACAGTAATCTTACAGTCCAGCACTCAAATAATCATACAAGTGATCGAGTTCAAATTTGCAACAACAGTCAACACGATGCATCAAACTTACACCTCCCAAACGTTAATTTTCAGTTCAAACATCAAAGACAAGAACCATAAAACACTAAGATACTGATAGATAATAAAATAAACACAAAGGACAAATAACCAACATAGAAGCTAACGTCATATACGAGCCATCTACAAGGTAAATTGATAGAGAAACTCCACTTACCAACAAAGTGAAAATGTTTATTTTGTATGATTACTAGAAGCTGCAACTAAATAAAAAACCGAACCGTTCCGAAGTTCCGCAACTTGGCACCTCAATAATGAAAACTTGAAAACCACTAATATAAGCTGACAGTCTTTCACGGAAGTGAAATGCTTTTAACACACCGATTACACTTTCCCCGTCCATTAAAAAGGTGTCATTATGAAGAAATACGTCCCAATCTTAATTGCTCTTAGTACGATGTCTTCTATGAGCTATGCAGCCACCAGCAATGATGATGTTGTTGTTGACTATTTGCAGATGCGAAAAGGCGTGGCTTACCAAGTCAACCATTCAAAGCCATTTACTGGCCAATTTGAAGAGAAGTTCGATAACGGCCAAATCGCGACCAAAGCCCAATTTTCCGATGGTCTAGAACTTGGGTTAGAAACAAATTGGTATCAGAATGGCCAAGTCGCTTCTAAAGTGAATTACGTTAAAGGTAAACTGCAAGGCAAGGCTGAAACCTGGTATCCCAACGGTCAGAAAAAAGCTGAGCTCAGCTATAAAGACAATGAGCTGTCGGGTGCTGGCTCTCGTTGGTATCCGAATGGCGAACAAAGCCTAACAGCCGAATTCAGTCACGGGAAAACAAATGGATTAGTAACGAACTACTACCCTAATGGCAATAAGGCTAGCCAAGCGAAATTTGATGAAGGCGAAGTAGCAAACGGAAAACTCACTCGCTGGAATACTAACGGTGACAAGGTTGAAGAACTGACCTTTAAAGACCACAAAATCACGTCTAAACAAGTTTGGATGCTGACAGAAAGCTAGTCCAGTATAAGTTTGTGCTAAGGGCTAGTTTACTGAGACTGTCCTAAATCCTGTATAATTGGCCCATAGCACTGCTCTTCCTGAGCGCATATTACTAGAACGGACTGCATTGTCATGAGGCTACTTTTCAGAGGTAATCTCAGCGTGAATAACGTTGATCTTATCTATCAACCTCACCTACCTATCAACCCCACCTCTTCGTACCTGATACATTGAAAAGTGCAACTGCAGTAGTGGGTCAAACGGATTCACTTGAACGTGCGGTGAGCAACCGAAAAGCTTAATCGTTAATCGTCTTGATAGATGCCCCAGATAACCCTCAACTCAAATTTCAGACAAAAAAACGCTCATGTTGCCTGTATCAACATGAGCGCAAGGGCAGATCTTCACTACCATGTCCTACCTTTCTAAACGAAAGCAGAAGTTATAATTAGAATAGTTGGGCGCAATAATTAAGGTATTACCTATTAATTATTTTTTTTAACATAGACTGAAGACTGACAGCCTTCTCCACCTCTAGCTTACTGTCCCCAAAACAGATAAAGCCCACATGTTTCAATTCATTCAAAAATTCACATCGTCGATGGTTCATCCGACAGCATTAGACAACCTGCCCTCATACCAATCTCAAATTCAAGATCAGCTTTGTCGCTCAGCCATCATAGTGATCTTATTCACCCACCACCCGAACGCCAAAGAATAATAA
Organism: Vibrio sp. FF266; assembly: GCF_041439695.1. NCBI lineage: Bacteria > Pseudomonadati > Pseudomonadota > Gammaproteobacteria > Vibrionales > Vibrionaceae > Vibrio > Vibrio sp. FF266. The sequence goes on from NZ_JBGOOO010000034.1 coordinate 16,286, forward strand.
TGTATTACAAATAAAATCTACAGTGAAACATTACTATTTTTGCTATAGCGCACATTACAGAAAGAACCCCTAACAAATAAATTAATATTTATTCTTTTAAAACAATGAATTACTTAACTTATCAATTTGTAACGATCTGTGTAAATGAGATTTATGATAACAACAAGATCTAATTCACAGATCGACCTTCACATTATCTATAGCATATTTGTATTATTTTAATGCAAACAGAACTCGGCGAATTCAACAGATTCAAAAAGACTGTTGCATTAATCAAACGAATTACCCTATTTGGCTCTAACTTGAGGCCAATACTCAACCTATAAATATGGAATTAATACCATGAATAAAACTAAAATCGTGATTGCTGTGGCATCTGTACTCGCTGCTGGCTCTGTATCTGCGGCGTCTTTCGATATGAGACACGAATACAAGAGTCATACAGATCAACACGCTACTCGTGTAAAACTGGGCGATAGCATTGGCAACTTCCTTGTCGATATTGAAGCGAAATTCAAGGGAGAAGACGGCGAGTTTATGGAAGATTTGAAGAATAATGGTTGGGAACTTGGTCTTAATTATCGCCATGTGCTTAACGATAACTGGACGATGACTTACGGTATGCCAATAGAAGGTCGCGAGTCTGGTGTCACATACAAACCTCAAGTTCGCGCGACATACAGTGTCGACAGCATTGACGGTTTAAGTCTAAGTGCACGTTACCGTTACGATATGAGACAGAACACAAAATCAATTGCAACTGACTCAGACGGCAAGCCAATCTTAGATAACGGCTACTTAACTTATCAAAACGATGAAAACCAACGTCGCCATCGCTTAACAGCAAACATCAACTACTCAATGGAGAACTGGCGTTTCGGTTTTGAAGGTAACTACTACAAAGCAGATGATTACAACATCTACGACAACGATGATACAAACTACGAGTTAAATGCAAGTATTCGCCACATTATGGGTCAATGGGCACCATATGTAGAGTTTGGTGATGTGAGTACTTCATCGACTAAAGCGACTCGTGAACTGCGTAGCCGTGTTGGTCTAACTTACAGCTTCTAATCGATAGCTATATAAATAATCTAAGATAATTACTGTCCTAATTTTCTAAGACCTAAACAAAAGCCAGCTTAATCGCTGGCTTTTTATGTTTTCAAATCAGGTTATTCAACAATGATTCACTTACAGGAAGGTACAACCCTAACGGCTGATCCGATATAAAAAGGAAAGTGTCACTTCATCATTAGGCACGACTCGCTTCTGCTGAGCCAAAAACAATTCCGCTGTCGAAACGGCATCGGCTAATGCATTGTGGCTGTTGTACTCAGGAAGCCCGTACCTTTCGCGAGTCCCTGCCAAGGTTAAATCGACTTCTTCATGATTGCTGATCGCTTTCTCCATGCTTTTCTCAATACACAAGGTATCAAGCCAAAGCAGAGGAATCGCTCTTAAACCGTAGCATCGAAGAAGGTATTGGCTAATGAACTTCTCTTCGACCACACAAGCGTGCGCGACGATGATCTTACCTTTTGCGGCTTCGAAAAACGTCAGCATAGCATCATGAATTGAAGCGCCCTCTTCCAGCATTTGTGGTGTGATGTGGTTGATAACTGCAGTTTCAGCATTGATCTGCGAATCGTTATCCAGATAAATATGCTTGGCGGACGCTAAGTCTATTCGCCCCTTGACCACATCGACCCAACCCATAGATAGAATAAGGTCTTGCTCGCTGTCTAAGCCTGTAGTTTCAAGATCTAAAACGATATATTCGCTATCTTTGGCCAAGTCCGTCATCTCTGGGCAAGGTTGATCCACAAGAGCATGTAACGCCTCTGGCAGCTTAACCGTATTCAAATATTGCTTTCGTGTGCGCTTAATTTTCTCAAGAGGATGAAAGTAGTTCAGAATGTGCTTTAAACACTTATTTATTGAGCGTGGCTTCATTAGCGTGCTCCGAAACGGATTTTCGCGGCTTCTTGAAGGTCAGCAATGATCCTAAAGGCATCTTTCAAGTGTTTACGCTCAAAGCTACCAAAGCTATCTGGGTTGATATTGTTGTCAGGCACATCCCCGTTCTTCAGCGCTTCAAGTTGATGACCAAATCGGAAAGAGAGAATGAACTGGTAAGAGCCCAGAATGTTCTTGAATGCGTCGTCGCTCAGCATGCCTTTTTCATTGGCAGCTGCGAAACGTTCATCGGTTGCTGACAAATCACATTCCACCGCTAATCCGTAAATACGCGCAAGATCAATAATCAAGTTAATGGCGTACTTCTTCACATTGAGTGTTTTCTTGTTCTCACCCGATTTCTCTAGAACCAAACTATTGAAAATACCCAATGGCGGGTTGGTGTTTACCGCATCTTTCACTAGTGTGCTTAAAAACTCACGGTTACTGCGAATGTTAGAATGCAACTCATCACGAAGAATGCCTTCGAACTCACTGTTGCCATAGATGGTTCGAATTTCTAGGAACACACTGATGTTGAGTAAGCGTTCGTACTCAGGGTTAGCCACCCACTTCTTGTAGTAGTGCTTCCAAACGCTGAGTGGCTGACACCATTTTGGTGTCGCAGCCATGAATTTACCCGGACACAATGGATAATCACAACTCGCTAATCCGTTAGTCACCATCATCGCTAAATGTTTGAAGTAAATACGGTCACTGTCTGTCGCATCGTCAGAGAGTACAATCGCACTATCTTGATCCGACAGCATATGAACTTCATTACGAGCGTGCGAGCCCGCAACAATCCAAGAAAAATCACAAGGTGGTGGACCTAACTTATCAATCGCTATCTGAATCAATCGGCGTGTGTAGGCGTCCATAATCATGGTCATGACCTTACCTACGGTTTCCGGTGCAACCTTGCCTTCCACCAGCGCTTCAAAAATAGCTTGTCGCTCTGGGGTAAACGAAGACATGGTTTTCACACTGCCCGCGTATTTGATTTTCTCGATTAAGAAGATCGCTTGGACACGGTGGTTTTGAACTAAGTGAGACGTAGTGAGAAGACCAACGACCTTATTCTCTTTCACAACGGGCAAGTTACGGATGTTGAATTGCATCATGATAGACGCAGCATGCAGCACCAGATCATCCGGTTTTACCGTCAGTGGAGAATGCGTCATCACCTCGGAGATCAGGCTATCAGTGCTGACACCGTGGGCGATCACTCGCTTAGTCATGTCACGGTCGGTAATCAAACCAACAATGGTTTCACCCTCATAGATCACGGCACATGGCGAGCGTTGATGAAGCATTTCAACCGCGACCGACTGAATAGTTTGTTCAGACTTAACGATAGCCACCTGCCCGCTTGCCACTTCTTCAACCTTACGAATGAACAAGCCTTTTTCTTTATTTGACCACACAACATCAAGTGCCGACTTCAACCGAACCTGCGCCTGTGATGCAAAGTGTTCTGCGCAGCTTGGGAATGCCTTGAACAACGCTTGAAGCGCCGAATGTGGAATCACATAAAGTAAGCTATTTTCGATTGCGATCGCTCTGTAGCCTTTCTCGTCATTAACTTCAGAATCTAAGAACGTAAAGCCGAACAAGTCTTCCCTGCCTAAACGAGCACGAAGTACACCGTCTGACTTTCTTTGCTCCATAGAACCGGTTCGGATGATGTAGAGCGACTTTTCTTTACCCGACTCACATAGATCAACCACATCCCCCTTGCCGAGATAAGTGATCTGAACATTGGAGGCAAGTTCACGAAGTGCTTGTTTAGGGATCTTATCGAAAGGATCTATCTGACCGATAAATTGAAGAATATTTGGCAAAAGAGATTGAGGCATAACCATACTCGCATTTGTTTTATTAGTATTATTATATAATTAATATATCGAGTTGCGAGTTGATTTTTAGGTTGAATAGCAGAATTGATCAAGTTTTAGAGATCAGAATAAGAAGTGCAATGTCAGAAACATAAAAATACAGATACAAAAAAGCACGCTAAATGCGTGCTTTAAAATTTGTAAGGGCACATCAAGTGCTTTCAGTTAGCTTGTTACAGGCAATCGGTGGTTTGATTCTTGCAAATGACTTGCCGAAACTTGGCGTGCTTTATCACTATTGCCTGCCATAATGGCTTCGTATATTGCGCGATGTTCGTTAATGCATGTGCTGCCTTCTTCTGAAGAGTGCACAATAAAGTTAACAAACATCGTCGTCAATATGTTGCCAAACGGTAAGTAGAAATCATTACCCGTTGCATTGAAGATAAGGCTATGAAACTTCATATCAATATCTAACCAGCGAGCTTGATCAAGCGTTTCTTCGCTAGAAATTTCTACCATTTTTTGGAAAATTTCTGATAATTCAATACGTTGCTCTGCAGTTGCAAACTTAGCTGCCAATGCACACGCTTCAGGTTCAATCGCACGACGTAAACCTAAAAACTGATGACAAAACTGATCGGTATCAGCTAGTCCATCCATCCATTCGATAAGCTGAGGATCTAAAAAGTTCCAGTATGCACGATCAACAACGCGAGTGCCGATTTTAGGGCGTGACTCTAAAAGGCCTTTTGAAGTTAGAAGTTTCACCGCCTCTCGCAACGCCGTGCGGCTAATACCAAACTGCTCACACAGAGCCATCTCACCAGGGATAATCGAACCCTGAGGTAAATTACCCGACAAAATACCACGAGCGATTTCACGTGCCACCTGCACATGAAGGCTTCGCTTAGAGCCTGAAATAGATTTGAAAGTTTCTGCCATGAGTCTACTTACTTATTAGATATGTATTATTTAACTCGTACTATAGCACTGAAAGTATAATGCACCAAATGAGGGGGATAATAACGTGAGCTCCCTTATACTCTATGGTTCTATCAAAATCCCACAAACTTTTCGAAGCTTATCACTACCAGTCGTACCTTCTTATTTATACATACAAATAGTTCCTATTTACGCAATTTTGGCATGCGTAACATCACAAAAATCACCTTAACTTGTGAGTTCCCCTTCACTGCGACGCATTTCTATCGTTGTACACTTGATTGAACAAGGTGTTATTGTATGATTTATTAAAATAATAGGTGACTGTAGATGTTTGACTCGATAGCCGCTACAAGCATTATCCCTCAAGCTTAAAGTCGCGCTAACTTAAATCTATCCGCTGTTTTTATACTTAATACGTCAGCCTGAGGTGGTTTATATGGCTATATTTTCATTGGTGGCAGATTCAAGCCGCCGAATTCATGTTCAAGTGGCTCGACAGATTGCGCGTAAAATTCTGTCGGGAGAGCTCAAAGAAAAAGAGAAATTACCCAGTGAAATGGAGTTGTGTGAAGTCTTTGGCGTCAGTCGAACTGCACTTCGCGAATCGACAAAGCTACTTTTAGCCAAAGGGCTTATCGAATCAAAACCTAAAGTGGGGACTCATATCAGGCCACGTGCTCAATGGCACTTTTTAGACCCTCAACTCCTAGATTGGATTCAAGATCTGGAAGACACCAAACCCTTCTTATCTCAATTTTTAGGCTTAAGAAAAGCGATTGACCCAGAAGCGTGTGCGCTTGCGGCATCCAACGCTACGGTAGAGCAACGTAAAGAGCTTTCGATTCTTTTCCAAAAGATGACCATCGCGGCAAATGGCTTTGATTATGAAGAGTGGACAACCAACGATCATCTGTTTCACCAAACGATTTTCTTGTCGACGGGTAACCAGTTTTACATTCCGTTCGCGAACATTCTGTCGACGATTTTCAAACAGTTTATCGACCACTCTGCCGAAGGCGGTCGCTTCTGTTTAGAAGAGCATAAAGCGATATATGATGCGATTATGTCAGGCAATGCGAATCAGGCTCGAATAGCCTCTCAAGCTTTACTTGATGATGAAAATCAAAAGCTGTCTAGGGTTGAATTAGCCATCGCATAACCAAGATTGACAAGACTGACTCGTGTATCCCAATACACGAGTCAGTCAGTTTTAGCGCCCATTTTTAACCATCCATTACCGTAGTGTTTCATCTTTAAATGTTGAACTCGGGTCCTCTCAGAGAAAACTTACGGTTACACACATAAGGTGTTGTTTGTGTCTACACAATCGTATGTAAGGAAAAATTTCTCTCTCGCCTGGCCCCTAGCCCTAAACGGTATATTGATGCAGTCGATGTTGATGATCGATACGCTGCTGGTCTCTCCTCTTGGTGAAATACCTTTGGCTGCCATGGGAATTGCGACGACTATGGTTGCCTTTGTACTCGGTATTCAAATGGCGCTGGCAAACGGCACTCAACTAGTATTAAGCCGCGCCGTAGGTTCTGGCATCACCGCTTCATTATCCAAAGCGTTTTGGGCAGGTCTGTTCATCAACTTAGGTATCGCGACAATATTTTGGTTTCTACTCACCTTTTTAGAACAGCCTTTAATTCAAGCCTTAACCGACGATAAAGCCCTTTACTTAGAAATCAGCCACTACCTTGATATCTCAAAGTATCTCGTCATTTTCACTGCATTAACGCAAGTGATTATCGCCCTATTTAACGCATTAGGAAGAACCAAGATACCGTTTAAAGGGTATTTGATTGAATTGCCGATCAACGCTGTACTTTCTTATGGGCTCATTCACGGCTTTTCAAATTTCGAAGGTATTGGTGTTCAAGGCGCCGCGCTAGGCAGTGTTATTGCTATCACCCTTCGCCTTGTGTATCTGGTTCTTTGCGTGTATTTCAGCTCAGCAATTTCACTCAAATTAGACGCCCAACGATCAGAGTTCATGACAAACGTTCGCCGTCACTTTATCGAGATATTCCCTGTCGCAGCAAATGTAACCATGCTGTTGATTGGCGCAACGATTTATCAGTTACTGTATTCGCAACTTAACATCAACGCGTATGTTGCGATTACTTTGGTGATGCCTTGGATTAGGGCTGTCTCTCAATTTATTACCGCTTGGGCTCACTCTTCCGCAATTACTATCAGCCAAGCGATTGGCTCTAAAAAGATGGATGACCTAGTCAAAAACGTCGATACCAGCATTGATATTGCGGTAGTCATTTCTTTTGTGTGTGCAATCTTGTTCGCAGGCTTAAGTATGGTGATTGGTGACATTTACCCGAACTTGGACGAGTCTACATATCAAGCGTTGGCCGTTATCGCCCCACTCTACATCTTTTTACCGATTGTTCGTGGCTACAACACAGTCCATGGAAATGTATTGAGAGCACTAGGAAAAACAACCGCAGTCTTCAAAATCAACTTTACTGGTCAATGGGTAATTTCAATTCCATTGTGTGCATTGATCATCTTTGGATTAGACGGCTCTATCTTTTGGGCATTTGCCATTCAGCCCTTTGAAGAGCTAGTAAAAGCGCTGCCCTTCAGACATCTTGCTCGCAAGTCATTGATAGAGTTCGACTCAAACAAAGCCAACGAATTGATGTATGACTGATCGCCACCAAAAAGTAACAAAGTTACTGTCCCGAGAAAATGTCTGAACTGCTTGTGTAGTCTCAGGCTTATCTCATTTAGATCGATATAGCTCAAACGAAGAGCCTAGACATTTCGCTACGCCATAAAGAATAAGGCTGCATTAAGTCCTAGTAAACAATAATGGTAACCTTGCTAGTCACCGTATATTCCTCATTATCAAATGGCGTTGAGTGGGTTATCGTTCGGGTTATTGCCCTCTTTGAGCAATACCTGACAATACGTGTGTCTATATACTAATTATTGGGCAAACATCGCCTTGTAATTTCATAATCTCATATCACCAGTTGATCCTTATGTTCATGTTCATGTTCATGTTCAACACATTAGCGAATCAGATACCCAACTCTACAAACCCGTTTTCATTCTTCCCACTCTTCATTAAGTACACTTCCTTAAAAAATATCGTTCCAAGAATGTCTAAAAACAAGCATAAAAAAACCCACTCAAATGAGCAGGTTCTTTATCCAACCGTGTCTAAACGACGTGATTACTTCTCTAGTTTAGCGAAGTAGTCGAAGATTACTGGTACGTCGTTTTGACCAAGGCCAGCATCTACAGCAGCTTGTAGGCTTGTTGCGGTACCTTGAGCGATTAGAGACTCAGTACCTAGCTCTTCGCAAAGAGCAAGGAAGTAACCAAGATCTTTGTTTGCGTTAGCAACAGAGAAACCTAGCTTCTCTTCGCCGTCTACCGCGTAGAATTTACAGAATTGCATGAACGGAGAGTTAGATGGACCTGCAGACATAATGTCAAACAATTGCTGACCATCAACACCAGCGCGTTGAGCGACAGCGAAAGCTTGAGACATAGTCGCAACCGTTGTCATACCCATGAAGTTGTTTACAAGCTTAGTCACGTGACCAGCACCTAGAGCGCCTAGGTGGAATACGTTTTCGCCTTGCTCTTCAAGAACAGGTTTAACTTTGTTGAAAGTTTCCATGTCGCCAGCAGCCATGATGTTCAGAAGACCATCTTTAGCATGGGCTGGAGTACGACCTAGAGGTGCGTCGATCATACCCGCGCCTTTTTCAGCAAGAGCTGCGCCGATTTGCTTAGTAGAAGCAGGGATAGACGTACCGAAGTCTACGAGTACTGCACCTTCTTTGATGCCCGCTAGAACACCGTCTTCGCCGTAAACGATTTTTTCAACAACAGCAGAGGTGGTAAGGCAAAACTGAACAATATCACTTGCAGCTGCAAGTTCTTTAGCGGAAGTGAAAGCTGTAGCATTGCCACGAGCAGTAACACGAGCCATCGCTTCTTCGCTTAGATCCATTACGTTTACGTGGTAACCGCGTGTTTGCAGGTTTTCAACCATGTTGCCGCCCATAAGACCTAGGCCAATGAAACCGATTACAGGTTTAGTCATGTTCAACTCCAAATATGTTATTGTATGATTATATACTCATTATAATAACTAGCCGAATCCGCTAAGGCAACCGTTTTAGGACTTTCGTGCGTGATCCAGCGCATGAATTTCGAATGCGGATACTGACATCACTTATCGAATTGGCCTCATATAAACCCAAAGAATAGGTCTTGTGATTAATAAGTGACAAATCAGATAGCAACTCAGTCTTTCGTCCTTCATATCCGACAATATCTAACCGGATACGAATCAGTAAATCACTTACAGATAAAGCTTGATAGGTTTAATTAGTGTACATTCCTATCGTTCTGACCAAAGAAAAATGAGTCAGGCACACTCTTAAAGTTCCCCCCAATAAATCAAAGCGTCTGACACCTTTCCCTGCCCCCTAAAGGTACTAGAGTAGCTCACAACAAGAACTTGCCGAGTCAAGAATAATGCGGAAAAAACACTGTCATTTTTCAACAACCTTATCCAGTAAGTAATAAATTTCGAACAATATAACACCACCAATTGTATTACTTATAAGCACTAAAAGTTATTGGAAGTTATCGTAACAATACTCGCAGAACCAGATAACAACGTTCATTTTGTTAAATCGTTTCGTTGTCAATGCGCCGCTGCAGCATTAAACGTTTCTCTAAATTTAGGGGCTGTTGATCTTTCGAGCTGGGTTTTGCAGCATCTTGTGGAAAATTTATACAAGGAAGAGGCTTTGACGTGTAGCTGGCCTACATGAAAAGCCGATAACGCTGTAGAAATGAACCACAAGAGCTGCCCGAAGGGTTCGGCTAAAATCGTTTTATGCTTTGTTGAAGAATATTTGCTTAGAATGACTAGGCTACATACTCTTCGCCGCGCCTAAAACGATTTTATCTCGAACAAAACTTAACCACGAAAGGTCAACAGCCCCTAGTCATCAACCCTAAACATCAGATGTAAATTGAATCCAATTAATTCAAACGATCTCACCCTCAAACCACACGAATAAAAAAACCGAGCAACTCGTGTGAGTTACTCGGTTTGACTTATTCCCGATGTATTCAGTCATTGTTGGTATCAACGAACGATTTTGCAATCACGACTGAATTCAATGTGATGCTTCGTTCCCGCAAAGCACCACATCAACACAAGCCATCGTTAAATAACTTGCGTGTCAATCATTTACAGTTGAGCAAATGATCCTTCCCACGAGTATGTCTCACCCGCGAACTCAACTGTGTGAGTTGCTTGCTGCGTGTCTTCAGCTTGGTTTGAAATACCGTAATGGTAAGTGTTACCAGAAGTAGTCTGAATGCGAACAACAGTCCCGACACTGTTATGGCCCACAACAGACACTGATTTAACCAGACCACGAGCGCCTACAGAGGCTTCGATAGACTCGTTAAAGTAACCATGCGTTTCTAGTACAGAAGCAAACACGTGGTTTTGACCAGACTGACGTAAGATAAGCGCAGGCTCACTCTTAAGGTTAAAGTCTGGATCGTTAGCACCAGTGCGAGCAAAGATTACTTCACTGCCCGCATTCGCGCTGGTTACTAGGCTGTAGTAGCTGCTGTCATGTAGCCAGCTCACCAGAGAGCCCTCTTGGTTCACTTTGCCTGAAGCAACGTTCCATAAGTGCTGGTAACCGTTGTCTTCACCTAGCGGCTTCAGCGTGCTTTCGATGTTGTAGTCGAAGTCAGTACGGATGATTTGACCCGAGTGGTGAACGGGTAGGTCGTACTGGTGTTCAGCGTCAGCTTCGATGCGGTATACATCGATAACTAGTGGCTTCTCGAACTCAGGAAGTTCAGCAAGAATCACGCTGCGTTGCATGTCTACGCCGGTGTAGTACTCAGAAATTGTGCCGCTCATACCTTGCAGAGACTGGTCGTCTGCTACGAAGAAGTGCTTCTGACCAAACTTAGATTCAGCCAATGCCGTATCGAAGTTGTTCTGTGTTTTCTGATCAACCGTTACTGTGTTGTGAGCAACTGTCTGCTTACAGTAAGACTTGTTCTCTGGGATGTAACGACCGCCAAACTTAGGCTCAACGTTTACCCAGCGACCGAAGCCGTAATCGTGCAGCACTTCGTGGCCACGGTTGAATACGCTTAGGTGTAGCCCATCGTAGTGACCGTGGTCTAGCGCAGAGTGGTACTGGTGATCGCTGCCGTGTTGACCAAACCAAATCAACGCCATCGTGTCGTCGTCTTGTTCGTCACGGTGACGAAGAATGCTTACGCCGCCTTTTTCGCCTTCAGGGCCGTCAGTTACAAACAGGCTACCCCAGTTGAATGCTTTGATGTCGTCTGCTGCATTGACAGCGTCAGATAGCGTTTTACCTGAAGCATGGACCCAAACATCTTGTTGGTGATTAGCCATACCAAGTAAAGTTTCAGTCTGCTCATAGCGGTGGTAACACACAGACGTTGCCATAATAACGCCTTCATCGTTAATAGAAATCGTCTTCGATGAATCGTTCAGAGCTGGCAATGTACCGTCTGGGAATGCCGTTTTGAATACCGCGTAAGACGTTGTCTTGATCACTGAGTCGTTGAATTCGTAAATACCAAGATCTGGCTGACGACGTTCAATCGCTTCTGCGAACAAGTAGATTGGACGTAGTGAGAAACGGTGGTAGTAAGGACCTTCCATGTAGTAGCCGTCTGGCGAGAACAGTTGGTCAAGTTGTGCTAAGAAACCGCCGCTTACTTTGTCGAGTTTCAGGCCGTAAAGCGCTTTGTCTACTGACTCTTGATCGTTGATTGCGTAACCACAGATACCGACTGCAGCCACTGCCCATAAACCGTGGTTGTGTACGATATCGAAGTCGTGTGCGTAAGTAACAACAAACATTTCGATCATTTGCTTAAGAAGATCGTCTTCAATCAGACGCTTTTGTTCTTCAGAAATGGTGTGGTAGATACAGCTGTACGCACAAGAAGCGTAAAGCATCCACATGTTTTCGTTCAACGTTTGGTGGAACAGCTTACCCGGAGGGTTAGAGTCACGGCTTACGTTACTTTCAAGTGTTGGGTACACCGTAGCGTACGCAGTTAACATATCAACGATGTAATCACGGTACTTTGTTTCCTCAGTGATAAGGAACAAACGACCCGCTAGATCCATGTGGATGTAGTTTTGTTTGTGACGGTTATGTTCGTAGCCGCCGCCTTCACCGTGACCTGGAACTTCAATGCCAACTTCCGCCATGTAAGCGTCAGTTTGTTTAATATCGCGAGTCAGTGCGTTACCTAAAAGGCTATCCTTGCCAAGTTCTTTACGAAGCTCTGCTGCTTCCTCAAAGTTAAGTAAAAGTGGTTGATAGCTCATTATTATTTCCCCTGCTCTGCTGTGCTTGCTAATTCTGGGTTTAAAATTGTTTCTACTGAGTAGAAGCCTGTCCAGCTGTATACTTTACCGTTCAGTTCTACTTTGTGTTCAGTGCTCTCAGTCGCGCCAAGTTGGTTGCTGATCATCACTGTCACATTTGACTTCTCTGTGGTGATTTCGACGACTGAACCGACGTTTGTATGCGCTACAACCTTGATGTCTTTCACAACGCCGCGAGCATTTACTGATTGTTCGAACTCTTCGTTAAAGTAACCGTGCGTTTCTAGAACAGAAGCGAACAGTGTTGTTTCGCCTTTGCTACGTAAAATGAATGCAGGCTCTGAACGTAGGTTGAAGCTTGAATCGTTAGCACCAGTGCGAGTAAAGACAACTTCAGCATTGTCGTTAGACGTTGCGCCTAGCCAAGTGTAGTACGTGTTGTTTTGTAGCCAGCTCACAAGTGCTGTGCCCTTGACTTCACCACTTGCGACGTTCCATAAGTGTTGATAACCGAAATCGCTGCCTAGCGTGTTTAACTCTTTGTTTGCTTGGTATTCAAAGTTAGTGCGAACAATTTGACCTTCATATTGATGAGAGTAATCAAATTGGTGCTCGCCTTCGCCGCCTTTTGTAGAATCTAAGCGGTAAAGGTCTAACAATAGCGGCGATTCAAGCTCTTCAAGGTTTAACATAAACACGCTGCGTTGCATGTCAAAACCTTGGTAGTGATCGTTAGCAAATGCACTCATGCCGTTGATTTTCTCGTCTTCTACTTTAAAGAAGTGAGGCAAGCCGTGTACTGAGTCTGCACGCTCAACGTCAAAGTTATTCTGACATTTTTCATCAATGGTTACTGCATTATGAGCAATCGTTTGACGTGCGTAAGATTTGTTTTCATCTAGGTAACGACCGCCGAATTTTGGCTCAACGTTCACCCAACGGCAGAAGCCGTATTCACGTAGCACTTCTTGACCTCGGTTGAAGAAAGAAATACCCAGCGTATCGAAGTTGCCGTGACCCATGCCGTGTTGGCCGTAGTTCATCACTAACTGAGAAACGTCGCCTTTCTTATCCTGCATGCGGATAAAACCTTGCGCGCCGTTGTGACCTTCAGGGCCTTCGTTCAATTCAACACTTGGCCAGAAAGGCATGCCGATTTCTTTTTCAACAGAAGCCGCTTCGTATGCTTTAGATAACTCAAGACCACATGGGTGCATCCATACTGCGTCTTGAATCTTCGCCATACCAAGAATGTTTTGATCTACGCCGTTTTCTGAAGAGTAATGTTTGCTGTAAACACTGACGGCAACTTGAACACCCATGTCTGTGATGCCCATTGTGCGAGATGCATCATTCAGAGCCGGGAATTCACCGTTCGGGTACGCTGTCGCCAGCATTGCTTGTACTGTGTTACCAATCACGCCGCCTTTGTAGTTGTAGATATCAACTTCAGGCATATGACGGTGAATCACTTCAGCGAACACACACGTTGGGCGAATCGCGTAACGGTGGTAGTAAGGGCCTTCCATGTAGTAACCAGAAGGTGCAAACAGCTGAGAAATTTGAGCTAGAAAGCCGCCAGTATCGTTACGGTCGATGCCGTACACTGACATTTCAAGGTACTCGCGCTTGCCTAGAGCAAGACCACAGATACCCACAGCGGCTACTGCCCAAATACCGTGGTTGTGAATGCGGTCGAAGTCGTGTGCGTATTTAACCGTAAACATTTCTAGCATTGGTTCGAAAATGCGCGATTCAATGTTGTCACGCTGCTCTTGTGTCAGTGTTGAAGCAACACAAGAGTAAGCCAAGCTTGAGAACATTAACCAGCAGTGTTCGTTCAAGATTTGGTGGAACAAACGACCTGTAGGGTTAGTGTTTTTCTGTACGTGGTAATCAAACGTTAGATATTTGTCCGCGTACTCTTCTAGTAGTTCTGTAACAAAGTCAGCGTACTTTTGCTCTTTAGTGATCAAGAACATGCGACCAGCTAAGTTCATGTACGTGTAGTTTTGCTTATGGCGGTTATGCTCGTAACCACCCGCTTCTCCGTGACCAGGAACATCAATAGGTAAGCACATGAACGCTTCTAGGTCTTTCGCGTTCGCTGCAATGGTTTTGCCCATTAAGCTAGAACGGCCCACTTCAAGGTGAAGTTGCTCTATTTCTGCTTCAGTCAACAATACTGGTTTAGTCGTCATATTCTTTGTCACCCTCAATAAAGAGTTTATCGGTTTAAACTTTGATTAAATTTTCAAACTCCATATAAAGTAATACAATATTAGCTTTAATTGTACCTATTCGTCGCAAAATGATGAGCAGAATCACATAAACCCGCATAAGCTATTGATATGAATAGATAACACTAAATATCAGGCATTTGTTAAGTTGTTGATTTATTTGCGCTATATAAAGTATCGCTTGATCAATATCACACAACGCTAGATATATTGTATTACAATTAACCTCATTCCCTTATGATGAACACAGTTAAGTAACACTTAAAAGATTTAAACAGATTAGGAGATACACAATGAACTCTTTCTTTATTCTAGATGAAAACCCATGGGAAGAATTGGGCGGTGGTATCAAGCGTAAAATCGTCGCGTACACTGACGATCTTATGGCTGTACACCTATGTTTTGATAAGGGCGCAATTGGCCATCCTCATACTCACGAAATTCACGACCAAATCGGTTATGTTGTTCGTGGTAGCTTCGAAGCTGAAATCGAAGGTGAAAAGAAAGTGCTTAAAGAAGGCGATGCTTACTTCGCGCGTAAACACATGATGCACGGCGCCGTTGCTCTAGAGCAAGACAGCATCCTTCTTGATATCTTCAATCCTGCGCGTGAAGATTTCCTAAAATAATAACTAGCGCAACCTCAGTTGCTAAGGTAAGCATATGAAATCATTAAACATCGCGGTCATTGGCGAGTGCATGGTTGAGCTACAACAGAAACAAGACGGGCTTCAGCAGAGTTTTGGTGGCGATACACTGAATACAGCACTTTACTTGTCTCGCTTAACAAAAGAGCAAGATATCAACACGAGCTACGTAACAGCACTAGGCACTGACCCATTCAGTACCGACATGTTAGAAAAGTGGCAAGCGGAAGGTATCGACACTAGCTTAATTGCTCAGCTTGATCACAAACAACCAGGGCTTTACTACATCGAGACCGATGAAACTGGTGAACGCAGTTTCCACTACTGGCGTAATGATGCTGCAGCAAAATTCATGTTTGACCAGCAAGACACGCCTGCTCTACTTGATAAGCTATTTTCTTTTGACGCGGTTTACCTAAGTGGTATTACGCTTGCTATCTTGACAGAGAACGGACGCGCACAGCTATTCAGCTTCTTAGACAAATTCAAAGCTCAAGGCGGCCAAGTATTCTTCGACAATAACTTTCGTCCAAAACTTTGGGAAAGCCAACAAGAAGCGATTTCTTGGTACTTGAAGATGCTTAAGTACACCGACACAGCGCTACTGACGTTCGATGACGAGCAAGAGCTGTACGGTGACGAAAGCATTGAACAGTGTATTGCACGTACGTCTGAGTCTGGAGTGAAAGAGATCATCATTAAGCGTGGCGCGAAAGACTGCCTAGTGGTTGAAAGCCAAAGTGCTCAGTACGTTGCACCAAACCCAGTAGACAGCATCGTTGATACAACAGCGGCTGGCGATTCGTTCAGTGCAGGCTTCTTGGCTAAACGCTTGAGCGGTGGCAATGCGCGTGATGCAGCATTAGCAGGTCACATTGTGGCAGGGACTGTGATTCAGCATCCAGGTGCTATCATTCCTCTAGAAGCGACCCCTGATTTGTCTCTATAATTGCGCACTTTAACTATTAATCAAGGGTTTGCTTAGTTGAAAGCAGACCCATTATTAACGTGAGAAAGAATTCATGACTACATTAAATGAACAACTAGCAAACCTAAAAGTAATCCCTGTAATCGCTATCAACCGTGCTGAAGATGCCATCCCCCTAGGCAAAGCACTGGTTGAAAACGGCATGCCATGTGCAGAAATCACACTGCGTACAGAATGTGCAATCGAAGCGATTCGTATCATGCGTAAAGAATTCCCAGACATGTTAATCGGTTCAGGTACTGTACTGACTAACGAGCAAGTTGACGCATCTATCGAAGCTGGCGTTGATTTCATCGTAAGCCCAGGTTTTAACCCACGTACTGTTCAATACTGTATCGACAAAGGTGTTGCAATCGTACCGGGTGTTAACAACCCAAGCCTAGTTGAACAAGCAATGGAAATGGGTCTTCGCACGTTGAAGTTCTTCCCTGCTGAACCTTCAGGCGGTACTGGTATGCTTAAAGCACTAACAGCAGTTTACCCTGTTAAATTTATGCCTACTGGCGGCGTAAGCTTGAAGAATGTAGATGAATACCTATCGATCCCTTCTGTTCTTGCGTGTGGCGGTACTTGGATGGTTCCAACTAACCTTATCGACGAAGGTAAGTGGGACGAACTAGGCAAGCTTGTTCGTGACGCTGTCGAGCTAGTCAATAGATAGATTCGCGTTAACCGGCTGACACTTGTTCAACGACGAAAGCGAGCTCTGTGCTCGCTTTTTTATTACGTGATATAAAGTGGACACACCTATTTTATTTTTAACCATACTTATTAGAGTTTTGTCGCTTCTCAATCAACACGCTCGCTCAACTAATCCCTATAACCACACGGATATTTGTATTATTATTTTAAATACTTACTTTCAAGTATTTATCCAACGACAACGATGAAATTTGAAATAATTGCAAAAAATTAAGCTCTTAAACGGCTTTAAGTGCCATCTATGATGAAATAAACATGCGCCCCAGATCACGCTAAAGACATATTGTAGTACAAATAAACATGCAGAAGGAGTAATCTAGATGTCAGTTAATTATGAAACTTAAAAGGCTGAAAAGATGACTATTGATACTTTTGTTGTTCTCGCCTACTTCTTCTTTTTAATCGCGATTGGTTGGATGTTCCGTAAGTTCACCACCTCTACAAGTGATTACTTCAGAGGGGGCGGCAAAATGTTGTGGTGGATGGTTGGTGCAACCGCCTTCATGACACAGTTTTCAGCATGGACGTTTACAGGTGCCGCAGGACGCGCGTTCAATGACGGTTTCGTTATTGTAATCCTATTCCTAGCCAATGCTTTTGGCTATTTCATGAACTATATGTACTTCGCTCCAAAGTTCCGCCAACTTCGTGTGGTAACGGCGATCGAAGCCATTCGTCAACGCTTTGGTAAAACGTCTGAACAGTTCTTCACATGGGCAGGTATGCCTGACAGTCTTATCTCTGCAGGTATCTGGCTAAACGGTCTCGCTATCTTCGTAGCTGCTGTATTCAACATCCCAATGGAAGCAACCATTGTGGTAACGGGTATGGTTCTAGTATTGATGGCAGTAACAGGCGGCTCTTGGGCGGTTGTTGCTTCTGACTTCATGCAAATGCTTGTAATCATGGCCGTGACAATCACTTGTGCGGTTGCGGCTTACTTCCACGGTGGTGGCTTAACTAACATCGTTGCTAACTTCGACGGCGACTTCATGTTAGGTAACAACCTAAACTACATGAGCATCTTCATCCTTTGGGTTGTGTTCATCTTCGTGAAGCAATTCGGTGTAATGAACAACAGCATCAACGCTTACCGTTACCTATGTGCAAAAGACAGTGAAAACGCACGTAAAGCGGCAGGCCTAGCATGTATCCTTATGGTTGTTGGTCCACTAATTTGGTTCCTACCACCATGGTACGTAAGTGCATTCATGCCTGAGTTCGCATTAGAGTACGCTTCAATGGGTGATAAAGCGGGTGATGCTGCTTACCTAGCATTCGTACAGAACGTAATGCCAGCAGGTATGGTTGGTCTTCTTATGTCAGCAATGTTCGCTGCAACGATGTCTTCTATGGATTCAGGTTTGAACCGTAATGCTGGTATCTTTGTAATGAACTTCTACAGCCCGATTCTTCGTCAAAATGCGACTCAGAAAGAACTGGTTATTGTAAGTAAGCTAACGACTATTATGATGGGTGTTATCATCATCGCGATTGGCTTGTTCATTAACTCTCTACGTCACTTGAGCTTGTTCGATATCGTAATGAACGTAGGTGCGTTAATTGGCTTCCCAATGCTTATCCCTGTACTACTTGGTATGTGGATTCGTAAGACGCCTGACTGGGCTGGTTGGTCTACTCTCGTGGTTGGTGGTTTCGTTTCTTACATCTTCGGTATCTCGCTTCAAGCAGAAGACATCGAGCACCTATTCGGTATGGAAACAGCGCTTACTGGCCGTGAATGGAGCGACTTGAAAGTAGGTCTTAGCTTAGCTGCTCACGTAGTGTTTACTGGTGGTTACTTCATGCTAACTTCTCGCTTCTACAAAGGCCTATCGCCTGAACGTGAGAAAGAAGTTGACCAACTATTCACTAACTGGAACACACCATTAGTAGCGGAAGGTGAAGAGCAACAAAACCTAGATACTAAACAGCGTTCAATGCTTGGTAAGCTTATCAGCACAGCAGGTTTCGGTATCCTAGCAATGGCTCTGATTCCAAACGAACCAACAGGACGCTTGTTGTTCCTACTATGTGGTTCGATGGTACTAACCGTTGGTATCCTACTGGTTAATGCGGCAAAAAGCCCTGCAAAAAAGCTAAATGATGGAGCGATTCTCAAATAGTATAGAGAAAAAACACTATTCGCTTAGCTGATATAACACATAAAATAATGCCCATGCTTCCCCCGACAGCATGGGCTTTTTGTTGTTTTATCGAGGCTATTGTTTTATCGAGGCTATTGGTTTATCGGACTCATTCAGCAAGATTTAATAAAAAATAGGCCAGCATTGCTGGCCTATTTCGTTATGGTTTAGTTATTCACTTCTAATCACTAGCGCTTATCAATTGAGCGTTAACCGTGAGTCATGACATTTTGTTGCACTAGCGCATCCAGAATATCAGAAGGCATGGTGCCATTTAACGTCAGCTGAGGCGCAAGATCTTCAACCACAATCACTTGTTCTGTAGTGCCTAAGCCATCAGGGTTAATCGTAAGTTCAATATCATCCCCGTCAACCTTCGCATCAATGTGTTGCAGCAGTGTTGTTATATCTGGTGAGGCACTTTTCAGCTCAGGTAACACTTCTCTTAGATCGAGTTGGTCTCCTTCAGATAGGCTAAAGTCGGTAATCGTATCTTCGACACCATCTTCGATGTTGAACCATACAAACGAATCCATACCATCTCCACCGGTTAGAATATCTGAACCGCCGCCGCCAATGAGTGTGTCGTTACCGTCACCGCCCACGAGCGTATCGTCACCCGAACCACCTTCCAGACGATCATTTCCAGATCCCGCTGTCAGGTCGATATTGCCAGCCCCTGCCAATAACTGAACATCGTCGGTTTCTGTAGCTAAATCGATATCAACCCCGTTAGACACAATGTTCAAGTTGAGATCTATCGAAGCCGATGTTGCAGTATCGCTGTTATCTAGCTCTTCTGAAACCGCCTCCACTTTGAGTGTGTAGCTTCCCGGCGTATCAGAAAGCCCAACCACTTTCACAGTGTCAATCGCATCCGCCGTGGCAATCCAAACTCCACCACCGACATCAGTCACTGAACCCACATCACTCGTAATTTGAGCACCAACAGGCACATCACTGATACGTAGCGTTAGCTCTTCCGTAATATCTGTCAAGGCAGCAATAATACCAACCAAAGGAACGCCGCTAGCGCTTACTGACTGGTTAGCGGTGATATTTCTGACGTAGTTAGACGCAGTATCAATCGACAAAGTCGGCGCATTCGCCACAGGAGTCACTGCGATATCATAGATAACTGGCGTGGTTTCAATGACGATACCAGAAGGGTTTCCGCTATCTTTCGCGATGACTTCCAAGCCAATGCTATTGGTTGGAGACAGGCTCGCATCCAGATAAACACCCGCAGGGCTAGTCGGTGTGTCAATCAATGCATTTAGGTCGCTCAACGTACCTACTAAGATAACCGAACCTGTGTTGTTGCCATTCACCATCACAGTTGTCACGGCAGGCAGCGACACATTTAACGTTCCGTAATCCACCGTCAAAGTGACCGTCATCAAGTCATTAGAAAATGAATCAACATAATCAGGATCACTGACATTGATGCCACTCAGCAGCTGACCCGATTCTTCATCAATAAAATCAGTGACATTGTCACCATTAACAACAGGTGTATCGTTAACACCTTGTACCACAACGCTGATTTCCGCGGTATCCGTTAAGAAATCATTTGAGCCATTGGTTGTACCGTTATCTTCTACTGTATAGGTGAATGTAACATCGCCATTGTAATCATCAGCTGCCGTGAATACCCAGTATGGGCCATTAATCGAATTGTCATCCGCCCCACCAACGTTCTCAAACTTCTGAATTTGCCCCTGACCTTGATCGATTTCGACCTTAGTTACCGTAATGGCATGCCCCTCAGGGTCTGTCGTCGCTGTAATCAGGTCTTCAGCTTTGATGATTAGCTGACCTTCTTCAAGCATGGTGCCCAAATCAATATCGGTTGCCACTGGTTGGTCGTTAACTTCTGTAACTACAAGGCTGATTTCCGCACTGCCCACTTTGAAGTCCGGCGAACCGTCGGTTGTACCATCATCGATAATGGAGTAATTGAATTTGACGTCTCCATTATAATCATCAGCTGCCGTGAACACCCAGTATGGACCATTAATCGAATTGTCATCCGCCCCAGCAATGTTCTCAAACCTCTGAAGCTGACCTTGACCTTGATTTTGAGTAAGGCTGATATCTGTTACGGTAAGGTTATGATTTTCGATATCAGAGCTTGCCGTAATCAAGTCACCCTCAACAATCACGATTTGGCCATCTTCCGGAATCGAGCCCAAATCAACATTGGCCGCTATCGGAGCATCATTATATTCCGTCACTTTAATAGTGAAGGTAGTTTGATTCGTTTGAGCGGTATTCGGATCACCCGCATCAATCAAACCGTTATTACCACCGTCATCGATCGTAGCATTAATGGTCACTAACCCACCCAGATTGAGATAGTTCTGATCCGGGTCCGGTTTGAACGTAACCTCGCCATTAGTTAGCGCTGCATTGATGTCAGCTTCTTTACCTGTCATGACAAGTGAGCCATCAGCCTGCAATACAAATGTCACACCATTGGATTGAGTGCTTGGGAGTACAAACTCGCCCTGTGCACCCGGCAGTGTTTGGTCAACTTTTAGCGTCAGTACATACGGTGCATCTGGATTATCAAAGTTTGCGTCGATATCGTAGATACTAAAGTTGTTGATTGCCACGCCAGTAGAGTCTTCTGTCGTTTCAAGGTTAGTCACATTGACAAAGGTCGGTTGATCGTTGATAGGATCAATCACTAAATCAACATTGAAACTCGTTGGTGTGCCTAAATGCTCCGTGTTATCAGCATCTGTATCCACAGAACGAACGGTAATCTGCAGTGGACCATTAATACCCAAAGCATTACCTGTATCACTATTATGTTCGCCAGAGTTAAATACGATCTTATCTAACGACTGAGCTGGGACGTTTAGTGTCCAGAGTTGCGTCGCTGGATCATAGCTACCTATAGTGGTTCCGTCAGGGTAGTAGATAGAAGCATCTTGAGGAACACCAGCCACTTCGACTCGAAGGGTTTCGGGTGCATTTTCGGTATACGTTCCGCTTCCTGTGGCCGACAACTCTTTATCTAAAATAGTCGCATTGATTTCGATATCAATATTCTGCCCTTCGTTGCCTGTTACAGAGTCCGTAGGATTGGTATCAACATCGTCACCAACAGGCACCACATGCAGTTTGAAGCTTGGTAAGTTTGCAGCCGCAGTCGGTACACCAAGTAGCGACTCTTGAGTGAACACTTCAACACCAAACTCAGCAGTACCACTGAAGTTTTTAGGCGGTAAAATCGAAATTTCACTTAAGTCGAATGAAAGCCCAGAAGCTTGAGGCAATTGAACACTCCACTCACCGCCACCGTTGTTTTTCACAGTGTAAGCAGAACCAGCATCTACACGCATCTGGAAGCCATCAGGTACATCGGTGAACTTAATCGATACAAACTGTTCTGATCCATCAAGGTCAGTCAGTGCAATCGATACAGGTCCTGTACCTGACAAGGAAATAAGCTGGTCTTCGTTGCCGGTAATCTCGATTACATCAGGATCACTACCCGGCCCAGAGACATGTACATCATCAACAACCGGAACAACATCAAAACGAACACTTGTATTGAAGGTATCGGAGTCGGTTGCAGTGCCTACCGGAAAAGCAGAATCATTGTAGGTTGCGGTATCTGTAACTGTACCACTTACATTAATCTGCACTTGGTTAATATCATTTCCAGTTGGGTAGTTTTCTATCGCCCTAAAGAGGACATTATCGAGCGCCCCCGCCGCGATTTCAGCTTGATTAAACGTGACTGAGGTACCAAGTGAGGTACCCGTATTGTCATAGAATGCCCCTATTGAAGGGTCATCCAACGTCAAAGTAATGGATGTAAACGCCTCTTGCCCCCCTTCGACGCCTGATACCTGATCCGAAATAGTCGAATTGAAGTCGAGTTGAATGTAGGTGTCTTCGTAACCCACCTGATCTTGTCCAGCCTGACCGTCGTTATCAACAGGATTAAAGGCATCATCAAGCGAACCGACGACATTCACCTCAATCGTAGGATCCGTCTCTGCATCTGGCGCGACTTTGATGACGACGTCGGTAACTAACGTTTTCTCATCACCAGAGAGCGTATCTTTGGTCACTATGGTTAGTGGTAATCTAAAGTCACCAGAGTAGTCTGCCGGTAAGTTAAGTAACAGCCCTGAGAAATCAGTTGGAACGCCCTGTTCAACGGTTGTTTCGAATACATATTTTCCATTAACAAAATCGACTTCACTGCTTCCCGCTAAACTAATTGGGAAAGTGCCTCCTGGGTTAATGGTCACGGAGTCATCAATGATAATGGTCACTTGGTCTACCGAAGCGTCTTCTCCAGAGAAAGTGATCAAACTATCTAGCGCAGCTCCCAAATCTAGCTGTGTGTCCTCGATGGCATCGACAACACTGTTTGGTGTCATCGTAATATCTGCTGCGACCTCACCTCCCCCGACAAGTACTTCTGGGAATGACAATGTCACTTCGCCTTCCCGAATAACGGCAGGAGATGACTCAACCTCAACACCATCACCGCGATCAACCACCGTACTAAAGATAGTCATCTTGATGTCATTGAATACGTCTGGAAGATTAGAAATAGGAGGGAAACCAAGACCATTAGGAGCACTGATACTAAACAAGTCCTCATTCGTCACAACCCAACGACCATCGCCTTCATAAGCCGCGCCAATAACGAGTAATTGATTCAATACGTCATCTGATAATGGAGTCTTATTCGGGTCATTATTCGTTAATTGAATAACCAGTTGGTCGACTTCCTCAATAGCAGATGATGCATCGGTTTCTTGATATCGAATAACAAATTCATCCGTGGCGGACGGATTGTCGCTGTTGGTTGTAAACTTGAGTACACCAGTCAAAGGATCGGCGCTCACCGTACCCAAAGAACCAGTTCCAGCCACGTCGTCGACGATAAGCTGATTATCGATGCCATCATGAGTCTCAACAACGGGTCTTACGATAACATTGATCGTACCTTTAACCGTCGCAGTCGCAATACCCTCACCTGGGTTAGAAGAGTCCACATATTCGTGATCACGCTCCTCAACGTCTACCTCTGTCGTCAATGTGAAATCAACGCTAGAGTCAGTTGGCGGAGTCATTTGAATAAAGTTATTCGCTAATGCAATTTGGGTAAATTGTTCCGGCGTCTGATTCGCGTCTTTAGGGGTAATCGTTAACGTACCCGCACCATCATTCACAACAGTCACATCACCATTTACGGTGGGTGTGACACCCGGTGGAATACCGGAAATCTTAATTGAAGTGAAATGCTCGTCAGAGTCGATATAGTCAACGCCTTCAGGATGCCAATCGATGTTGATAGCAGTATCTTCGCTCCCGTTTGTGACGTTGTTGTAGGTTGCTGAGGTATCGATGATAGGCTCAACCAACACTCGAATTTCTTGATCAAAAGAAAGTGTGTGACCGTCGTTTTCCGTTACGATCACTTTGCCTTGAATATGGATATTCTCGGTCGAAGAGTCGACAGGTCGAATACGAATACCTGACGTTGTACCCGCCTCCGTAATATTAGCTTCGTAGATAGGTTTTGATAAATCAGGGCTACCACCCGGTCCGGTTTCGTAACCCACAAAGTTAAGATCAATAACCGTACCGTCCCCATCCTCGATTATAACGCCATCAGGAATACCCGATAAGATAACCGTTATTGATTCGGAACCATCGTCCGGTAATGGTGTAGTGCCGGTGTCAGGCTTTCTCTCACCCGACAATACCGTGAAGTCAAGCAGAGCAAAGCTGTCGCCGTTTTGACTCTCTTGAATCGTCGTTTGAACACCGCTTGCAGTACCATCTGTAATTGCGGTCCAATCGGTACCATTCGTCCCACCATAAGGTGTGTCAGCAACTCCTTTCACTTCAACGTTAACCGTTTTAGTACCGAGTATTTCTACATCGACTTGTTGTGGGTTGGTTGACAGGTTTGCTGTGTCCTTCACTACACCTGTAACATCAAAAGTGAAATCGACATTGCTGTGTTTAGTTGGAACCACCTCAACGTTAGCCAAATCGGAATACGCTATTTCGTGGTAATTGGTACCACTGACAATAGGAACTACCGTGGTTGTACCCACAAAGTAAAGCACTGCGCCTTCTGTAATATTGCTGATACGAACAAACAGTTCTTCAGAGCCATCCGTATCGACCGACCCTGTCATGGTGATGACTTCGTCTAGCGTGAATGCATCTTTGTTATCCAAAGGCCCAAGGTAGTCGGGATTATCAATATTGTCTTCGTTGATTTGAATGCGATTTACACTGAACTTTCCAGGGTCAGCGTCAGCAGTGACATCAATAATGATGTTTTGCTCTACAGAACGAGCCTTAGTTTTATCATTTGCCCCACCGTTAGCAGTATCTTCATAAGGATTCAGTGTTTCCTCTGTAACCGCTGTTGCTTCGAACTCTATCTGACCCGAGAAATTATCAATAGGGTTAACCACGGTGGTGTTAATGTCTTCTGCCGCTATTTTATATACACCACCCGCCGTCAGCGTAAGCACATTGCCGTCTTTATCAAGAAGCTCAAACTTTCCGTCACCTTCAACAACTTTCAACTCATAAGTGATCGTTTCAGTTTGGCTACTATCTTGTGATACTGCGTTTAGCTGCAACGTGACGTTGTCTTCATCTTCATTGACTTGATACTGATAAGTGCTGTTACCATCATCCCAAGTTGCAATATCCGCTACCGCTTCAATCTCGATTTTGAAACTTGAGTTTACTTTGTGGTCAAGAGTGCCTCCATTATCGATCTCCAATTGATAGCGGATCTCAACGCCATTACTATCTGAACCATAGTTTTGGTCAGGAACGAAATAAAGGTTTTCGATGGTTGCAATGGTTTGTCTTACTTCACTTGGGTTTAAAGCATAGCTTTGTTGCATTTGAGGCGGTCCAAATAATATTTGACCGTTAGTTTCAGGCGTTAACTTGTGATACTCACCACCCTCAAAGTAATAGAACGTGCCTCTATGGTTACTGTTTTTTATAATCAGTTGACCGATAGACTCGCTGTTATCCCTGTCATTCAGGTTAACCTGAAGCGCAACTTGAGCTGGTGCATTAGGTAAACCGCTTTGGTTGTCTTGTATATTTTCAAGAATCGGAGCATCACCTGCAGCATATGGTATTGTTGAGTCTCTACCCGCATCCTCAAAGGTGGTCACTGTCAGCGCGATCTTCGACGAATTCCTATCCGTAATAGTGATGTCCAAGGGTGTCGATGACGTATCTGAATCGCCATCCTTCGCTGTTACATTAATAGAGAAATTAATTTCATCACCAACATGCTCTAAGTAATTATTGGCTCTAAACTCAATCTCACCATTTGAGTTTATTTTCAGTCGACCCAGCTCTCGAGGATCAACAGCGCCATTGATCTGCTCATATACTCGTACCTCTTGAGTACCACTATTTAAATCGAAGTCACTACTGTAAGACCCACTGTTCCCTGAACGGAAAACAATTCCACTTCCGTCAAATGCTTCAATTTTGCTCAGTTCCGCGCCATCGGCACCGACATCTGTAGAATCAGCAAACATATCGACTATAGAGCCGCGATAACCCTGACCTTCAACACGAGTAATCGATTGTGTTGTCACTAATGGAATATCATCAGTGACTGTTATTTTGAGATCAATCGCATTCGATTGGTCTTGATCAAAATCTTCAGCAACGATTGAGAAATCAAGATCTATCGCGTTCTCGTTTGCACCGTCAGGGTGCTTCAGTGGTTTAAACAATTCAAACTGATAACTGTTATCAGAGGTATCGAAAACAATCTCAAACACGGCTTCATTGCTGGTTGCAGTTTGAGCAACATAGGTGAATGTTGTGCCGTTTTGTGAAACAGCTAGCCACTCTAAGCTTTCTCCATCGGAGGTTAAACCGCTCAAGACTAAATCTTCATCAACCAGTTCATACTTCACAACGCCATCGGCACCTTCATCGACGGTGAACAGTCCATTGATAATGGTGTCTTCAGATTGATCCGAACCTATGCCTGAAAGGTCGTCTTCATCGACAACCGTTTCGCCTGTCGGCGGCGCCATTACCGGAACATCATCAATGACTTGAATTGGTAATTGATACTGGTTGGAATCATCGCCATCACCGTCTACCGCCACAACATCAAATGGTATGGTTAGGTTGTTCGGCGTAGTAGCGTGGTTTAGAGGGCCAAGCAAGGTAAATGTGTATGACCCATCGTTACCCAGTGCAAGAGTAAAAATCGGAGTCCCACTTGTGGTCGCACCTTGGTAGGTGGTTGTGTTCGCAGCCCCAGTGACCTCAGTGATCGAAATCGCTTCATTGCCTGATGTCAGAGTAGTTTCTAGAGTGGCTACGTTACGCAGTTCGTAAACCTCTACTTGGTCTGCACCTTCTGTGGTCACAAACGAACCTGTCGCTTGAGCCACAACAGAGCCTAAATCATCTTCATCAACAACAAACGTACTCGCGACTGTTGTATCCGTAATGACGGGTACATCATCAGTAATAGTCACCGTAAGAGGCTTAATTACTGAATCCGTATTGTCTTGGTCGACCGCAATAACTGGCAAAGTGAAGATTTGAACGTTATTACCTTGCACAGGCAGGTGATCTAACTCTTCTAACAATGTGAAGGTATATTGACCAAGCACCAAACTATCAAAAGTGATGGTGAAAATGTCCGTTTGGACACCACCGTTTTCTACGAAGCCAATATAATTGTCGCTGTTTAGAGGATCTTCTTTTAGCTTAACAACCAGACCATCCGATTTTAGGTCCCCAGTTGTGTTGAACTGCGCAGTATCAATACGGAAGTGGTTCACATCATCACTACCAGATGTAAACGTCATTGTTCCGGTTTGAGTGACCGTTATGCTCGGAGAGGTGCCATCAAGCAGGTTTGCTTCAGCCAAAGCGACTGGTGGTATGTTATCAATAACAGGCGGAGCACCATCTGAAATAGTAAGCGTAACGGTCGACGTGACTTCGTCACCATCTTTATCTTCAGACGTGACCGTAATCGTCTTAACAATATCGCCCCCTGAATGATTGAGGTTGCGATTAGGTTCGAAACGGACATCACCTTCCAGAGTGATATACAGTTTACCTTCAGCAACAGGGAAAACCTGCTCTCCAGTTGTCCCCTGAATTAACGTGTACACGTTGTTATCGTAAGTAAACTGGGTAATCGTTGCCCCGTCGGCACTTTGGTTTGGCATCACATCAACAGTGCCTGTCGTGACAACACCAGCGGCTAAATCTGCAACCGTTGGTTCCGTAATGCTCAGCGTTTGATTTTGCATGCCTTGAACGTCATCGCTGACCGTTACTTTCAATGGCGACATCAATGAGTCATCACCATCGCGGTCTACCGCATAAACGGGCAGTTCAAAGCTCAAGTCATTATTTGCTTGGCCATCAGCATGATCCAATGCTTCAAGTAGCGTAAAGGTGTATTCACCCACCGTGCTAGTAGAGAAGCTAATAGTAAAGACCGGAACTTCTGGGTTGGCTCCGTCTTTCACAAAGCCGATGTACCCCCCAGTCGTGTTTGGATCCGCTTTAAGCTCAACGACCAACCCATTCGATTTGAGCAAACCATTAGTATTAAATTGGTTCGGTTCAATGCGGAAACTGGTGACATTATCACTTTGATTGGTGAACTGAATTGTCTCAGTTTGACTCACAGGCACGGTGCTTGCTGCCGAGCCATCGGTTAGATTAGATTCTGATAGCGTGACGCTAGGAATAGTATTGATGATTGGAATATCACCATCGGTGATGGTCAAAGTCACGGTGGATGTCACCGGATCTTTATCAAAGTCACTTGACGTCACTACGATTGTTTTAACGATGTCTTCGTTGTTTGTATGAACTAAATCGCGATTGGATTCAAAACGCACTTCACCTTGCAGGGTGATGACTAACGTCCCTTCAGTGAAACCAAACCGCTGCTCACCAGTATCTGTTTGAATCAATGTTCTAAGTTGTCCGTCATAAACGAACTGAGTGATTGTTGCACCATCTGCACTTTGAACTGGCATCACATCGACAGTGCCTGTCGTAACAACACCGGCAGCTAAATCTGCAA
>NZ_JBGOOO010000035.1:0-44111 GCF_041439695.1 Vibrio sp. FF266
CTCGTTAGTGATTGTACTCACTTAACTCAGTGTCCAAAACTTCTGGTGCGGATCATAGATCTGACACAAGGCTCTTTCGAACTTGTTTTAGAAGAAATTGCTCTAGCTGTTTGGCATGGGCATGGTAGAACTGCAACTCTTTCTAGTATTCAACTTGCTTGTGAAAAAGCGAATTTGAGTTCACAGTTAGGCGAATTTAAAGAAGATGCTAGAAGAGGTGTTTCTAAATTGCTTACAGCTTTCTATTTTAGAGAAAGCGAACAGCACGTGAGTAATGAAAATACATTTGAATTTACACATAAAAGCTTTGATGAATACTTAATCGGAAGAAAGATCGCTAGGAAGTTTACTCAAATTCACAAGCACCTTCAGTCATACTATCAAGATCCGACGAGTTTCCCTTTTAATGAAGAAGCTGCATTGACAAGTTGGTTAGAATTATGTGGCCCAGCGAAAGTCGATCGGTACATATTTGATTTTTTAGTAAATGAAATTCGAGACCATAAAGATTTCAAACCTGAATGGCAGAAAACCGCTCAGCAACTAATAAAGCGAAGTATTACTCAAAATTGGCCAATTGAAAAAATACTTGGTTTGAACTTTCATGAAATGAAAGCTTATATACAGAATGCAAATGCCACTTTGATGAATGTGCATTTTGCATGTGCACAGAGAACAGAGAGCAGCTCAGAGTTTGAAACAGATGCAGACAATAATTTGTTAAGGGATTGGGTTGTCGCATTTTTACCACGGGTTGGAGGACATCAGAGTAGTAAAGCACTCAGTTATATGTCTTTTCCGCATTGTAGTTTTCCACTAGTTAATTTTAACTTCCTCCAGATTTCAAATGTGAATTTTCATGGAGGTAACATTAGTTTTGGTTCTCATTTGCACTCAATGTTCACAGGTAGTAACTTTTCGTACGCAGGGTGCTTTAATACTGCTCTACGATCTACTGTCTTTGATGACTGTAACCTCGACAACTCCCATTTCCAGAATTCAATGTTTAATGGAGGTAAATTCCATAACTCAACTTTAAATGAAGCATCTTTTGATAGGGCCGTATTGTATTCAGTTCGATTCAAGGTTTGCCCGGCTCTTAACGCTACCTTTGAGGCTTCATCTCTTCAAGGAGTTACATTCGATGATTGCAAGTTGATCGAAGCTGAGTTTATTGACTCTAGACAAAGCAGCGTGAAATATATAAATTCGGATCTGTCTAAAAGTTCATTTTCAGGTTCGAGATTATCGCAGGTTATATTTTCTAATGTTGATCTATCAGGCGTGAACTTCTCTGAATGTATTACTAATGTTGATGAAGATGAACCTACTCATGCGGAAGGTGCAGTTTTACAAGGTGTTGAATTTATAAATGTTACAATTGATGAAAAAACGCGTTTTTCTGAAGAGCAGATAGAGCTATTACCTAACGATTTGAAAGAGCAGTACCTTTCATTCCGTAAGAAGTAAGAATAATCAATATCAATAGCCGGGTTTGTTCTCGGCTCTATTGTGATTTGAAGACTTTACAGCTATTACGCCCTTAGGTTCGATAAGGGAATTTGATAGTTGTAGGGGTAAACACTCACATAGTTGAGTTCGCTAAAAAGGAGTCAATAGGCTCCTTTTTAGTAGCTTTGTTCATATCTTGCGTTTATGCAATTTATGCGGAAACAGCTGGGTATAAACCTGCCACAAGGTGTTTAGGTTCTTATGACCAGTTACTGAGCAACTTCCTCAATGGTAAAGCCTTTCTCAAACAAGCGGCTTGCACCTTCACGGCGTAGGTCATGATAGCGTAGGTTGCAAGGGAAAATTAACTCTCCCCAACGAATACCACACACTTCGCTTACCCTCATACAGCTCAGGATGCTGAAGTCTAAAAGTATAGAGTAGGGGATTTTGTTTTCTCTGCGCTGTTCGCGCTCTTCTAGTGCCTCTTTCAACAAGTCTATTTCATCGGTAGTAGGGCGTCTTGTTCGTTTCTCTGATTTACCGATGAGCTTCATTTCATACAGGATAGGTGTTGCTTCTAAGAATGTGTTCACGTTCGCGAAAACGTTGAATAGAACTAACTACCCTAAATCTCTGAATAGCGGGTAAAAAAATAGCCAGCAGAGGCTGGCTATTTTTAGAAAGCTTTAAAATACTAAATTAAAGTACTTTGATGCTGTCAGCTTGTGGGCCTTTTTGACCTTGAGATACAGTGAACTCAACTTGTTGGCCTTCAGCAAGAGTTTTGAAACCGTCGCCTGTGATTGCAGAGAAGTGTGCAAATACGTCTGGGCCGTTTTCTTGCTCGATGAAGCCGAAGCCTTTAGTTTCGTTGAACCATTTTACTTTACCAGTAACTGTGTTAGACATGATGATATCCTAAAATTAAATTTTTATTTTGAGCCAATTGTGGCACTGATAGCGCGGAAAAGTTTATTGCTATTGCGTACAACACAACGGGGTTACTAGTAATCCAACGAAATGTTTATATACAAAGAACTTTCTTTCTAGCCGAGATGAAGTCTAAATCAAATTAGGGGATAGTCAATCGAATCCATAGTGAAAGGTTGCAGAAACTTGGGGGTAGTCAAACTTTGCATTCCTTAAATATCATGGAGTTACAGTTGTATGGTGATTTGTTGTAGTTTTTGTGAAAAAGGTGGTCGAAATTGATGACGAATTTGGAGTAATTGCACTGTTTTGGCACATTTATTTTCCAAATTATTAAGCCGCTAATTGGTGCCTGGCCCCAATTTTAACGGCTTATATTTATAAATCTCACGGTAAGCATCATGTGTCTATTGGAACGAGCTTTTGACTACTTTTTCAAGCGATACAGGTTGCCATTATCGGTACTGAAAAAGATGTCGCCGCTTGGTGAAGTTTCAATGTCTCTTATCCTCTCGCCTAAATCTTCTAAAATACGTTCCTCTTTAATTGTTTCACCTTGTCCATTGACTGTCACAATATTGATGTGGGTAAGTTTAAGCGCGCCGGCCAGCAGCTTTCCTTTCAACTCTGGGTATTTGTCACCTTGGTAAACAATCAAGCTGCCCGGAGCGATTGAAGGCACGTAGACTTTTTTAGGCGCTTCAATGCCATCCTTAGTTTCAGACTCGCCTACGCTAATTGGGCCCCAATACTCTTTTCCGTGTGATGTGACAGGCCACCCGTAGTTGGCACCTGCTTTAATTAGGTTGATTTCGTCACCACCTCGCGGGCCGTGTTCAATCGACCACAGCTTCTGGGTCGGGAAGTCGTAATACAAGCCTTGTGGATTACGATGGCCATAGCTCCAAATCTCATTGAGTACCTTGCTGTTATCCGAGAACGGGTTATCGCTTGGTGTGCTTCCATCAGCATTCAATCGTAATATTGATCCGGCGTGAGTCATGGTGTCTTGGCCGTTGTCTCGATCACCACGGTCGCCGATTGAAAAATACAGGTGGCTATCATCAAAGGTGATACGGCTACCAAAGTGACGTCCGGTGTCCGTTCTGGATTTAGATACAAACACGTCTGTCCAATTGGTAACTTCATGATTGCTGTAATTAGCAGAAGCCAGTGTCGTTACGCCTTCACCATCGACGTCTTTACTGTAAGTGACGTAGAACTTTTCGTTTTCAAAAGGGGAGAGCGCGATATCCAACAGACCACCTTGGCCTTTCGCCCAAACATTGGGCAGCCTGAACAGCGTGCTTTGCTCACCCGTCTTTAAATCAACCTGTTTAATGACGCCAGCTTTTTCTGTTACTAGCATGGAGTTATCGTTGATATAAGCCAACCCCCAAGGGATCACGAGTCCGTCGGTGATCTTCTCTACTTGCCATGCAAAAGCAGAGGATATTGGACTCGATGCGATGAGTGCCAAAGCACAGGAAATAAGACGATGATGATTGTTCATGGGAGTCCTTTGTTTTCATGACGTGGTATTAGTTTAGCTTGTGGTCGACAGGTGCAAAGGTTGGGTTACTGAAAAGTGACTATTCATTTATTTAGTTCAACCAGTGTTGTATGAGTAAGCAAGCTCACGTATGTTTAGCCTGCCATTCTCTATTCGATTCCTTCGGAGCATAATGAATACTACCCTTGCAACATCTTCGCTGTTTTCTCTGTCTGTATGTTGTCAGGTTGATACTCAAGCTATCTATTCTCAAACCACCCGATCTCAAAACAGCTGTTATATTGGATACTTTACATCATGAGTCGTCGATTTGACTTTAAATCGATCCTACTTGCGTGTTTGGTCATCAGCATCGGCCAACTCAGTATGGGGCTGGTATTTCCATCATTACCATGGATCGCGAAAGACTTTGATGTTTCGCTAGAGCAAGCTCAGCTTCTGGTGAGTGTCTATTTGTTAGGTTTTGGACCTTCTCAGTTTATCTATGGTCCAATTTCCGATGCTCTAGGGCGTAAGAAGGTGCTGTTAAGTGGTTTGTTGATTGCGATGCTTGGGCTATTAATGATCATCTTCTTTAGCCATTCATTTACTAGCATGGTGATGGGACGTTTTCTGCAAGGCTTAGGAACGGGTTGTTGCGCTGTACTTGCTCGTGCTTCCACGCGGGATAGATTCAGTGGGGCAGATTTACCTTTAGCTATGTCCTACATTGCGATGGTCGCGTCTATTACACCTTTGATTGCGCCCGTAATCGGCGGCTTTATTAACTTCCATTTTGGCTGGAGCATGGTGTTCATCTCGCTACTTGGCTATGTCTCATTAGCTTGGGTGGTTTTGGCGTTCAAGTTTAAGGAAACCGTCACTCAGATCTCCGCTATTCCTTCGCCAAATAAAATGGTTTCTCAATACAAAGAGTTGCTAACTTCTCGCTATTTTATGAGTTTTGCGAGTATTGGCTGGCTTAACTTTAGTTTGATGATCACTACCGTATCAGTGATGCCATTTATTATGCAAAACCAGATTGGCATGACGTCTGATGAATACGCTATGTGGGCGGTCATTCCTGCTTTAGGCATGCTGGGTGGAACAAGTTTATGTAACCGTATTCGCCCCATGTTGGGCAACAAGAAAACTCTGTTATGTACCCCTGTATTGCATATCTTCGCGGCGTTGTGGCTTTTCTTTTGCCCACTTGAGCCTTTGTATCTCATGCTTGGCCAGTTCTTGATGATTCTTGGCAATGGTATTGCATTGCCTTGTGCTCAGGCGTTGGTGATGTTGCCTTATAAGAAGAACGCTGGCGCTGCTGCTGCGATGTCTGGCGGCGGGCAGATGGTGGTGTCTTCAATGGTGAGTATGGGGCTAGTTCAACTAGGGCTAGGAGAAGCGTGGCATTTATCGCTTGTCATCATGTTGTTCACTATTATTACTCTGATTAATATTTTACGTGGTTTCAGTAGTCAAGAAGCGAGAGAGTCGCAGCTGAGCTAATTAGTTAATTAGTTAATTAGTTAATTAGTTATTTAGCTAGCGAGTGAAAAACGAAAAGGCCATTGAAGTTTATGATTTCAATGGCCTTCTTTATGCTTAGAGCTTAGAGCTTAGAGCTTAGAGCTTAGAGCTTAGAGCTTAGAGCTTAGACTTAAGCTGAAATGCCCGAACTATTCACAGACGACTGCAACCTTCTCACTTGCTGCTGTCTTAGCTGGAACTGGATGATCGATCAGTCGAATCGGAGACTCATACAAAGCTGACAGCGCTTGTTCATCAAGTAACTTATCCGCACTGCCTTCAAAAGCAATCTGACCTTTTTTCAGTGCAACGATGTGTGTCGCGTAACGCAGTGCTAAGTTCAAATCGTGCAAAATGACGATCACCCCAACATTTTCCGTTTTGTTGAGTTCAGACAGTAAACCCATAAGCTGAAACTGATGATGCACATCCAGTGCCGAAGTTGGTTCATCAAGGATTAGTACTGGTGATTGCTGAGCCAACAACATCGATACCCACGCGCGTTGACGCTCTCCTCCAGATAAATCATCCGCCAAGGCTTGCGAGAATTCAGTGACACCGGTTCTTTCCATCGCTTGTTGGATAATCGACTTATCTTCTGAATTCCAACGGCCTAGCGCGCCTCTCCATGGGAAGCGACCTAAACGAACCAACTCTTCTACGGTTAAGCCTGCAGAAGCGGGGAGCTTTTGCGGTAGATAAGCAATTTTTTTCGCTAAATCTTTGCTTTTGAATGAAGAGAGGGAAGCGCCGTCTAGTTCCACGCTGCCGTGATCCGGCGACATCTGCCCTGAGAGTAAATTAACGAGTGTAGATTTACCCGAACCATTATGGCCAAGAACGACTGTCAGTTCATTGGTCGAAATCGTGAGGTCTTCGATTGAGAGAATGGTTCGTTCATCACGAACAATTTTTATGTTTGAAAGCTGAAACATGTCAGTCCTGTAATTAGATCAGTAGCGAAGCTCAATGGGAGAAGGATCGTCGTATTGAACTTTAATAAATGGCGTGACTAAGCGATTTTTTTGTTGTCTGGATGCCTAGGGCAATTATCACAGTACTTTCTTGAATCGCACTTATAAACCAGGCAGCAGCTGATTCTGATCAGTTTTAACATCCCCGAACTAGAGTCCACTTTAAGGCTGTCTAAATGATTTTCAGACAACTGGCATGCTTCTAACCAAAGCTTAGCTTGCGCAATAATGTAATCGTTGGTCAGGCTTGGTTCGTGTTGCTGAAGTTTTATCAAACTGCCTAACAATAGATCGGCCAATAAATGATTGGTAAATCCTGGGCGAATACGTGTCCATTCACTGATCTGGCTTCGATAAAACTCAGTCAGTGCAAGAATGGCTTCACCAGCATCGGGAATCAGCTCTTCTGGTGAACCATGTTGATGATCACCATTAAAGAAGCGGTAGCCAGTAATGAACTCTTTGTATCTAAATTGACCGATATTCTTGATGTCGGGCAATGAATGAAGCCCATAGATAGAAATGAAAGTCACATAGATAGGCTGCCAACACACGAGATCCCAGGTTCGCGTTAACCAATACGCTTTGCCTGCTTCTGGGTGGCTTTGCGAAAGACCATCGTAAACTCGTTTGAGCTCTTTATGGCTATTCTCATTTGTTACCGCAATGCTCTTGTTATTAAGTGCACCAAAGCTTCCGCTTAAATAAGGGGTCACTTGTTTTGAGTAAGCGAAGATTTTTTGATGTAGAGACGGGGCTTTCCGACGAGTGATAATATTGTGCAGTTGGGGAAGCATCTTAAATCAATAAATGAGAATCAGTTGCGTTATCATAACGAACATAGTCGAGGATAACCATACAAAATGGAGCATCTACTCGGTGCTTTTTACGTTTTTGAGATTTATAAAGTTTGGGTGGGCTGTCCTTTTTTCAGTGATAAAAGCCACTTTAAGTGATAAAAGTATTGTTGAACCCAACACGCCCTAGTCAAAAATAGAGAAGATGAAAGCTTGAATATGAACACACCTGCATTTGACCGTATCAGCCGCGTTCTGGCTTATATCCATGCGAATCTTAGCTCTGCGTTATCGCTAGAAGATTTAGCGACGCAAAGCTGTTGGTCTCGTTGGCAGCTGCAAAGAGTGTTTCAAGCCGAAACCGGGCTTACCGTGGCGAACTATGTGAGAGAGTTAAAGTTAAGTCAGGCTGCCGAAGAGCTGCTTGATGGAAAAGATCGTGTTATCGATATTGCGCTTGGTCTCGGATTCAATTCAGAAATAAGCTTTAGCCGTTCGTTTAAGCAAATGTTTGGGGTAAGCCCAAGTCAGTATAGAAAAGCAGGCAAAAGAGTAGGGCTAAAAAAGCCGATACAAGTATCTGAGACGGCGAGTAATTCAGAAAATAGGGCGTTAAGCTTTGTGGAAGTACGCATTGATGAAAGAGAGTCTTTCTTAGTGAAAGGAATGACATCAGAAATCAGTGGCTTGTTTTCACTCACGCAAGACTTCGCGCAGAAAGTCCCTCAGCTATGGTCACGTTTAGAAGGTGAGGTTGAAATCCCTGACGCCAACATGCTCCAGTTTATTGGCGTTGTTGACCTGACTCAGTCTTGTTTTGACGGAACCAATATTTACTATTGTGCGGGCGTTGAGCTTCATGACGAGATCTCTATCCCGCAACTGCCTAGTATTATCTCTGATAAGTTAGAGGTGCTGACGATTCCGAAGCAAACCTATGCTGTAGTGAAGCACCGTGGTCCTATAGAGCATCTACCCCATACTCTAAGTTGGTTTGTGCTTAATTGGCTTCCAAATTCAGGTTATCGTGGCGTTGATGGTTATGAACTTGAGATGTACCCATTTGGCTATCAAGCTCATGCTTCTGATGCGGAAATGGAGTACTGGGTTCCTATTATTAAATCGTAGTCATATTTCAGCCCTCCGACTTTCTCCCCCCTTCTCAAAAGCCTTTGTGTTACAAGGTCAAAGGCTACAAGGTCAAATGTTACTAGATCAATTGTGTGTTTAATCAGCAATTGACCTGGTTTTACTCAAAATAGGCCAAGTTCTTTTTGAATTTGCACCAAATTGTTAATTATCCCATCTCTAGATACATACAATGCAAATGAGATTTATTACTATTTACAATTAAGCATTGGTACCGAGGGAATCATGACCACTCACACTCGTTTTAAGTATTCATCATTGGCAGTCGCATTGCTGACTGCGTTTTCAGCGCAAGCATTCGCGGAAGATACCGCTACTTCGGCAGATTCGAATGTAGAAACTATTACTGTTATGGGTAAAGCCTACCGTAATACAGCAACGAAAACCGTTTTAGCGCCAGAAGAAACGCCGCAAACACTTAACGTTATCGAAAGCGAACAGATGGAACAACGTGGTGTTAAGTCTGTAATGCAAGCTCTTCGTTATGCACCAGGTGTATCAACCGAGAATAAAGGTGGTGCAGTGGTTCTTAGTGATTGGGTTAAAATTCGCGGTTTTGACTCTACGAATAACTATTATGACGGAATGATGTTGCCAATCCTTCCTGGATGGAACGTACAACCTCAGATTGATCCTATTGCAATGGAGCGTTTGGAAATATTTAAAGGTCCAACATCGGTTCTTTACGGGTCAATGCCACCAGGAGGCATGGTTAATATCATTGCAAAAGCGCCTAAGTTTGAAGAGTCTACGAAAATTGGCTTAGCAACGGGTTTAGATAACTTAGTTGAAGCTTCAATTGATACAACGGGTGCTTTGAGTGACAACGTTGCTTATCGCTTGGTTGCTCTGGGTCGTAAGAAAGATACGCAAGTAGACGGCGTTGAGGAAGAGCGCTATGTGATTGCGCCATCAATCGATTGGTATGTGTCTGATAAAACCTTTATTAACTTCAATCTTTATTATCAGAATGACCCTGCACTAGGTCAGAACGTGACACTCCCATTAGCGGCGATTGAATCAGGAAAAGTCTCACCTTCGACATTTGCCGGGGATGTTAATTACAACACCATCAAACGTGATTTCTTGATTACTGGCTATAAGTTTAACCATGATTTCAACTCAAATTGGGCATTTCTTCAGAATTTCCGTTATATGAAAACTGACTTTTATCAAGAAAGTACTAGCAGTGGCAATTTTGATGCTTCAACTGGCTCATTAGCTCGTTCAGCATATAGCACCGATGAAAGTTCTACGGGTATTAGTGTTGATAACCAACTATCGGGCCTAGTGTCGACTGGCTCATTGGATCACTATTTACTTTTTGGTGTGGATTATCGAAACACAGAGGGTGATGTAGCCTACGACGCTTTCGCAGGTGTTGATAGCATCAACCTTTACAATCCAAATAACGATAAGCTGAACCCGAATGATTTTACTAAAACGTATTATCAAAATAACGACATTGAAGTGAGTCAGCTTGGTTTCTATTTCCAAGACCAGATGTTGATTGATAATTGGGTGTTTATTGCTGGTGGTCGTTTTGACAAAGTCGAAACAACGACAAAAGTATCAGTATTTGGTGGTGCACCAAGTAAAACGGATACTGATGATACTAATTTCTCATACCGCTTAGGTGCTTTGTACAAATTTGATAATGGTTTATCTCCATTTGCTAACTTTGCTACCAGTTTTGAACCGAGTGTAAAGTTAGATACTAACGGTAACAACCTAGATCCTGAAACAGGTGAACAAGTTGAGTTGGGTCTTAAGTATGACTCATATGAGAATATGATTTCAGGCTCGATGGCTCTGTTCCAAGTGAACAAAAAAAATGTGGGCGTTCGTCCTGATGGAGCTTCACCATGGACTTCAGTTGGTGAGATTCGATCACAAGGTATTGAGTTAGAAGGACGAGCACAAGTCACTGATAACTTGGATGTGTTAGCGAACTACACATACACCGATATGGAAATTACTGAAGATAGAAACGCATCAAATATCGGGCAAACACCAGTATTTGTACCAGATCATACTGCAAATGTTTGGGCTAACTATTTTGTACGTAGTGGTGCAATGAGTGGCCTTAGAGTCGGCGGTGGCGTGCGTTATGTGGGAGAAACTGTTCTAAACGATACGTCAGACAAAAATAAAGGCCAAGTACCATCATATACTTTAGTTGATTTGTCTCTAGGTTATGACTTAGGAGAGGTTAACAGCTCGCTTAAGAACACAACAGCTAATGTCGTTGCAAATAACATATTCAATGAAGAGTATTACACTTGTTGGAATGAGAGCTATTGCTGGTACGGTCAAGAGCAAACTGTAGAATTTAATGTTAATTACGAATTCTAACTAAGTTAGGGTTATCAATTTAAAGCAGCCATTACTGGGCTGCTTTTGTCGTTTGAATAAATATAGAATTTAGATTGAGTAGGCAACAATATGAATTTACAACGAATAGCTTCCCATGTTTCTAAAATAAAGAGCTTGCATACAAAGCTAGCAGTATCCGTATTAGCGAGCGCTTTATCGTTTAATGCGATGGCTGATTACCAAGTTGAAGATAGCGAGGGCGTTAAAACCCTTGAAGCTCAGCCTGTTAGAGTGGCGGCGCTGAACTGGGACATAGCCGAACAAGTGATTGAACTCGGTGTTACGCCAGTCGCGGTCCCTGATATTGCAGGTTATACCGATTGGGTTGTTCAACCTGCCATTCCAGAAGGCGTGGCGGACATTGGCACTCGAACTGAGCCCAATTTTTCTGCTTTGAAGAAGCTAAATCCTGATGTGATTCTCATCGCTTCGCCTCAGAAAGATCTTCAGGAGCGACTATCTGAAATTGCGCCCGTGCTTTACTACCAAACGTACAGTGAACAACACAGCAATGCAGCGGCTGCTATCGAGAACTTCAAGAAGATCGGACAGTTGCTTGGTAAAGAAGAACAAGCGAACCAAAAGCTGGCCGCAATGGATGAGCGTATCGCTGTCCTTAAGGCTGAACTGGATAAAGCGTATCCGGGCGACAAACCGAAAGTGACCTCTTTCCGTTTTGCGAGCACCACATCGGTGTTCATTTACGGCGATAACTCTATTCCACAATATGCGCTTGAACAGTTAGGTTTTGAAAATGCGATGGATCTTCCTGCGAGTCAGTGGGGCATCAGTCAAAAACGAATGACAGAGCTTAAGAACGTAAAGAAGGGCATTGCACTTTACTTTGAACCTTTCCCATATCAAGACAAACTAGACCGTTCTCCGGTTTGGAAGAGCATGCCTTTTGTTCGTAATGGTCAATTTAGCCCAGTAGCGGCAAGTTGGAGTTACGGCGGTGCCATGTCGATTTTGTATAACGCAGAAGCTATGGCGCAATCGCTGTTGACGTTAGCGGAGTAGTAATGAAATCCAGTGGTTTGGTGATGGGGGCAGTGCTGTTTTTCGCTTCCCTTGTTCATTTATGGTTAGGGCAATCTGAATTTGGCCCTATCGGTGAGCTGCTCCAGCAAGTTTCACTGATCAGTGACAGCGCGGCATTCAACTCAATGGTTGATGATTCATTCGAGTTGATGGCGTTAATCTATGTCAACTTGCCTCGCTTGGTCATGGCGATCTTGGTTGGCGGAACACTCGGCACCATAGGTAGCCTGTTTCAACAACTGACACAAAATCG
Organism: Vibrio sp. FF266; assembly: GCF_041439695.1. Taxonomy (NCBI): domain Bacteria; kingdom Pseudomonadati; phylum Pseudomonadota; class Gammaproteobacteria; order Vibrionales; family Vibrionaceae; genus Vibrio; species Vibrio sp. FF266. The sequence goes on from NZ_JBGOOO010000035.1 coordinate 12,001, forward strand.
CATGATGTCGCCGCTAACCTTAGGTACATCGTCAGGAGCATGGCTTGGTCTGGTTATTCTGAATGTGGTTGCGCCGATGTTGGTCGCTCAGTATTCAGTTTGGTTCGCTCTGATCGGTGCACTGCTGGCGATGGGGTTGATTGTTTCGATTGTCGGAATCAAAAACATGAGCGGCTTGCCAATTGTTTTGGCGGGCATGGCGGTCAACTTGTTACTAGGGGCATTTGCGACAGCAATTATCCTGCTTAACGACCAGTACGCACAGAACTTGTTTGTATGGGGAGCGGGTGATCTAGGACAGAACGGTTGGGAACAAGTACTTTGGTTAATGCCTAAGCTACTGCCGATCATCGCCATCTTCTTATTGGCGCCAAGAGTCCTGACTTTACTTTCGATTGGCACTGAAGGGGCAGCAGCACGCGGGCTCAATATTGGCGCAACATTCTTTGTATTGATGGCGGTTGGCGTTTGGTTGGTGTCGGTGTCGATTACCTCAGTGGGCGTGATCAGCTTTATTGGTTTGATAGCTCCGAACATTGCGAGGCATCTAGGTTTTCTAAAGGCCAAATCTGAACTCGTCGCAAGCTGTGTATTAGGTGCGTTACTGCTTTGCGTCACTGACAGTTTAGCGATCTTCTTGGCACAATGGTCTTTGGATATGATTCCAACAGGGACGGCAACCGCGGTCATTGGCGCTCCAGCGTTGATCATAATTGCGAGAAAGCAATTATCGGCTCAAGATCAGCTGTTTTTCTCGATGCCTAAAGGCCCAAAGTTTATTTCACCTTTGGCTTACTTCTTGTTAAGCACAATGATTTTTGGGCTGTTGGCGTTGAGTGCATTGTCACAGCCTTCTTCTGATATGGGCTATTTTGTTATCCCAGACGCATTTGAATGGTCGATTCGTTGGCCGAGAATATTAACGGCGATATTCGCTGGTGGCGGTTTGGCGGTGGCGGGCGTGATTTTACAAAGGTTAGTCTACAATCCGCTTGCAAGCCCGGACATTCTTGGTGTGTCGGCGGGCGCAGTTCTGGCGTTGATTTTCAGTAGCCTGTTTATGGGATATTCGATTCACTCCTTGAGCCCGTGGGTTGCGTTTTTGGGCAGTGCGATTGCACTGTGTTTATTGTTACTTCTTGGCAAGAAGCACCAGTTTGCGCCGTCTATTTTAATCCTGACTGGTATCTCGCTCACCGCAATGCTAGAAGCTTTGGTGCAATTCTCTTTAACGCGAGTGGGTGAGGGGAAATACACTTTATTGGCTTGGTTAGCGGGGTCTACCTATCGTGTTGAACCTGAATCAGCAATGATTTTGGCCATGGTGATAACGGCTTCTATCGGGGCTGCTTTACTGTTGAGTCGTTGGGTGACCTTAATTGCGACTGGACGTCAGTTCGCGAGTGCCAGAGGGTTAAATATCAATCTCGCCTACGTGGCATTGTTGTGTATTGTTGCGATCTTATGCTCGGTCGTGACAACCACCATGGGGCCAGTCGCATTTGTCGGCTTGTTAGCTCCGCATATCGCTGCAATGATGGGGGCTCGCTTGGTTCGAGAGCAGATCATCTTGTCGTTTTTAATTGGTGCTGCTCTCATGCTATTTGCAGACTGGTTAGGGCAAGTGGTGGTGTTCCCAGCGCAGCTTGCAGCAGGGACGTTAGTTTCAATTATTGGTGGCAGTTATTTCATCTTCTTGTTACTGAAATCTCGAAGAACATAGGTTCTGTCAAAACAGAGAGCCCTTGATTATCAAAGCTACTGGCAATAAAAGCTACGAATGAAAAGCAGTGAATGGAGCGAACCATCACTGCTTTTTTATTGATGTCGTTTGTGTAAGGGGGAGGTGTTAAGCAACACAGGTCTCGCTTCTTAATGTGCAAGTTTGGCATATGTTAATAAAATGTATAATCTAAAGGTCTGACCACTCATAAGGTAGCCACCATGCCAAACCTCGATCGTATCACTTGTTCCATTGATGAAAACCAAATTGCCACCGTTGTGCTGAATAGACCCGATAAGCTCAACGCTATTGATATGGCGATGTTTGAAGGCGTCGATAATATGATCAGAGAACTCAAAAAGAATAACGAGATTCGCGCTGTGATAGTGAAAGGTAATGGTACGGATTTTTGTTCAGGGCTCGATGTTAAATCGTTATTGAACAGTAAAGTTGGAGCGATGAAGCTTTTGTTCAAATGGTTGCCGACGTTGCCAAATGCGGCTCAGTATTTTTCTATTGGTTGGCGAGAGATCCCTTGCCCTGTCATTTTTGCGATTCACGGGCGTTGTTGGGGAGGTGGGCTTCAATTAGCCAGTGGTGGCGATTTTAGAATCGCTAGCCCAGATGCGAACTTCTCGATATTGGAAGCGAAGTGGGGGTTGATTCCTGACATGGGAGGCGCCATCGCATTTCGCGAGCTGATGCGTAAAGATCACACCTTAGAAATGGCAATGACGGCCAAAGTGCTCGACAGCCAAACCGCTAAGGAATATGGCTTGGTGACTAAAATCGCCGAAGATCCTTACGCTGAAGCTTATGCGTTGGCACTTGAGTGCGCGAATCGTTCGCCAGATGTCGTCGCAGCTAATAAGAAACTCTACAACAAGACTTGGTGGTCCAGTCCTGGGTTCGCCTTATTTTACGAGACTTGGTATCAAATAAAGGTAGGGCTAGGTAAGAACAGAGCAATTGCTGCTCAACGTGAAATTCATCGAGACAAGCCGCGTCCATACGTCGCTAGAAAGTTCAAATAACGCTTGTAAAGTAATAACGGGTATTCCCATTGTTTATAGGGCTTTGCGGTAACCTTAGATCAATTTAATGTCTAAGGCTAAATGAGCAATCTGATGAACAAAACTTTTACTTACTCGCTAGCTGCCACCGCAATTTTTACAAGTTTAAATGCTTTCGCAAGTGGTCTATTTTTACAAGAAGCTGTCGTCGCCAATGCCGGTACAACTGGTGCCGGTGACGGTGTTTACTCTCGTTCAGCTGCTGCGATGTGGACCAACCCAGCAACCATGTCTCACATGGGCGAAAGCAAAACGACTATCAATACCATGGCGTTTGACCTTGAGATGAAATATCAAGACAACCAAGACTCTAGCGGTGATGGTAAAGGCCATTCAGTGTTGCCTTCATTTGGTGCTTTCCACGCGCATCAAGTAACAGAACAACTGCACCTTGGTATAGCACTTGGCGCTGTCGGTGGCTCAAGCCTTGATTACGGTAGCGATTGGGCAGGTGCAGCCCTTCTAGAAGAAATTACTCTGACCGCAATGCAAGTGAATCCATCACTGAGTTATAAGCTGAATGACCAATGGTCTGTTGGCGCAGGTATTCAATTGAGTTGGGCTGCATTACAACAGTCAACATCTGCGTTGACCGTCAAACAAGACACAGATTGGGCATACGGCTATAACCTTGGCGTGATGTATACCCCGACAGATAAGCTTAAGTTGGGTGCGAGTTACCGTTCGAAGCTAGAACATGAGTTCAATAATGACGTAAAAGGTCCAACAAATATCGGACTACTGAACTCTTTATCTACAGATATTGTAGTTCCAGAAATTATTGACTTAAGTGCGAGCTATGCGTTGAACCAACAGCTTGACCTGTTGGCGAGTATTCAGTTGCACCGTTGGAGTGAGTGGGATACTACTGTTCTCGATTTTGGAACCCAAATAGGGGGGCTCCAGATCGATCGTGACTGGGATGATGTTTGGAAATTTGCGGTTGGTGCTGATTATCAACTTAACTCAGATTGGCGTCTAAAAGCTGGCTTCTCTTACGAAACATCACCACAAGACGATCCGTCAATGCAATGGGTTGACCTCCCTGTAGGCGAACAGTACCGCTACTCTGTAGGTGCTTCAACGTATTGGGATGATATCTTGATCGATGTGTTCTACGAATACGCGGACTTAGGTTCGGTTGAGATGAATCGTGATGGACCTACAGGGCGCAACTTGCTCAATGGTTCTTTCGATGGCCGTATCCACTTTGTTGGCGTTAGTGCGACCTTCTAATGACATTACGTACTTTATTACTTGTTGCTGCTGCAACGTTCGGGTCGATGGGGGCTTTTGCTGAAGAGAAGCACCCTGATGATCCGACTAAAATCGTGACCAAAGCGGGCGTTGCTTATAACGAAGATTTGCAGTTCTCAGGCTCTATCGGTTTAGATGAAGCGCGAATGATCAACGCTCGTGTCAATGCGGACGGCGAAGAGTGGCGATTAGGCGGTTCATGGCTGTTGCCTATGGGTATCGTGAATTTCAACTTTAGCCGTTCTGAATATGATAACGATGCTTATAAGAACAACTACAGTATTGGCACATTTATACCACTGAGCTATTTCGATATTGAGCCGTTCGGTTGGCAAATCTTCCCAATGGCTGGTTACAGCTACAACGATGGTGAAGTAGCCGTATTCGATGATGAGAATGTGGGTTCTGATTATGTATTGATGCCGAGCTCGACACATGGTGGTTATATCGGAGCGTTTGGCTTAAAAACGATAACCGATGAATGGTCTATCATGGGCTTTGGTGGTGGTTCAATGGGTTCTGACGATTACTCTGGCTATTGGACTGGCGTTGGTGCGAGTTATAAATTGAGTGATGCTCAATCATTCAATTTCTTCACAATTTTTGCTGAGGATGATTTTGGAGAGAACAACAGTGTTGGTGCATCTTACACCTATGAGTTTAAATAGCTGTTAGCAGGCAGCAATTCGCAGGTGGACACCTCTCGTAAGAACCATTAACTTAGTCCAGATTAAATTGAACAAAGTCGCTTATTAAAACTGAGCGACTTGCTTTTATTCTATTTCCCAATCTTTTTTATCTCTTTCTGCTGCTTTCTATCTCTTTCTCATGTGAGAGTACTGCTCTCTTAATCTAGATTAAGTTTTCCTCGCCTTATTCTCTGTACTATCCGCATAAATCAACGCCCATTCAGTAATGGACAAAAGAGAGTCACTTTGTGAATAAGAAGTGGTTCTCTTTTGTCTTTTAAAATGGGCAAACATAATAAAGATTTAATGAGGATAAGACTTGAGCACTTTGTTTACAGAAACCCACATTGGCAAGATGACACTAAAGAACCGCTTCATTAGAAGTGCAACGTGGGAAAATATGGCTACCGAAGACGGGCATATGACAGATAAACTGTACGCTATCTATGAAGAGCTGGCTCAAGGTGAAGTCGGCCTGATCGTGACGGGTTACGCGAACATCGTTGAAGAAGAAAAGCCGAATGCGGGCATGATGGGTATGTATAACGACTCATTCATCGAAGAGTATCAGAAGCTGACTCAGCTGGTGCACGACAACGACTCTAAAATCGTGATGCAGTTGGCTTATGGTGGCACCAAAACCACACATGATCTTGGTGAACGAGTCATCTACGCACCAAGTGAGGTTCCAGAAAAAGGAACTCAAACACTAGGCAAAGCGATGACCAAACGCGAGATCGACTACATTGTTGATGCCTTTGCTCAAGCGTCATTAAGAGCACAGAAGTCAAGTTTTGATGGCGTTGAAATTCATGCCGCTCACACTTACCTGATTAACCAATTTCTAAGCCCTTATTACAACCAACGTGAAGATGAATACGGCGGTAGCTTAGAAAACCGCATGAGATTTTTGTTAGAGATCTATACCGCGACACGTAAGCTGGTGGGTGATGATTTCCCTATCTTAGTTAAGCTCACGGCATCCGAGTTTTTTGAAGGTGGCGTCACCTTTGAGGAAACACGTATTGTCTGTAAAAAGCTTGAACAAGTGGGTGTGGATGGCATTGTCGTGTCAGGCAATATTCATGGCAAAGCAGACACTATGATTGGCGAGTCGCACGATGGTTTTACCATTCAAGCTGAAGGCTATTTCCATGAGTATGGTCACGCGATCAGCCAAGACGTTAATATCCCGGTGATCACGGTTGGCGGCCTAACGGATTTTGATGCTATAGAAGCGATTGCAAACAACACGGGCATTGAGTACTTCGCGCTTTCAAGACCGCTGCTTTCTGAACCCCATTTAGTTAAGCGCTGGAAGGAAGGGGATAGAAGCCCTGTTGAATGCGAACGATGCTCTAAGTGTCGTACTAAGCGCGGTAATTTTTGCGTGGTGAATAAAGACAGAAAAGTACAGCTTGCACGTATGTAGTCGCTGAGCCCAACTCCAAGCGTGAGCCGAAATTTATAGCCGAGTCTAAGTTTGAGCCTGTGTAATCGCGCAGGCTCTTGTTCATGCCGTATTCTACGAAACGAAATTTGAAACCTTAGTAATCACATCTTCCTGTCAAATGGGTGCGACTAAACAGATACACTACGCCTGTAAATTATCCAACCAAGTTATCGATAAAAACTGGACAAACTTTGAAACTACTTCCTCTTCTTAAGCAACCTCGAATCCACTGACGTCTCTTTAGTTTTAGCGACATTGCTATGATTTAAGCGTGATACTCACTATTCATCCCAGTGAACCCTGTGTTTATAGGGCGTTAGTTTGTGCACCTTGGATTTGCATCGTCGAACATTTTGATAGTTAACGAATAAAACTAAATAGATCATTCAGAGGTAAAAATGCAAAAGAAGCATTGGTCCAAATTCGAGTTGCTGCATGAAGTCGTAACCAACCCCAATATTCATGTAAAAGGTCAACACAGTTATTACAGCGATTGCTGGGATAATGGTTTTGAACAATCGGTAGTGCGTTATTTACACGGCGACGAAGTCAGCCGCCAGTGGGAGCCACGATGGAAAATCGACGAACTCTATATCGGCGATTATGTCTGTATTGGCGCAGAGGTCGTGATTTTGATGGGGGGCAACCATACCCACAGAGTTGATTGGTTTTCGCTGTATCCATTTATGGATGTCATCGACGATGCCTACATTGGCAAAGGTGACACTCACATTGAAGATGGGGTGTGGTTAGGCATGCGAGCGATGGTTATGCCCGGTGTGACGATTGGCGAAGGCGCTGTAGTTGCAGCGAATAGTGTGGTGACTAAAGACGTCGCACCCTACAGCATTGTCGGTGGTTCTCCAGCTAAAGTCGTCAAATACCGCTTTGATGAGTCCGTTATTGACGAGCTCATTTCATTCAAAATATACGAGTGGCCCTCAGATAAATTTGAAGCGCTGAAACCGTATTTATGTAACTCAGACTTTTCAAAGTTAAAGCAGGCGATAACGGATTACGACAATTGTTTGTAAGGAGCGCTTGTAACGAGCATTTGTAAGGTGCGTTTTTAAGGTACGGGTATAGCCACAGATTTGTGTAGAAAGATCTGTGTCATATTTATATTGAAAAACACGTTAAATCAGTCCGTTACCTTGCAATACTCAACATGGTGTACCAATCTTATTTCATAAGCATGGATAAGGATTGTGTATGCCCGCAAGTTCAATGAAAAACAAAGGGGTGGTGGGGAAAGTCCTACTGCCTTCTTTACTCATAAATCTTCTCTCTCTCGCCGTTCCGTTAACGGTTTTACAAATTTACGATCGTATTTTACCTAACCAAAGTTACGGTACTGCCACTTTGTTGTTGGCGGGTGCAGCGTTGGCTGTTGCCATGGAAGCATTGATCCGGTTTGTGCGTACTTGGCTTTTGTCAGCCGCGGCCAGCAATACCGAGAAAGCGACCTATCAAACCTTGGTTGAAAGAGTAACAACGGCTTCATCAGGCCATCTCCGCCAAATTGGTGTTGGCGGCGTGGAAGAGGGGCTTGGTTCTGTATCCAAAGTCAAAGATTGGTATTCCGGTGGTGTGATTGCAGGCTTTATTGATTTGCCTTTTGCCTTGTTCTTCTTGGGCTTGGTGGCTTACATCGGCGGTGAGCTGGTGGCGATACCTTTGGCAGTTTGGCTGATTACTCTCGGAATCGTTTGGTTATCTTCTATTCGCGTTAAAAGCTTAAGTGAAGAAGCTTCCCAAGATGAGCAGGAGCGAAAAGCGTTCTTGATTTTACTGAGCCAAACCATTCAGGGAATCAAACGCCAGGCTGTTGAGTCTCGAATCTTCAATCAGTTTAAATCCCTCAATAATGTTCGCTCTCAGTCTAAAGCGAGAGAAGAAGAACAGAACGCCTTCGCCCAAGAATGTATTCAGCTTGCTGCATTAGCCACGTCAGTTTTACTCGTGATCACTGGCAGCTTATGGGTGTTGGATGGTCAGTTAACTACTGGTGGCTTGGCAGCATGTTCTATCTTATCTGGCAGAGCGGTTGCGCCTTTGAGTGCTCTGGTTGGGGTTAGAATCAAGCTTAATTCAATACACAGTGCCAATCAGGCAATAGAAAAATTGAGTGACTTATCACTATCGGAATCTTCAGATTCTGAGCATGCTGAGAACCACTTATCTGACTTTGATACGTTGGAAATCAAGCAAGCGACCGTTGAAAGGTATGGTGAACTCTCTCATGCAGATGTGACACTGAATAAAGGTGAGTTGGTATTGTTAGAGAGTGAAGATCGCCACACCAACAGTCATTTATTGTCGTCGATTGCAGGTATTGATGATCTAAAAGCGGGTGAGTGCTTCATTAACGGAGCTGCAGTTTCAATCGCATCCGTAACCAATATTGTGGCCTACTGTGGCGTTAAAGGGCAGTTGGTGTCGGGTACTATTCTCGACAACTTGTGTGGCTTTGACCCTGAGAAAACGCAAAGCGCCAGTGACTATGCAAAGCGTTTGGGTTTAACCAAAGAGATTACTCGATTACCCGATGGGCTCGAGACACAAATTGGCCATACGAGTGCTTCTTTGTTGAGTATGGGTAACGTGAAAATGCTCAATATCGCGGCTCAATTGGCAAGTGATAAACCCATAATCATGTTGGAAAGGCCGGATTCTTCACTTGATTTAGACGCCCTTGGGAATCTAGCTAAGGTGTTGGAAGAAGAAGTAACGGCAGGACGCACGATACTGATGGTGAGCTACCATTCGAAGCTTCGCGAATTGGCTAATCGAATCATTACAGTGGAAAGTCGAGCTATTACGGTCGACAGCGAGAGCAACCAGGAGGCTATCGTATGAATCGTTTAGATATTGGTAACCCTTCAGGTACGAACAACCGTGCAGATACCAGCGGTCGACAAGAGGTGATGAATCATTTAGAAACCGAGAGCCTTTCCGTTCTTAAGCAGTTGGAAGTTAATGCTAATATCCAGTTGTTCGCACATCAATGGGTCGATGAAAATGGCATTGAATCAATCGACGATATGTTTGCCTTGTTAGACAGGCTTGCACTGCCTTATCGCTTGGTTGCCAACCTAGATGAAGTTGGTGAACATAAATTGGTCTTACTGGTACTTGGTGAACATGAGCTGGTCTCTGGTCATTTAGAATCCAAGCAATTTGTTGCCTTTAATGCCAATGACGACATCACCGATATCCCTCAGTTTTGTATTGTTATCGAAGGGCCACCATTAGAGAAGGCCTCTCCTGATTGGGTTGGCGAAAGGTTACATGCGTTTCGTCCCATCATTCCTAAATTGTTATTGGTCAGCTTTATCACTAACTTATTTGCGCTTGCTGTTCCCTTCATCACGATGTCGATTTATGACCATGTGATTGGTGGTGATGCAGGGCATGAGTTGCAAGGTATCGCCATTGGCGCGGCGTTGTTGTTTGTGATGATGGGTTGGTTGAGAACATTACGTAGCCGAGTGTTTGCTTCAGTTTCCAACCGAGTAAGTCGTGAGATTTCTCAATCCCTCGTGCAGCGTCTGCTTCGTAATAGCTATGCTCAAAATCAGCAAACAGCTTCTTCTAGTCAGCAAAACCAAGTGATGCTGTCAGAGCGTATTTCAGGTGTGCTATCGGGGCCATTAGGAAATGCGTTATTTGACCTACCATTCATTCTTATTTTTGTACTTGCGATAGGTGTTTTAGGCGGGTGGTTGGTACTGGTTCCAGTCGTCTCTTTAATCCTTTATTACTTGCTAGCAAAACGCTCGATACGCTCTAGCAGCAAGCGCTCTATGCAATCGACAGTGGCAGGTACGAATCGTCAAAACATGACTAATGAGCTGTCATCCAAGCTTGCCTTTATTCGCAGTGCTGGATTCTCAGAGCACTGGATTCAACGTTTCAAAAAGGCCAATCTTCTTGCTTCAACAGTGACCTTTAATCAATCGGTTCTCCAGAGCCGGTACACCTCGATTTACTATTTCATTGGTGTGGGGTCGACACTCGCCGTGATGGGGTTAGGAATAGGACTTATTTTTGAACAAGTGATGACGCCCGGTGGTTTGATTGCTTCAATGATGTTGATATCTAAGGTGACTGGCCCAGCTCAGGTGTTGGCAAACAGCGCTATGCGTTTTAATAGCTTTAATCAATCCAAGCTGCAAGTGAACCGTATTTTGTCTCAGCCGTCTGAGCGTGAATTCAGTTACCAGCATCACCCGTTACCTGTGGTAGCGCCTAACTTGAAATTAGACCAAGTGACACTGCGCTATCCCAAACAGAGTCGCCCGGCCTTGAACGGTGTGAGTTTTGATATTGAAGCCGGTGAAATTGTCGCGATTACCGGCCCTTCTGGGAGCGGTAAATCAACATTAATTGAAGTGCTGTCTGGCTTGCAGCCTATCCAAAATGGCATGGTCGAGCTTGAAGGCGTTAACCTCGTTCAATACGATCCGCAGCTTTATCGCCACTGGTGTTTTATTCGAGCCGCATATCCTGATTTGCTTACGCTGAGTATTCGAGAGTGGCTAAACGACGGTCACAAAGTCGAAGATAAGAAAATGATATCTGCAATTGAAATGGTGGGCGGAAAGCGTTGGTTCGAGACATTATCAGGTGGGCTCGATACTTCCATCAGCAGTATTCAGCCGGACAGCCTTTTTGACATGTTGTCTGGCAGCGTCGCGCAGATCCTCATTGATGCAAAAGCGCTGGTTTATGACTCCCCAATGTTCTTAATGGATAATCCTGTGCCTGATGCTCACCCAAATGCTAAACGTATATTTGGTGAGTTTGTGCAGTCGAAAAAAGGAAAAGCAACGGTGATTTACACGTCCCACGATCCGGATTTAATCAAGCTTGCCGATAAAGTGGTGGTATTAAATGAAGGTGCAGTGGTTTATGCCGGTCCATTAGAGCCGGAGCAGTCTTCGAAGCAGGAACAGCCTTCAGAGCCTCAAGCTTCTCAAGAACCGCAGTTATCTGAGCAACCGTTATCTCAAGAGCTACAGCCGTCAACTCAAGAGGCGTCTGCTCAAAAAAATGCAGCCCAACAAGAACAATCAAAGTCTAAGCAAGGAGTCGCTAATGACTAAACAATCTATCGAGAAGGGCAAGCGCTACGGTGAACTTGTTGAATCACAAAATACGGCTCGTACATTGGCGCTGGCCACATGGTCGGTTGCCTTATGTGTTATTGCTTTTGCCACTTGGTCTGTAGTCACTCAAGTTGATGAAATCGCCAAAGCCAAAGGTGCTGTGATTCCGGAAGGCGAGAAGCAAGTATTACAAAGCGCGATTGGCGGGAAGTTAAAGCAAATTCTCGTTAAAGAAGGGCAGTTGGTTGAGAAAGGCCAGCCGCTTGTTGAGTTTGATGCCACTTTCCAGCGTACCGCCCTTGAAGAGCTAAAGTCCCAACAAGTGACGCTTCTAGCCAGTGTGGAACGTATGAATGCGCTGCTTGAGCAGCGTGAGCCTAACCTTGCTGAGTTTGAGGTCGATTACCCAGAGATCGTCAGCCAACAAAAAGCGCAGCTGAACGCGCAAAAAGCCCTCTACTTCCAAAAGCGTGTGGTGCTTGAGAAAGAGAGCGAACAAATTGCAGAGCAGCTTCGTAGTGTAGAAAAGGCCTTGCCGAGTTATGAGAAAGAGTTGAATGCGACTAAGCAAGAGTTGAATATACTAGAAAAGGGTTATAAATCGGGCAACATTTCACGCTTACGTGTGCTTGAAATGCGTCAAAAACTGGCCAGTATTGAGCAGAAAATTGAAGAAGCTCGTGGCAAGAAGTCGGTATTGATTAGACAAGCTGACAGTAATGACCAAAAAATCATACAGCTTCTGGCCGAGGCGAAAGCTAAAGTGAGCGATGATCGTTCTAAAGCCGTCTCTGACTTGTCAGCCCTGAACGCCAGAGTACGTTCAAGCCAAGCGAAACTGACCAACACCATGTTAGTGTCGCCGCTACAAGGTTTGGTGCAAAGCCTGCCAAGTACAAAGAACGGAGGTGTTATTCAGCCGGGTGGCACTGTGGTTGAAATTGTTCCTGTTGGTGGGAAAGCCGACTTTAAAGCTCGTTTGTCGCCAAGAGATATTGGTTTTGTGAGTGTAGGGCAGCCGACTCGTATCAAGATTGATGCGTTTGATTACAGCCGCTTTGGGGCGCTAAAAGGGGCGGTTGAGAGTATTTCACCGACCACAAGTCAAAGCGAGCGTGGCGAGATCTATTATGAAGTCGTCGTCTCGGTGGATGTTCCCTATTTCCGTGATAATCCTGAGAGCTTTTCTATCTTGCCAGGTATGACGGGCGAGGTAGATATTACAACCGGTGAGAAGTCAGTATTCCAGTATTTATGGAAACCGATTTATACCAACGTGAGTGTCGCGTTTGGGGAGCGTTAGTTTGTTTTATAGTTAAAAGTTATAACTGAAATTTAAAAGAGAATAGAAATAAAAAGGAACACTAAATAGTGTTCCTTTTTTGGTTTTAGTGATTGGCATTTTATGCGTTAACTATTTGGATCAATGTCCGGTAACCCATCGATATCGTTGTGGTGATGGTGCTCATCATCTTGGTTATGGTTGATGTTCGCATCATGGTGTTCCAACGCGTCTGACATATCCAAGTGCGCTTGGTCATGTGTTGTTGCATCTTGTTGGTCGACTTGTGCAAGTACGATATCCATATCCGCAGGTTGATCGTGAACCGTTGTCGATGTCGCATCGGGTTTGATGCCCAATGCATCCAGATAAGCTGCTGCACCATGGTGGCTGGTTTTCTGTTCGGGTTCTTGATGGGTCTGCTGGGTTAAATCCAGATTACTATCATCGCTTAGTGTGACCGTAAAGTCGGCTTGCGAAGCCATGTCTGGCTCGTCATGTTGAACAGGAGGCGGTGGTGGTGGAGCAGGGTGTGATGTATGGACGACAGGAGTGATTGTCATATCAACCACTTCAGTTCCAACTGTCAGCTTTCCACTATTTCCTGGCCCATGACTGAGTATCTGGATATTCACATGGGCGACAACTTCATCTTGATTTGTCCCTTGCAATGCCACTTCAAATTTATCTTCATGTTGACCTATACCAGAAGCGCTGCCATGAGGGCCCGTGTGAACTTGGGCTTGCTCTTGATAATGTAAATGACCGGTCTGAGGATCAATAGTTAATGTCCCGTATTGGCCATGATGACTAGTGACGTACTGTCCATTAGGTAAATGGATTCGCCAACCGCTTTGTGCTGTTGGTACCGGAGTTAAAGATGGTAACAGTGGTGGTACCCCAAGTGTGCCAGACACTTGGTGGCTTCCCGATGGTGGTCTGACAATGATAGGTTCAGGAATAGCGCTTGCAGCGAAACCTTGGCTACCTGCGGTATTACCGTGTTCGTCAGTCATTGTTGCTTGTACATTAGAACCGGGATGAACTTCAATTTGTATTCCATGCTGCAGAGTATGAGCATCTAATACATGATCTTGTCCGTTAACGACAAGATGCTCTCCGATTTTGGCATCACCAGGAGGCGTAACGGTTGCTGTGATCGTGTTTGCTTGTCCTCGGGCGATTTCAGCTTTGCTGTATAAGTTGTCTGCCCCTGCGTTTTCAAAGGTAATCGTAGGAACGCTAACCTGTGTATCAACTTGGTAAGTAACATCTGCAGTGGCATGAGCGCTATTACCTGCGGTATCTGTTACCGCTACTGATGCCTCTATTTTTTGGTCAGCATCGGCAATGAGTTCACTGCCAGGTACGGCAATTGAATAGTGTCCTTTTGCATCGACCACGCCAGTATGCTGTGTCCCATTTACATCTAAAGTCACAATGTCGCCTGCATTATAATCGCCAGAAACGGATCCGGTGATGTCAATGGAGCTGTTGGATTCTTGAGCATTAATCACATTGTCGGCGGTAATTGGGTCTGTTTGAATACCGACGTGTACTTGTGTATCTATATGGACGGAAAGAAGCGAAGATGTAGCCGGTAGCACTGATGAAGGAGCCAATGCTTTGGCGGATAGATTATGATCGCCATTCGGTAAGCTGCTTACTACAACGTTATATTGGCCAGAAGCATCTGATACCGCGTGTCCAACGGGTGTTGAACCATCGTAAATAGTGACTTTCGAGAATGGAATATCAGTGTGTCCGGTAATCGTTGGCGTAGTGTCGTTGGTAAGATTGTCAGTGTTCGACGAACCCGAGTCACTCGTTGATGCCAAATCCAATGTCACCGAGTTGGTTGGCGCTACGTTGGTGACCATTTGCACGGTTGGTAGTGTCGTTGTAACCGTAGGTTGTTGAGGTACTGTGGTTGATATGACTAGGCCACCCGTTGGTGACATGGTGACATGTCCCGAGGCATCAAAGGTGATGAATTTCGAATCTTCAGTATGGCCGTCACTGACTTTTACTTCGAATACATCGACACCATGATAGGAGTTGGTGGCAGAGTTATAACTCATCCCTGTGATAGACGTATTTGGTGTGTAGACGTAGTCACCAGTATTTGGATCGACCGACAATGAACCGAATTGCCCTGTTGAGCTGACGACAGAGAACATATGAGTGTCATTAACGTCTACATCTGTCTCTGTTAATGTACCTGCTGTTGATGATGTTTGGTTAACGCCGAGAATCGGTGCGTCATTGGTTCCGGTAATAGTGACCACGATGTCATGGTGCGTACCATCTGCAGATTGAACCGTAATGGTTTCAGTGTCTGTCTGACCTTCGCCAAGCTGTTGAACGATTGGGTGTTTGTTGTAAAGGTCGTAAGTCCAGTGACCATTACTATCAATGTGTGCATGCCCATAACCTTTACTTCCTACTATCCCAGCACCACCTTGAACGGCAATAAAGCCTGTAGTTCCATCTGGATCGCTAGATGTCAACGTACCTGACGCTTGAAGTGTCATGTCTTCTTGACCTACCCCTGTGGAATCGCCTCCGAATGTTGCTGGGTCGGCGGCATTAGCAATGTTAATGAATATTGACCCTTCTTTTGAATCAGCTTGGCCATCGTTTGCGGTAAATTGCACCGCACCCAGCCCGCTGACACCAGAACTAAAATAGTTGTGAGTTGGGGTGAAGATGAGTGATGAAACATCGGAGGCGCTGACGTCATCACCAACATTCACTGTGGTGCCATTCAGCGATAACACGCCATGGGCGACATTGGTAATCGTGATGTGGTTTAACGCATCTCCATCAATATCAGAGTATTTAAAGTCTGCGGTGGTGAACGCATGAGGCTTATCTTCTAAAGAACTAATAAAACTCGATCCAACGATAGGTGCATCATTGACTGCATTGACATCCACTACCATCGTTGCACTTGCTGAATCTTGATGGCCATCATTTGCAGTAAATGTAAATTGCGCATAGTTTGCACCATTTTCATTACTGATTGGCGTGAAGGTTAAATGACCTGCGTCTAAGTCTGCCTTACTGATTTGCTGGTTGGCGGTTACGGCATTACCGTTTAAGAGTAATAATCCATGACTCGGTATGCTGCTAA
Source organism: Vibrio sp. FF266 (assembly GCF_041439695.1). NCBI lineage: Bacteria > Pseudomonadati > Pseudomonadota > Gammaproteobacteria > Vibrionales > Vibrionaceae > Vibrio > Vibrio sp. FF266. Next base: position 27,725 of record NZ_JBGOOO010000035.1, read on the forward strand.
TAGTCACGAACTGCAGGGCGTCACCATCTTGATCACTGTAACCAAATTCACTGGTTGTAAAGGTTCTGGTGATGTCTTCATTTGTAGAAACGGTTTGCGCTGTAACCGTTGGCGCATGTTGCAGGGGAGGGGTGACTTCAATAGAGAGAGAATTTTGAGAAGAGTCTCCTATTGGGTTACCGCCATCATCGCCGACGCGATAAACCATACTTGGCACTTTACCTGTAAAGCCAGCTTCCGGGGTGAAGGTATAATGACCATTCGCTTCGATCGCGAGTGTACCGATACCGGCCATAGTATGTGGTTGCCCCGGCCTTACCGCGACATAACCTGACACCGGGTCTTTTATTTGAATATCTTGCAACACCAGATGTGCGTTGGAATCGGTGTCTGTTGCTGCACCGCTCAATCCTTGATCCGTCCCAGAGCCAGTAAGTAGATTCCCTTCAACTGGACCACTATGTTGAACACCAGAATCACTGAGGCTGTGTAGAACAGGATCATCGGTGGTCCCATTAATCGTGACGGTTATTGAATGCTTGGTACCATCTTTTGATGTGACTTCAATGCTATCTGTGAGTGTTTGTCCATTGTCTAAGTCTTGAATCTGCGTACTCTTGTTGTCTGCTTTATAAACCCATGTCCCAGTACTAGTGATGTCGAAATGACCGTAGGTTCCATCCAGAGATATTTTCGGTTGCCCCTTAAGATCTAATGCAGCTTCGCCATGACCATCAGCGTCAGATACAATCAGGTGCCCATGACAAGAAAGGGCATCTGGAATAGTTGCTGACCCCGTGATATGCGCGTTGTGGTGAATGTTTGTATCTTCTTTTATGCTGCTGGAGTCACCGGCAAATGTGGCGACATCATTAACAGCAGCAAGAGACGTGTTTGCGCCTGTATGAGTCGTTCCACCATGAGCATCTGTCACGTCATAAGTGAAGTGCACTTGGCCGTTGTAGTCTTTGGTTGGAGTAAAGGTATAAGTACCATCTTTGTTATCGACAACAGACCCGTGATCGACTAACAGATTCTCAATGGAAAGCTTACCTGCGTCATTGGCATCCACGTCGACAGTATTGGCTAATAAATCAGCTTTGGTGAAAGTAAGAGCTGTATCTTCTGTGCCTGTGGAAAGTGTTACTTCAGAACTGATATAAGGTCTATCATTATCACCATGAATGGTAATGACTATGTCTTGCGCAGTACCATCTTTAGAATAAATGGTAATCGTATCTGTTAATTCTTGCCCATCGCCTAATTGATCGATCTTTGTGGCTACGTTTTGTTGGTTACTACCAACGGTAACCTTATAATGCCAATTACCATCGGCATTTAGTATTAATTGACCATAAGTGCCATGGTAGGAGTAGCCTACGCCTTTTGTATCAAATTGTGCTTCGCCAGTGTCTGGGTCAATAATCTCTAACTTGCCATCAGTATATAAAGGGTCATTGGTTAATTTAGCCATCCCAGGCTGTGCGTAGTTTGGTGACCGATCATGATAGGTGCCATGCCCTTCATCGACATCGCCAGTTGTAGTTCCAGTGATTACTGCTGCGTCCCCAACGGCATCAATATGAAGAGTGTTAGTAGCCTCTTGTGAGTCAACATGCCCATCGTTAACAGTATATTTAAACTGAACATCGCCATTAAAATCTTGCGCAGGAACGAACTGAAGTTTACTGATGTCAGCTGTAGGGATGTGTTGCCCCGCTGTAACATCGTGTCCATCAAGCACAAACTTACCTTGTGTTGCTGATGGTAGATCTGTGACTGCTATGGAATGTAACGTATCGCCTGTGTCGATATCACTGAATCCAAACTGACTGGCTTGCATTTGGTAATGTGTGTCTTCAGTGCCGTTACTCAGCGCAACTTGGGTAACGGTTGGCGTATCATTGGTGCCTACAACGTCTATGTGCAACTCGTATGCCGTTCCATCATAACTATGAACACGGTAGATAACGGTTTCAGTTTGCCCTTGAGCAAGGTGTTGCAAATTGGCATTATTAACGCTGTACCCCCAATTGCCCATGCTATCAATACGTAACATGCCACCAAACGGATCGTGAACTGCTGATTCACCAAACTGACTGTATTGGAATTTATTCTCCCCGCTATCTGGATCCACAACTTGTAGTCTTCCATTCGCGAGCTCAGTTGTAACCCCTGCATTGTGGCCGCTGTGTGAACCATCTTCAGTGACGTGGTCAGTTGTCACTTCTGAAATGATGGCGCCGTCTGGGGTAGCGGTGAGTGTGGTAGACGCCCCTGTATGAGTCGTTCCACCATGAGCATCTGTCACGTCATAAGTGAAGTGCACTTGGCCGTTGTAGTCTTTGGTTGGAGTAAAAGTGTATGTGCCGTCTTGATTATCTAGAATAGAACCATGATCAGCGTGAAGATTCGCAACGGTGAGTTTGCCTAGGTCGTTGCTATCCACGTCTATAGTGTTTGCTAAGAGTTCGGTGGCCGTGATGGTTTGCGCGAGGTCTTCTTTACCGCTGTTGAGCTGCACTTCTGAAGAGCAGTATGGACGGTCGTTGTCGCCATGAATGGTGATAACAATATCATGAGTAGTACCGTCTTTACTTTGTATCGTTATCGTATCAGTGAGTGTCTCATTTGCACCAAGTTGATCAATCGTCGATCCTACCTTTGTTGTTAATCCACCATTTACATCAGCAGTGCCGGTTGCAACACCATAAAACCATTTACCATCTGTATTAAGAATCAAATGGCCATATTTTCCATGATAGGTATAACCAATACCCTTAGAATCAAAACTATTCTCGCCGGTATCTGGATCGATGATTGTTAGTTGCCCCTCAACATGAATCATACTATTAGTTAAATGTGCCATACCGGGCTGGGCAAAGTCTGGCGACATATCAGGGTTTCTGTTTTCATAAACATCGCCAGTATCCACACCTGATATAGCGGCTTTATCTCCAACCGCATCAATATGCAGGGTATTGGTAGCTTCTAACGAATCTTCATGTCCATCATTTACTGTAAATTTAAACTGAACATCGCCATTAAAATCTTGCGCAGGAACGAACTGAAGTTTACTGATGTCAGCTGTAGAGATGTGTTGCCCCGCTGTAACATCGTTTCCATCAAGTACAAACTTACCTTGTGTTGCTGATGGTAGATCTGTGATTGCGATGGAATGTAACGTATCGCCTGTGTCGATATCACTGAATCCAAACTGACTGGCTTGCATTTGGTAATGCGTATCTTCAGTGCCATGTGCAAGTGTCGTCGCAGTAATGCTCGGTTGATCGTTGGTGCCTGTCACCGTTATTGTTATATCGTGGGCAGTGTGGTCTGCAGAGTAAACACGATATACAACTTTTTCTACTTCACCTTCAGCTAATGATTGCAAGCGACTATTGGCTACTTCATATCCCCAAGCGCCACTTGGTGTAATGCGTAAAAAACCACCAAAGGGATCGTGAATCGCCTGTTCTCCTAATAACAGATTGACCTGAAAATGGTCTTGCCCTGCATCAGGATCTGTCACACTCAGCAAACCCGATGCAACGACAGGCTGTAATGAACTGTGACCCACATTATGATCTTCAATAATCGTTCCGGTATCACTACCGCTTATAACCGCTTTATCAGCAACAGCACTTAAACTGCTGGTAGCTCCAGTATGAGTGACACCGCCATGTGCATCTTTGACATCATAGGTGAAATGAACTTTACCGTTATAGTCTTTTTCTGGTGTGAAAGTGTATGTACCATTTTGGTTATCTAAAATCGAGCCGTGATCTGGATGAAGGTTTGCTACTGTAAGCAGTCCAGAGTCATTTTTATCGACATCTATTGAATTTTGTAACAGTTGTGCAGCTGTAATGGTTTGTCTCGTATCTTCAGTACCTGCGTTGAGTTGTACTTCTGAAGAGCAATAAGGCCTGTCGTTACTACCATTGATAGTGATGACTATATTATGTGGTGTTCCATCTTTTGTGTGAACGGTGATAGTGTCTGTGAGTGTTTCACCCTCACCTAACTTATCGATAGCGGAGCCTCTGGTCGTGGGCCTTCCACCAATGTGAGTGAGACTTCCAGCATCGGCATAGTAATTCCAATCGCCATTTGGATTTAAAATTAAGTCACCATATGTACCGTGATAGTTATACCCCACATTATTATCAGCAAAGCCAGACTGACCAGAGTCAGGATCAATCACAGATAAATGTCCATTAGCGTTTAGTGTACTAACTCGAAGTGTCGCCATACCCGATTGAGCATGATCTGGTGACATATTATCTCCAGCCGCTTTCTCAGTGACACTTGCAGTATCTACTCCACCTACCACAGCAGCATCATTAGTTCCATTCACTGTAATGGTTATTTGATGCGGCGTGCCATCGACTGAATGAACGGTAATGGTATCAGTAGCGGTTGCGCCATTACCTAACGCTTGAACTGCTGGGTTAGTGTTATCTAAGTCGTACGTCCAAGCGCCATTATCCGTTAGATGTAATGTACCTAAGGTGCCTTGGATATCAGTATTCGCAAAGTGTGCTTCACCGCTATCGGTATCAGTAATGGTTAATGTGCCAGTAGTTTGTAGTTGTGTCTCTTCTGTTACTGCGCCAGCACTTGTACCGCCAATTACAGCCGTATCATTGGTGCCATTTACTGTGATAGTCACTTGATGTGGCGTGCCATCAGCAGAATGAACAGTGATGGTATCGGTAGCGGTTGCTCCTTTGCCTAGCGCTTGAACGTTAGGGTTTGTATTGTCAAGAGCGTACGTCCAAGAACCAGAATCTGTCAGGTGCAGCGTCCCCATGTTGCCTACGATATCTGTGTTGGAGAAGTGTGCTTCGCCGGTATCTACGTCAGTGACAGTCAACGTACCAGAGGTTTGAAGTTGAGATTCTTCAGTCACTGCACCAGAGTTTGTACCGCCAAAGATGGCCTTGTCGTTAGTGCCATTAACCGTAATAGTAATTTGATGTGGTGTGCCGTCAGCAGAATGAACAGTAATGGTATCGGTAGCGGTTGTTCCTTTACCTAACGCTTGAACGGTTGGGTTGGTGTTATCTAAGTCGTAAGTCCATGTCCCCGAATTAGTGAGGTGTAAGGTGCCTAAAGTCCCAGCAATATCGGTATTGGAGAAGTGTGCTTGACCGGCATCAACATCAGTCACAGTCAGTGAGCCAGAGGTTTGAAGTTGAGATTCTTCGGTGACCGCGCCGGCACTTGTTCCGCTTATCACGGCTTTGTCATTGGTACCATTAATAGTGATTTTGATGGTCGAAGGTGTGCCATCAACAGACGATACAGTAAAGGTTTCTTCGACTTTGTCGCCAACGTTTAGTTGATTAAACGCGCTGTTGGCAGTGAATACCCAGTGGCCTGTGGCATCAATGGTGAGGTCGCCATTGGTGCCAGCAATGGAATCCGGAGTAAACGTGTTGTCTGGGTTGTCCACATCGGTGCTGGTTAGGGTTCCTGAGGTAGTTACTGCTTTGTCAGTCTCATCGATGGCAACGGTCGCGCTACTGACAGTTGCGGTGTCGTTAGTACCGTTAATTGTCACCTTGATAGTGGACGGTGTGCCATCAACAGACGACACCGTGAAGGTTTCTTCGACCTTATCGCCGACGTTTAATTGGTTAAACGCACCGTTCGCGGTGAACGCCCAATGACCATTAGCATCGATAGTCAGGTCACCGTTGGTGCCTGAAATAGAATCCGGCGTAAACGCATTGTCTGGGTTATCCACGTCAGTACTGGTTAGTGTGCCTGAGGTGGTTACCGCTTTGTCGGTTTCATAGATGGCAACGGTCGCACTGCTGACAGTAGCTGCGTCATTAGTGCCATTTACTGTGATAGTCACTTGATGCGGCGTGCCATCAGCAGAATGAACGGTGATGGTATCAGTAGCTGTCGAGCCCTTACCTAATGCTTGAACGGTCGGGTTAGTGTTATCAAGATCGTACGTCCAAGAACCAGTATCGGTCAGATGAAGCGTACCAAACGAGCCTGCAATATCGGTATTTCCTGTGGATGAAGTAGCGAAGTGCGCTTCACCGGTATCCACATCCGTAACAGTCAGTATGCCCGAGGTCTGAAGTTGGGACTCTTCGGTTACCGCGCCGGCACTGGTTCCACTTATCACGGCTTTATCATTGGTGCCGTTAACGGTAATTGCAATTTGATGAGGAGTGCCGTCGGCGGAGTGGATGGTTATGATGTCTGTTGTTGTAGAGCCTTGACCAAGAGCCTGAACTTGTGAATTTTTATTATCTAGATCGTAGGTCCAATCGCCATTGTCTTTAAGGTGTAAAGTACCCAGTGTCCCCTTGAGGTCGGAATTAGAAAAATGCGCCTCTTTTGAGTCGATATCGGTGATGTTGAGTTGGCCTGAAACCGTTAGATCTTTATCTTCAGTAACTTGGCTTGAGCCATTACTTGTCCCGATAGCGAAAAACGAACTTGGTGAATTTGCTGTACTACTCGTGATTACTGCATGGTCGTTGGTGCCATTGATCGTAACCATAACTTGATGCGCTGTACCATCAGCTGAGTGAACAGTGACGATGTCTGTCGCAGTTGAACCTTGGCCAAGTCTTTGAACTACTGGGTTATTGTTGTCTAAATTGTATGTCCACGCACCGTCTTTGGTGATGCTTAGCGTACCGAAATTGCTAGTTACTTGTGATGCCTGAAAATGATCTTCTCCAAGATCTGAATCTGTTACCGAAAGCTGCCCTTGAACTTGTGTCGTTAAATCTTCAGTTAACGTGCCTGCATCCACACCTGTGATAACGGCGTTGTCGTCGTTCCCGCCGATCGTCATATCAATGGTTTGTGGAGTGCCATCTTTGGTGTGAATAGTGAAGCTTTCGTGCAATGAAGTGGCTGCGGTTAAAGCTTGAACATTAGAGAGCGAGTTATCAACTTGATACTGCCAATGTCCATCAGCATCGATAGTTAATGAACCATATTTACCTGAGATAACTTCCGGTGTAACCGAACTTTCATTTTGGTCAGGGTCTATGACATCGATTTTGCCGTTGGCATGTAACAAGCCTTGTGAATCAATATTGTGATCTTCTGTTACCACACCTGTTAAGTCTCCAGAAATACTTGGCGTGTCTTGCTTACCTGTTACTGGTATCTGGACAATGATGCTCGAGCCATTAGATAGATGTAACGCAAAATGGTCAGTACCTGGTTGGTGCTGATTTAACAGGATGTATTGAGGAGAATTTGGATTCAATACGAATGTGTATTGACCATTTGCATCAACATGAAGCTCTCCGTACGTACCTTTTATGACTTCTGGCATAAAGGTGACGGGTAAAGCGGGCGTCGTAGGCGCATTCGAATGAGTCGGCTGACCGTTACTTCCTGAGGAGATAGTCGGCATCGATACCGAAGGAATGTAATGGACTTGCGGGTGAGAAAGCGTCGATAAATGATGAGAAGGAACCAAGTGAGAGCTCGAACCATGGGCGGCATGACTTGCACTTAAGGTTGAGTTTACGTCGTTGTCACTCGTCTGAGCTTCTTGGAGAGCAACCGCTGATGAATCCGCCTTGTTATGGTCATCGGTGACATTTTTTTCGGTCACGTTATTTGCGGTTACTTGATCTGCTGCGTCGCTGGAATTGTCTATACTTTCTGCAGCAGCGTGTTTAGCCAATGATGGCAAAATCATCATGAGTGACTGAAAAAGTGGGATATTCACTTTTAGATGTGAATGCAGTCTGCGCTTCTTTTTTTGTGTTGGTTTCTTTTGTTCTAGCTTGTTACTTTTCTTATTTTTGATTTCTGTATTTTTCTTGTTTGCTTCGACGTTTTTTTTGTTAGCCATTTTTATCATCCGTGAATCGTGGTTGCACTATCTTAAGTAAAATACACAGATAGAGGTTTCGCTAGCTAATTGGATAATTTTTAAAGAAAAAACTGCAAAGTCGAAGAATTATCTCATTTTGATGAAAGAGAGGATGAATACTTTTTCAACGGTCAGGTAAATATCGGCACAATGGCATTGACCTTACCCTAAGGGGAACGTTTATAGTTGCGATGTAAATTCAAAGGTAAACTATGACAAACACATTCCGAAAAACTTGGATTATTGTTTTCAGCATCATTGCGATGTTGATGTCTAGCTATGCCTCAAGCTCCTCAGCCTTGATGACTGAAGTAATGATGATGGAAATGGGGTCGAGCAAGTCGGCTTGTTACCACAGCGATACTTCGGTTAATGATTCAATGGCAGGGTGTCATGTGATGAGTGAAGAAGTACACGCTGAAGACTCTAACATGAGTGCCCATGCTTTGATGGCTCAATTCGATATGTCTTCAATGAGCGAAGACGGCATTCCGATGATGGGTAACCATTGTTCGAGTGCCGATTGCTGTGCCTCAATGTGTTCTGCAAGTCCCTATCCAATCCAGGCTGTTCAAGCCGTTGATCAACTTTCCTTTTCATTAGCTCGTTTTCAATCGGTCACGATTGGCCAGAAAGTCGCACGTGCACAATCTTTGCTACGCCCACCTTCCGCATAAACCTATATCTAAAAATACAGCTCTATCAGTTAGATAAATCTGATAAGCCATTCTTTTTTATGCGCTAATTAGCGCTAGATATGGACATTCATTGTGAATATGAAACCAACAACCTCTGTGTTTGTCATGAACACGAGCTTAGTGGTTGCTGCTGCCTTGCCTATGGCCTTGTTTTCAAGTGCTACGCTCGCGGCTACCACGGCGTCAGCTTCAAATGCTCAACACATCTCAGCACATGACCAAGCAAGCTCGACGCAGCAACTCAATACACTGATTGAGATTGCTTTAAGCGAAGATGGAAATCGCAAACAGTACTTTGCTCAGTCTCAAGCGATGCGAGAAACGGGCATTGCCAGCGCGACCTTAATGGACCCGAAATTAAAAGTTGGATTTGGCGGTTTGCCTGTCGATAGCTTTCAATTCGACGAAGACCCGATGACTAATATATCGGTAGGGCTGATGCAGCAGTTTGAGCGTGGCGATACGCTTAACCTCCAACAGAAAAAGGCAGGCCAACAGGCAGATGCTTTAGCTTTGCAGGTGCAAGCAAGAGAATTGACGGTTGCGAATAGCATGACGCAGCTTTGGCTTGAGTTAGGTTATCAGCAAAAGGCTGAGTCGGTGATTCGTCAAAATCGTCGTTTGTTGGTTGAGCTTGAAAACTATGTACAAACCAATTACTCGATTGGTAAAAGTGAAGCGCAAGATCTGCTTAACGCTCAGCTTCAAGTGAGCAAGCTTGATGAGAAACTTCAGGCAAACCAGCAGGTTCAGCGTCGTCTAATCTCTCAGCTTTCTGAATGGTTGGGTTCTGATTGGCTAGGCTCTCAGGTTCTTGATTCTCAGGGCACACTGAATGCAACTAACCAAATCGATTGGTCGTTGTTGGAAAGTAAATTAGCGACCAATATTGATTCAACCAAGCACTACCAGCTACTGACTGACCATCCTTTGGTTAAGATCTCCGATGTCAGTATTTCCTCCAATCAAACTCAGGTTGAGTTAGCCGAGCAAGCTTATACCCCGCAGTTTGGGGTGGAAGTGATGTATGCACACCGTCAAGCCAATAACATGGCGGGTGAACCAACTTCTGATCTGGTAAGTGCTTATCTGACTGTCGACATCCCGCTGTTTACAGGGAACCGACAAGATAAAAACTTATCGGCTGCTCAGTATCAAGTTGGTGCGGCCAAATCTCAAAAAGACACCTTACTTTCCCAAATGAACGCGCAAGTGAACGCATTGCTGGTGGACAGATCAAATCTGATCCAGCGATTAGATCGCTATCAAACGTCCTTGCTTCCTCAAACCGCAGCCCGAATCAGCGCGGTTGAGAGGGGCTATCAAAACAATACCGCCCAGTTTAACGATGTCATTTTAGCAACGACCGATGAGCTGGCGCTTAAGTTAGAGCAACAACGTTTGATCACCGATCTCAACATCGTTAACAGCAAACTGGCGGCGTTAGTCAGTGGCTTTGAATACCAAGTAAACCAACCACAACTCAATTCAAGCGCGACTAAACACACAGCCAATCAATAAGGGAATAGACAATGAGTACAGTAAAAGTAGCAACAATCGCTTTATTGGTCGGTGGTGCATTGGGTTTTGGTGTGAACCATTTTCTAATTAATCCAGCACATGACATGTCAGCAATGGCAACGAGTACAGGCGCAGATGTAAGTAAACAGGCCAAGGATGAACCTCTGTATTGGGTGGCTCCGATGGATCCAAATTATCAGCGAGACAAGCCGGGTCAGTCACCTATGGGGATGGATTTAATCCCTGTTTACGCGGATGACTCAAGTGGTGTTAAAGATGAGCCCGGTACCGTGTTCATTGATTCGTCGGTAGAAAATAATCTGGGTGTCAAAACAGCGAAAGTTAAGTTCGAAGCGCTGTCTCCTCGGATTGAAACCGTGGGTTATGTGGCGTTCGATGAAAGTACATTGTGGCAAACCAACGTAAGAGCAGCTGGTTGGGTTGAGAAGCTCTACATCAACTCAGTGGGTGAGAAGGTAAACAAAGGTGATGTGCTTTTCACACTCTATTCTCCAGAGCTTGTTAAAGCACAAGAAGAGTTGATCAGTGCTTATAAAACGGGTCGTAAAGGTTTGATCAAGGGCTCGACTGAACGCCTAATTACCTTGGGTGTTGATAAGACTCAAATCCGCGCTATTACGCGCAAAGGCAAAGCCTCGCAAACCATTGAAGTCAAAGCGCCAGCCGATGGTGTCATCGCAAGCCTGAATATCCGAGAAGGTGGTTATCTTTCACCTGCACAAGCGGTGATCAGTGCTGGCCCATTAGGCGAAGTATGGGTTGATGCAGAGGTGTTTGAGCGCCAAGCGCATTGGATCTCGTCAGGCAGCAATGCGGTGATGACGCTAGATGCCATTCCCGGCAAAGAGTGGTTGGGTAATGTCGATTACGTGTACCCAATCCTTGACCCAAAAACTCGAACCTTGCGCGTTCGTTTGAAGTTCTCCAATCCCCATGGCGAGCTTAAGCCAAATATGTTTGCCAATATTGCGCTGAAACCCATTAGTGATGAAGCGGTTCTTACTATCCCAAGATCTTCGGTGATTCACTCCGGTGGTATGACTCGAGTGGTGATGTCAGAAGGTTCTGGCAAGTATCGCTCTGCTCGTATTGAGGTTGGTCGTGAAGCTGGCGAAAAAATAGAGGTGCTTCAAGGGCTAGAGCAAGGTGAGAACATTGTCACTTCTGCGCACTTCATGTTGGATTCTGAAGCGAGCCAATCTGCTGATCTGTCACGCATCAATGGTGTTGAGGAAGAAGCTGAAACCGTGTGGGCAAACGGTGAAATTTCCGACGTTATGCAAGGCAGCCGTATGGTGACGATTAACCATCAGCCTGTTCCTGAATGGGATTGGCCGGGTATGGTGATGAATTTCACCTTTGCGGAAGGCTTAGACATGAGTGACGTGAAACGTGGTAAGGCGATTGATTTTGAGATGAGAAAGACAGAGTCAGGGCAGTACGAGGTTGTTGATTACAAGGTCAACAAACACAAGATCGCCGGCGAAGTTTGGGTAACGGGTGACATCACCATGTTGATGGCAGATTTTGGCATGATCACTGTAAAACATCAGCCAGTCCCTGAGTGGAATTGGAAAGCGGGTGAAATGAATTTCCAAGCCAGTGATGACCTTGATTTATCTGAGTTTGCCGAGGGTCAAACCATTCGGTTTCTAGTGGCGAAGCAAGGTTCTGATTATGTGCTCAAATCTCTCGAACCGACGAATAGCACGGGTGAGGGCGAACTATGATCAATGCAATTATTCGCTGGTCTATTAGCAACCGTTTCTTAGTGCTGGTTGCCACTGTCGCCATCGTATTTGGCGGTTTATACAGCGTTAAAAATACACCTGTCGATGCCATTCCTGATTTGTCAGATGTTCAGGTAATCATCAAAACCAGTTATCCGGGTCAAGCCCCACAGGTGGTCGAGGATCAGGTGACCTATCCATTGACCACCGCCATGTTAGCTGTACCGGGTGCTGAAACAGTTCGTGGCTACTCGTTCTTTGGTGATTCCTATGTCTATATCATCTTCAATGACGATACCGATATGTACTGGGCGCGTTCACGAGTGTTGGAGTACTTAAGCCAAGTTGCACCTAACTTGCCATCGAGTGCCAAGCCAACACTAGGACCCGATGCAACCGGTGTGGGCTGGGTTTACAGCTACGTGTTGCAAGATAAAACAGGTCAGCACGACTTAGCGGAACTTCGTAGTTTGCAAGATTGGTTCTTGAAGTATGAATTGCAAACTGTAGAAGGCGTGTCTGAAGTGGCGACCGTTGGTGGCATGGTGAAGCAGTATCAAGTACAGATTGATCCGGCCAAGTTACGTGCATATGACCTGACGCTTCAGCAAGTCAACAAGGCAATCCAAGATGGTAATCAAGAAACAGGAGCGTCTGTTGTTGAGATTGCGGAAGCCGAACATATGGTTCGTACCACCGGTTACCTGACAAGCATCGAAGATATTCAATCTCTGCCGCTAAAAGTGACCGACAAAGGTACTCCGCTGCTATTAGGTGACATTGCTGACATTAACCTTGGCCCGCAAATGCGTCGTGGTATCTCTGAACTTAATGGTGAAGGAGAAGCGGTTGGCGGCGTTATCGTGATGCGCTTTGGTGAAAATGCCAGTGAAGTGATCGACTCAGTCAAATCCAAGCTCGCTGAACTGCAAGCTGGCTTACCTGACGGTGTCGAGATTGTCGCGACTTATGACCGTTCGACTTTGATTGATTCAGCCGTTGAAAACCTTTGGAAGAAGCTGGCTGAAGAGTTCATCGTGGTCGCCGTCGTGTGTGCGCTGTTCTTGTTCCATATCCGCTCGTCGTTGGTTATCGCATTAAGTTTACCTGTTGGTATCTTAGGCGCATTCATCGTTATGCATTGGCAGGGTATTAACGCCAACATCATGTCTCTTGGCGGAATAGCGATTGCGATTGGCGCCATGGTGGATGGTGCCATAGTGATGATCGAGAACGTTCATAAACACATTGAACGGACTCCGCTCACTGATAAAAACCGTTGGCAAGTGATTGGTAAGGCAGCAGAAGAAGTTGGCGCACCGCTTTTCTTCTCTCTGATTATCATTACCTTGAGCTTTGTGCCTGTGTTCGCGCTAGAAGGGCAAGAAGGCAAGATGTTCTCGCCACTTGCGTTTACCAAGACGTATGCGATGGCGGCAGCGGCGGGTTTGGCTATCACGCTTGTGCCTGTGCTAATGGGTTACTTCATTCGCGGCAACGTGCTACCTGAACACAAAAACCCAGTAAACCGCAGCCTAGTGGCGATGTATAAACCGCTTCTGAACCTCAGCCTAAAGTATCCAAAGGTGATGATTGTTATCGCACTTGGCTTAATGGCGTCTGCTTATTACCCAACCAGTAAACTTGGTAGTGAATTCATCCCTCCTTTAGACGAAGGGGATTTGATGTACATGCCAACCACGTATCCGGGTATCTCAATAGGTAAGGCTCGTGAGTTGTTGCAACAAACCAACAAGCTCATCAAAACCATTCCAGAAGTCGAAACCACGTGGGGAAAAATTGGCCGAGCAGAGACAGCAACCGATCCTGCGCCACTGACTATGATTGAAACGGTTATTCAGCTTAAACCAAGAGATGAATGGCGTGACGGTGTCACTACTGAGTCGCTACGAAAAGAGTTTGATGCTCTGATTCAATTCCCCGGTTTGACTAACGCATGGGTTATGCCAATCAAGACTCGGATCGACATGTTAGCGACCGGTATTAAAACGCCAATCGGAATCAAAATAGCAGGGCCAGATCTGAGTGTTATAGAGGACATTGGCTCTCAGCTCGAACCTATCTTAAATGGTGTTAGCGGTACGGCTTCTGTGTATGCCGAACGTGTGGCTGGTGGTCGCTATGTCACGATAGACATCAAACGTCGTTCTGCTGCGCGATATGGCTTGAGCATTAAAGAAGTGCAACAGGTTATTTCGACTGCGGTTGGTGGCATGAACGTGGGCGAAACCGTTGAGGGGCTAGAGCGTTACCCAATCAATGTCCGTTACCCACAAAGCTATCGTGATTCTGTCGTTAAGCTGCAGAACCTGCCGTTAGTGACACCAAATGGAGCGCGAATTGCTTTGTCTGATGTCGCGGATATTCGCTATGAAGATGGGCCACCAATGATTAAGACGGAGAACGCGCGTCCTAATGGCTGGGTGTTCGTTGACATCGAAGGTCGCGACCTTGGTTCTTATGTGGCAGAGGCGCAAAAAGTCGTTACAGATCAAATCGTCTTGCCTGCTGGATATTCATTGGCATGGTCTGGTCAATACGAATACATGGAGCGCGCCAAAGAACGTTTAAGTGTCGTTGTGCCAATTACCATCGCCATCATCATGTTGTTGCTCTACCTCAGTTTCCGCCGTGTCGGTGAGGTGATGATGATCATGCTGACATTACCACTCGCGATGGTTGGTGGTTTATGGCTAATGCATATCCTCAATTACAACTTCTCCATTGCAGTGGGGGTGGGCTTCATCGCCCTTGCCGGGGTAGCTGTTGAGATAGGCGTCATTATGTTGGTCTACCTAAACCAAGCATGGCACTACAAGAAATTGGATGCGGAGCAGAACCAGCAAGCGCTTCAGGGTGAAGACTTAACGGATGCGATTCGTGAGGGCGCAGGACTACGTGTTCGCCCAGTGATGATGACAGTACTTACGGTGATTATTGGCCTCATTCCAATTATGTATGGCGAGGGAACGGGTTCTGAAGTGATGCAGCGAATTGCTGCGCCGATGATAGGCGGAATGGCGTCTGCACTGTTGCTTACCCTACTGGTTTTGCCTGCAATCTTTAAGCTCTGGAAACAGCGTGAGATTACGCATAGCCAAAACGAGACAAACAAATAACGTATTGATTATTAGCCCTTACCTACCAAAAACAGAGTGGGTAAGGGCGTACCACATGAACATGTGAAACTAACAAATAAATAACTGAATTAATCTAAGGAACGATCATGAAAAAGACACTTATTGCGATTGCAATGACGTTAACTACTGCAACGGCTTTTGCTGAAATGGACCATTCGATGATGAAGAGTGGAGAGATGGATCATTCAAAAATGGATCACAGCATGATGAAGGATGGAAAGATGGACCATTCGAAGATGATGAATATGGATGGAATGATGAATATGGAAGGCATGTCTGAAGTGGGTATGCCTGCGACAGGCGCAAAGCCGGATAAAGTGGTTCATGTTCTGTTAAGTGACGATATGAAAATCACCTTTAAGAACAAGGTTGATATTGAGCCGAACGACGTGGTGCAGTTCGTTGTTATGAACACGGGCAAGATTGATCACGAATTCTCGATTGGTTCTGCTTCAGAGCAGTTAGAGCACCGTGAAATGATGAAAAACATGGGTAATCACGCTCATGACTCGGGCAGCACAGTTACAGTTAAGCCGGGCAAAGCAAAGCAGATGCTTTGGCATTTCCACGGTGATAATCAAGTCGAATTTGCCTGCAATATTCCAGGACATGCGGAAGCGGGCATGGCGAAGTCGATAACGCTTTAGGCATTATCTAATAGAGCTAGAAATAGCTGCTAGAAAAGTACTAAAAACAGAAAGCTAAAAGATAAGTCTTAGTTCATCACGCTAGTTGAGACTTATCTTTCTTGGCCACTACTGTAATAGGATCGATGTTTCTAGTAGGTGGTGAGCTTCGCCACTGAGGTGTGGTAGCTCTGACATGATCTTCTTAAGCTTGTCGTCGATCGATTCCACTTCATTCAAAGAACGAAACGCAAGCACGGCCTGTTCTGGTTCGCTGCTCACATAACCTTTCAACGTATTAAGCTGAATTTTGTTCGCATTTTCGACTTTTGACAGTGCGACATTGATTGCTTCGATGTTTATTGTTAACTCATTGCTTTTAAACATTTTTAATTATTTTTGGTTGTTGCTAATGCGCGCACATTAACACAATGATTTTTGCAGATATTGACCAAGATTATTAAATTGGAACAATTTTGAAAATCGTTAAAAGCTAGACTGCAATATGTGATGGGAAAGGTTTAAGAAATTCGAAGCGATTTAAGGAGTTAATAGCGCTAGCGGCTCAATTAGCGGTGGTTGGTTAGACTTAACAAAATGGGTTTAAGCTATATGGATTAATGCTTATAGATTTAACGAGCGGAGAAGTTTTTTGAATAGGGTATCGCTGGAAGAAAACACGTAACGAAACATAAAGAGGAATTGGAGCGTGCAGCGGGAATCGAACCCGCATCATCAGCTTGGAAGGCTGAGGTAA
>NZ_JBGOOO010000036.1:0-43747 GCF_041439695.1 Vibrio sp. FF266
CTTTGAAAAACAATATGTCGCTTAATGCGGTGTCCAGTCTTACTGGAGCAGATCATAATCAAGTCTGTTATGTTTACAGTAATTTAAGAGCTACTTTAATTCAGTATTACTTAGGCGATTGTACTAAGTTGGATCTCCATAATGCTGTCGTTCAGCTCGAGCTCTGGGCATCAAAAGTAAAGACAAATGACGAGTTTGACGACCAAGTACGTAAATACATACGGTTATCTAGAGAGGCTCTGAAAGGTCTGTCCCCTTACTACATAATTAAGTTTAAGTTCGCATTCTCTCTCCCAATACCTGATGGTGAGTACGAGGTTAACACTCAAAACTTGCAAACATTCACGGTTAAATCATTTTCAGACTCCACGGTAGTCTCAAAAGTCGGTGACAGATTTTTCTCAGAGATATCACTAAAGATGACTGGGTATACTGTTACTGATAGGCATTGGTGTGGACCATGTATTGATGGGAAAATGGAAGTTCATACAGACTTCTGCTTAAATTTTGTCAATGAATTAATATTAAAGATCAAAATTGCAGAACCTACTATGAGAATAGCGGAGTTGGCTGAAGATGATCTCGGAAACGTGTCCATTGAGCAGTATACGCATAATAATGATCGCCTAAACAGTACGTTACATTTCAGTATGGGAAGCTTATCTGTCGCTAGCATTCTGTCGAAGCAAGTCTTAAACCCAGAACAAATCCATAATGTTCTAACTAGCGAAAGTTTGCATCTTTTTGAAAAGCTTCATGGCCAAGCTTGTATTGCGAGAGATAGAGGTGAAGATGTTAAAGCCTTTTATATATTGAATTCTGCTTTGGAGTCAGCGATTGCACACTATTTAGATAAACTGGCTAATGAGTCGCAAAAGATGCCAGAATTGACTGAATTTTTAGAAGGGCGTTCTAAATGTTTGGACTGCAAACTATTCATTGCGTCTGAATTGCAAGAGCTACCGCATGGGAATATGATGCCTTCTATATCGGCACAGATTAAGTTTCTAAGTAATATATCGACAGTAACTGGTGCTCAAAGAAAAAGGCTTAACTCTTGTATTTATAAAGTGAAAGGGCAGGATGTCAGAAATGATTTAGTTCACGGGAGGATAGCCACTGTACCTAAAGATAATTTGTACCAAGCATTTGAAGCGTATGTTTATTGTGTGGATATATTGAGTGTGTTGACGCCTTTGGAAAACAACTAATGTAAATGGGTATTTAATACAGTGACTAGGTTCAGGTCTTGCTTTTTGCCCCATTAGCTTAAGTATTCCATAATCAGAATTCCATCATTCGCTATGGCCCAACTTGCAAATCATTTTGGGGCAAAAATGAGCCAGCCGTGATTGATTTGACTTAAGGGAAGCTCTCTCAGTTACTTGATCGGAATATAGATTTCGGTTTTCAAATTCTCAGGTTTAGTTCGTCTTGGGTCTCGATTCAGGTACACCTCAAAGCATGGTTGGTCTCGCAGTTCAAACCCACTGTCTGGTAGCCATTTCAAGAGTAAATAACGGTATGCTTCAGAGAGTTTCTCGTAAGTACCTTTGTGCAAGGCCTTGGCATATTTGCCATCTAAGATTGTCTTGCGATCGATACATCCATCCTATTTCGACATAGGTAGTGTCCTACACTGCGAGACTCAATGATTTTCCATTATTGCTAATTTGTCTGAAAGTTTAGATTCAAGACCGTTTTGCGAATAATAAGCCCAATACGATCAATCTCTATGATAAATGATCAGACGTTATTGGAAGTGCTCAAACTAAAATGTCCTCCGACAGGGATTGATAAAGTAATCACGTTTCTGTCGGTGCGGTCACTTTCTATTATCGCAAAATAGACCACGCAAGCTTTATAAAATAATTGTTATGATATCTTATGTGAAATGTTAATGATTACTCTTCGTTTAATAGTTTTACTAAAGCTATTAGATGTAAGATCAAATAGGTAAACCACCTAACTGATTGAATCATTGACGGATCCTGTTGATTTTATGATGAGAGAAGGTGGAGCGAGTGAGTAGTCATGTCTCCGAGGTGATAGAAAACAAAGACAGTTTTGAACGCCCGTTTTCGATCAAAATTCCGCGTCGTAAGTGGTTTGGTTGGAAAGGCATTGAACTGCGCTTGGTGTTGGCATTGGCTATGTTATCGATGACCACCATCTTCCTGTCAGTTGTATCGAGCTTCACCTTTGCCGATTTAAACCAACGCCTTGTCGAATTAAAAGAGAGTGAAATCCCCGCCTTAGATAACGCTGCACGCCTCAATGATATGGTGCGTGTGATTATCACGACCTCATCTCAGCTCAGTGACGCTGAATCTAATCTAGAACGTAAGCAGGCGATGCTTAAAATTGAAGAGGCCATTTCAGTGATGAATAGCGTTATGGTTCAGTTTCCTGATTATCACGCCTATTTTAAAGATCTTATCACCCAAGTTAATAATAGTCTGAGCCTGTTGTATCAAAGTGAGATTGAGTCAGAACAACTCAATCAAGAACTTCGTAATTTGCTTGAGGGCTTTTATCCTCTATTGCAGCAAGCCAGTGATTCACTCGACAGTTTGCCTGAGTCAGCCAAAGATCAAATCCAATATACCCAGTTGAAGTCTCTGCTTTATTACCAATTAGGCTTGGTAGAGAAGCTGTATAACGACTCAAGCTTTAATGAGCTCGATTACACTAGCTACCGTCTAGAGCAAGTCGGGGAAGAGTGGTGGAAGCTCTGGGTCAGTGGTGATTTAAGAAGTGATTTTCCTGAATTAGATCATCAACTCACAGTGATCTATAACCTCGCCTCTAGTGATAGCAGCTTGTATGGGATGAAAAACAAAGCGCTCGATCATCTCTATCAAGAGCAATATTTCCTGCAAAACAGCCGTGAACATTTGAATCAGTTAACCGTGCAGATCGAAAGCAACACCAGCAAGGTGAATAGCAATATTGACCAATCGATTCAGCTGGCGCAGCTGTCTTTACAATCGAACCAACAACTCTCTCTTTTTCTTTCTCTGTTTAGCGTGTTGGCTGCCGCTGCCATTTCGTGGTTCTACGTGCGTAAGAGTATTTTAGAAAGGCTTTTACAGCTCAAAGACAACATGTTCGCGATTTCTACCGGTCATCTGGATACCGAAGTTTCTATTCGTGGCAAAGACGAAGTGACGCAAATGGCCAAGTACCTAAAGGTATTCCAGACCACGGCCAAAGTCGTTAAGCAAACCAATCGAAAATTAGAGGCAGAGGTTGAAGAACGCACCTTAGCCGAAGCCAAACTACGAGTGACTCAAGACGAGTTAATCCAAGCCGGAAAATTAGCCGCGTTGGGACAATTAAGTGTCGGGATCACGCACGAGATCAATCAACCTCTGACGGCAGTAAACAGTCACGTTCGAAGTGCTCAATTATGGTTAGGCAAGCAAAGGCCTGACAGGGCAGAAGAGAACCTGAAAAAGATCGAGGTCTTGTTAGATAAAGTGGCAGCGATAACTCGTCACCTAAAGGCCTTCTCACGTAAGAGCGATGGCAAGATTGATAACGTAGAACTGGAGAAGGTGATTGGTGATGCGATTGACCTGTTTGAAACCCGACAGAGCGCTGTGTCGATTCTGTATTCGCCCCAAAGTAGCCAGACGGTTCGAGCTAACAGCATTCGCTTAGAACAGGTTCTGGTGAATTTGATCAGCAATGCTCTGGATGCCATCGAATATAGAGAGCAACCAGAGCTCAGCATCTCTACTCAAGAGCATTCGAATACCATTCAGATTTTGGTGATGGACAACGGGTTAGGGATACCTGAAGAGGACATTCCGCATCTGTTTGACCCATTTTATACCCGCAAGACAACAGGTAAGGGGCTTGGGCTCGGTTTGTCTATCGCATACAACATCATAAAAGACTTTGGCGGCTCGATTCACGTGGAATCGGTTGAACACCAAGGCACTACTTTTATCGTCACTCTACCAAAAGGCATAGCCTCATGACTGCAGAAAAACACATAGTTCTTATCGATGATGAAATCGATGTCGTTGAAGCCGTGAGTGAAATGTTAGAACTAGAAGGGTTTAGCGTCACTGCCTTTACCGACCCTAACCTTGGCCTTAAATCACTCAAAGCAAACAACCAGTCGGTTGTATTGTGTGATGTACGAATGCCACAGGTGGATGGACTTACGCTGCTGAGTTCCATTCAACATAGAGCCGCTAACGTCCCTGTCTTGTTGATGAGTGGCCATGGCGATATTCCCATGGCGATAGAGGCAATGAAGCTAGGAGCTTTCGACTTTTTAGAAAAACCACTGAATGCTAGTGAGTTGGTAGAGAAGCTCGATTTAGCGTTGGCACAATCTCAGCACAACTGCCCTGCAATTATAGGCGGCGATGAGGAAGCTGAGTTACCGATTGAAACGGTGGTTATTGGCCAATCAAAAGCGATGGATACGATACGCAAGCAAGTGCTCGCACTGTCTCATACTGGTGTTGATACCATCATCAACGGCGAAACAGGAACGGGCAAAGAGGTGATTGCTCGCGCCTTGCATCAATTTAGCCGTCGTAAGGCGAAGCCCTTTGTCGCGATCAACTGTGGCGGCATGACTGAAAGCATTATCGAAAGTGAGTTGTTTGGTCATGAAGCGGGTTCGTTTACCAGTGCCAACAAGAAGCGCATTGGAAAAATAGAACAAGCCAATGGCGGAACTCTGTTCCTTGATGAAATCGAAAGCATGCCAATTGCGGTGCAAATTAAACTGTTGCGCGTCATTCAAGAAAGAATGATTGAGCGCGTTGGTGGTAACGAGTTAATCCCGGTCGATATTGTGGTGGTAGCCGCCAGCAAAGCTGATCTCGCGAGCCTGAGTGAAACGGGGGAGTTCAGAGCCGATCTCTTCTATCGTCTTAATATTGCTAGCTTAAACCTTCCCGCATTGCGTCAACGCAAAGAAGACATTCAGGTGTTATTCCGCCATTTTGTGATTCAAGCGAGTCATAAATACAAGACGCGTCCGTCAACGATTTACCCTGAACAAATACAGCAGCTATGTCGACACGAATGGCCGGGTAACGTGCGTGAGCTGCGTAATGTCGCTGATCGTTTTGTGTTGGGTATTGTCGGTGATGGCTTTGATCTTCAATCGCCGATTTGCGAGTCGTCCGGAGAAGATTTCGCCTTTGAAAAACAGATGGAGCAGTACGAACGAAATGTACTGACCGAAGCGTTGATAGAGAGCGCGGGCAACATCAATGAGGTCTCAAGCAAGCTGAACCTGCCACGTAAAACGCTTTATCGAAAAATGAAGAAACACCAATTGGATAAAGAGAGCTTCAAGGCCTAACTGGTTCATTCATTCGCTTAATAAAAGCACAAGACAACAATGACCCATTTAACTTTTAGTCGAATGGTTAACCGTTTCAAGTAATTGTAATAAAAGGGCTTTAACATTTGGCACAATGCGTGCAATCACTACATTGTGGCATACGTTCACATGAGGTTATTCGGTGCTGAGTCAAAATCTATATGACAGCTATCTATATATGACAGCTATCCAACACCGAATGATCGAATAAAGGAAGTTAGAAAAATAATTGCTTGTTGCAAGGAGATACAAACATGAAGCAAATACTGAAAGGTTCGATTGCTCTGATACTAGGTGTGAGCTCGATGACGGCATGGGCCGCAGCAGAATCAGCCGACTTAGGTCCTCGTCCCCTCTTTTTAGTGAACAATATGGATGAGAGCCCTTTGAAAACCAAGCTGTTGAGTTGCAGTGAAGGACCTTTTCATCGTAGTGATTTTTCTATTGGACATCGCGGAGCTGCGATGCAGTTTCCTGAGCACACTAAGGAATCTTATTTAGCGGCGATTCAAATGGGCGCAGGCGTTGTCGAGTGTGATGTGACCTTCACCAAAGATAAGGCGTTGGTATGCCGTCACTCGCAAAGTGATCTGCACACGACGACCGATGTTTTGGCGCATCCCGATCTCGCTAAGAAGTGCTCAACCCCGTTTACACCAGCTAATCCAGCGACAGGCGAAGATGCTCAGGTTGAGTGCCGTACTTCTGATTTCACGCTGGCTGAGTTTAAGACGCTCAAAGGTAAAATGGATGGTGCGAACCCAAAAGCCACCACGGTTGAAGAGTACATGAACGGGACTCCAGGTTGGAGAACCGATCTTTACAGCCAAAGTGGCACACTGATGACACACGCAGAAAGTGCGGCATTGTTTAAAGAGCACGGCGTGAAGGTGACTCCTGAGCTGAAATCGGCGGCGGTAGAAATGCCTTTCAATGGTTTTAGCCAAGAGATGTACGCGCAGAAGCTGGTGGATGAGCTGAAAGAGGCGGGTTTTGAGCCTTCAGAGACTTACCTACAGTCATTCAACTTGGATGATGTGAAGTACTGGGTTAATGAGACGCCTAAGTTCGGTAAGCAAGCCGTTTACCTTGACGACCGTGTCTATGAGCAAGCGGACTTTGTTGCGTCTGTGGAGAACATGAAAGAACTGCACGATGCGGGTGTGAATATCATCGCGCCACCTCTGTTTGCTTTGGTTGAGCTAGGTGAGAACAACGAATTGGTTGCGTCTAACTACGCGAAACTGGCAAAAGATGCTGATCTTGAGATTATTGCATGGACACTGGAACGTTCAGGCCCGCTAACGCAAGGCGGCGGTTGGTATTACCAAAGCGTGAAAGATGGTATCAACAATGATGGCGACATGATGAAAATGCTTGATGTACTGGCGCAAGATGTTGGTGTTATGGGTGTATTCAGCGACTGGCCAGCAACGGTAACTTACTACGCTAACTGTATGGACAGCGACGCTTAGGCGATTCAGAGCGCGCTGTTACATCGATAATTATAGCGTTTGTATAGAGAGCGCTTAGCCAAAGAATAATAAGAGAAAAAGCAGTGAACCAAAGGGCCTTCGGGCTCTTTTTTACCACCGAAATTGGTGGGACATAAATGACCCAAATGATGAGTTTTTAGTTGGACACTTATGACTCAAAAGTAATTTGAAAGTGTGGGGTTTTATTTAAGTTACTGAAATTACAGGTATAAAAAAGTGGCACAAAGGCTGCAATAACGAAGGTGACTTTCAACAATAAGTAAAAGTAAGGTTTGAATATGAAAATCAGTGTTAAAGGACTGTTAATCGCTAGCTCATTACTACTTCCTTCAATGGCTATGGCAAGCGACTGCTCTAGCCGTGGTGTGTTAGACGATCGATACTGTGATGAAAACCAAGATTTGGTCGCCGATTCACCAAAGAATCCAGATGAGTGGAACGATCCAAGTACGCTTGTGTTTACTTACACTCCGGTAGAAGATCCTGCGTTATACAAAGATGCATTTGCCGACTTCCAAGCGCACCTAAGTAAAATTACAGGTAAGCGAGTGATTTACTACACGGTGCACTCAAACTCTGCACAAGTAGAAGCGATGCGTTCTGGTCGACTGCATGTTGCAGGTTTCTCTACGGGCCCAACAGGCTACGCAGTTAATTTAGCAGGTTACGTTCCAATTGCGGTGAAGGGCGATGAGTCTGGCTTCCAAGGCTACAACCTAATCACGATTGTTCGTAAAGACAGCGGCATTAACAAAATGTCTGATCTGAAAGGCAAAAAGGTTGCACACACTTCTGCATCTTCCAACTCTGGCAACCTCGCTCCTCGTGCGTTATTCCCTGCGAAAGGCCTAGTGCCAGATGAAGATTACAAAGTGCTTTACTCAGGTAAGCATGACCAATCGATTCTAGGCGTCTTCAATGGAGATTATGACGCAGCACCTGTGGCATCGGACGTGTACGATCGTATGGTAGCAGCAGGTCGTGTTGACGATTCTGAACTGAAGATCATCTACCGTAGCCCACGCTTCCCAACGTCTGCGTTTGGCTATGCTTATAACCTAAAACCAGAGCTGGTTGAGAAGATCAACGAGGCTTTCTTTAGCTACCGCTTTACACCAGAAATGAGCGCATCGTTTAAAGGTGCCGACCGTTTCTCGCCAATCAGCTACAAAGAAGAGTGGGATGTAATTCGTGATATCGCTCATGCGACAGGTACGGCTTACACCAAAACTGGCCTTAAGAAGTTAGCTGAAAAAGATGCGGCTAAACGCGCGAAGAAAAAAGCCGCTGAGCTAGCAAAACAAGCAAACAACGGCTAGTTCTTTTTCTATTTGAAGACTAAGTTTTCGAAAGACTTAGTTCTTTAAAAACACCTACTTCAACTAAATATCTATGCCCTCGCGGGTAGGGCATAGATCATTCTAAAATTCGCACAAGGAAATGCAGTATGGCCGTAGCAAGCTATGAAGGAATAAAGATAAACAACCTTTTCCACGAATACGTGGCGGGCAAGCCAATCCTTAAAGGCATTAATATTGATATCGATGAGCCAGGTATCATCGCGATCATTGGTCCATCTGGTACCGGTAAAAGTACGCTTCTGCGCTGTATCAACCGACTCAACGATCCAAGCCAAGGTGAGATCATATTTGATGGCGCAGACCTGACTCAACTAAAAGGCCAAGCGCTACGTAAACAGCGTCGACATATCGGTATGGTGTTTCAAGAATATAACCTCGTGGAACGTTTAACGGTTATCGAGAACGTGTTGAGTGGCCGTTTGGGTTACATGACCGCTTGGAATGCATGGCGTCGTAACTACTCTGCGCAAGACCTCGCCAAAGCGTTCGAGTTACTTGAATTTGTTGGCCTGCAAGACTTTGCTAACCAACGTGCCGACAGTTTATCGGGCGGCCAAAGACAGCGTGTCGGTATCGCTCGCGCCGTTATGCAAGACCCATATATCTTATTGGCGGATGAACCGACGTCATCACTCGACCCGAAAACAGCGGTTGAGATCATGGAGTTGATGGAGACATTCGCAGAACAGAAAAACATTCCCGTGTTGGTTAACATCCACGATGTGAACTTAGCCAAGCGTTATGCCAAGCGCATCATCGGCATGTGTAATGGCAAGGTGCATTACGATGGCAGCCCTGAAGGTATTTCAGAAGAAGACCTAAAAATCATTTATGGGGGTGAGTCATGGCTGGATTAAACCCAAACTCGTCGCCAAGCGTTTCATCAAGCACATCGCCAGCGAAGCATGAAAACCCGTTCAAAACCTCATGGACTAACCGAGCCATTATCGCTGCGATAGTTGCTTATCTGTTTTACAGTTTCTCGACGTTAGGGCTGACCTTTGATCGTTTGATCATCGGTTTTGGTGAAAGTGAGCGGTTACTATCAAGAATGTTCCCGCCAGATTTCTCGCGTACTAATCTACTGCTAAGTGGCTTAGCGGAGAGCTTACAGATAGCGATCATTTCGAGCTTCTTCGGGATCATCATTTCACTGTTTCTTGGCTTACTTGCCGCACGAAACATGATGCCTTCGATTGTATCGACACCTATTCGTGGCTTCATCGCACTGTGTCGCTCTTTCCACCCAGTGATCATTGCCATTCTATTTGTGAAAGCGGTGGGTTTCGGTGCCCTTGCTGGGATCCTGACTTTGGTCTTCGCATCGATTGGTTTTATTGCCAAGCTTTTCGCTGAAGCCATTGAAGAGATCTCTTTTAAACCGGTTGAAGCGATTAAAGCAACGGGGGCGAGCTTTGTCAGCGTCATTCTGTACGCGGTTATGCCACAGGTATTTACTCGTTTCATTGGCTTTGCTAGCTACCAATTGGACTCAAACTTACGAAACTCAACCATGGTTGGCATCGTGGGTGCGGGTGGTCTTGGCGGTACGCTTTTCTCAGCATTCCAACGTTTTGATTACGACTTCGTTGCCGCTATTTTGATCACCATTATCGCATTGATTCTTGTGGGTGAATTTCTTTCCAACATTGTTAGGAGAATCTTCTAATGACAACTGCATCTATCGATAAAGAGTGGCAGCGCTTTACACCAAACGAACGCGTGGCTCGATTTGCCGTTTACCTTAGCTTAGTGTGTGCGATTGTTTGGTCTTGGCAAACTGTTGAAGTGATTCCTGAGTTTCTATATGACGCGCCAGCCCAGTTTGCTGACATGTTCGAACGAATGGTACCAATGGACTACGCGTTCTATCCTGAGTCGATTCACGCAGCGATGATTGAGACACTGCACATCGCGACGTTAGGTACTTTGTTTACCTTGGTATTTGCGATCCCTTTGGCACTTATGAACGCGCCAAATATCACTCCGAATAAAGCCTTGAACTGGATTGCTCAATTCTTTCTGGTGTCTTCACGTTCTGTGAACTCATTGGTTTGGGCATTGCTGTTCATCGCACTGTTTGGCCCCGGTGTTCTCGCAGGCATTATGGCGATTGCCATTCGCAGTATCGGCTTTGTAGGGAAGCTGTTAGCGGAAGCAATTGCTGAAGTGAACATGGGGCCTATTGAAGCTTTACGCGCGACTGGTGCTTCGTGGATGAGCGTTTTACTGAAAGGTTATTGGCCACAAGTGATGCCAGCGTTCTATTCCATCGTACTGTTCCGTTGGGACATCAATGTACGTGAATCTGCGGTATTGGGGTTAGTGGGCGCTGGTGGTATTGGCGTGGTGCTAAACGACGCGCAGAACCTTTTTGAGTGGCAGAAAGTATCAATGGTGTTGGTGAGTATCTTCGCAGTGGTTATCGTTGCAGAAGCGGTGGTGATCCATATCCGTAATAAACTCATATAAACATATGGTGCAATGCAGCGTGTTTTGTGTGATGTGTCAAAGTTAAGAGCTTATCTAGCATTTTGAAGCTCAAACGACCCTAGGTACTTCGGTCTACCTAGCGGTCGTTTTTTTATGTTGTTTGAATGGGCAGAAAGCTTGTTTAGACAAGGATGGTTAGCTTTTCGCTGTCTCAGTTTTAAGCGTCAGAAGAGCATCCACAAATTCTGCAAACCCATAGCCACCCGGTTGTGACATCACCTTGTTTGGATGATGATCTAGTTTATCCCAATAATGCCGAATGTTAGCCACGCCAACGGTGAGCTGTAGTGATTCGAACATCTGTTGATCATTCATTGAATCGCCGACATAACACGCTTGCTTGTGGATTTGTTCAAGCGATAAGCCTTTATTAGCCAGAAAACGATGTACTGCATTTTTCTTTGAGTGCTCGCCATACCAAGCATTGATATGAATCGAACTTGCCGTCGCGTGTGCGCCTAAAGCATGTATTCTTTTAAGTACCACTTGCACTATTTCAGGGTCAACAGGTTCACGGTTTTGGCCGATATCAATCGCGACCTCACACAAGCGGTAAGATTGGTCCAGAGTTAGGGATAGATCTGGGTAACTCGCCAAGATCGCTTCAACTTGTTGTTTTAGCTTGGTTTGGCTCTGGCGCACTTGCTCTAGTGGTGTTTCCGATGAAAGCTGTAATGCACCATCTTGTTTCTCTAATAAGAAGGCGCCGTTCTCTCCAAGCACAGCATCGACAGGCCATAGTTGTGCAATATGATCACACCAACCCGCACAAGCGCCAGTCACCGCGACCACTTTGATTCCATTGTCTCTTAGCTTTTGTAACGCAATCAAGGTTTCAGGAGGGAGTGAGCCTTGCCAAGTGAGCGTGTCATCGACGTCGGTTAATACCCATTCGATGTGCTTCCAATTATTGCCTAGTTGGTGTTCCATCTAAAAACTCACTATTCCACTGATTGAGGTGTAGATCGAAAAAGCCAGCAACTCATGCTGGCTTTGGAATTCTTGTGCGCTTCTATTCGTCAGTGCGCTTTAACTATTAGTCGAGTTATACCAGTTTCATCTCTTGGATGATGTCTGAAGCAATTTCTGGCTTCGTGCTCGTTGGTTTCTCGTGTAAGTCTGATTTCAATTGTCCCTTACGGTTACTTAGGCCTGCTTCAAGTTTCTTGAGTGCTGAAGCGATAGCTGGATACATAACGTCATCTGTAGCTTTTGCGTTTACACGTACACCTTCGTAGTTGGTGAACACTTCAACCTGGTGTTGACCATGTTCTTTTGTGATGATGATGTCGCAGCTGATCAGTGATGGGAAATGGTTAGATATCTTCTCGAATTTACCTTCGATGTCTTTGCGTGACTCGTCGTTAATTGATACATGATGTGTTTGAACATTTATTTTCATAAATCATACCTTTCCAATGACTGTGTCATTTAAACGTAGCAAACATCGGTTAGTTTAACCAACTGCGAAATAGCACATGTGTGATTCACTTCAGTGTTATCAAATAATCTCCCTTTACTCCCTTGAAAGTCCGAAGAACTGATCGCATATTATGTTTCGTGTTTTCAATACATGTTCAAAAATACCTCACTCGCGAAGCATTCCTCTAATCTACCTTGCCAGCCTAGGTTTTATCGCCTTAACCAAACGTCAGCTCAAATACTTATTCTAGTTTAAGTTTTATAAATCATTGCTAGTTTGATGCCGATATTGCTTTCTTATTAAATCACTGCAGTTGATATAAAAAGTATGGTTTATATAAAAAAGCAAAGCTCCGTGAATGCGACTATTGAATAAGGCAACTCTTGGTTGCCTTTATAGCGCCATCTGGTTTTAGCAATAGCTATTCTTCAAATTGGTAAGAAGAGGGCACCACAATGACGCCTTGTTTCGATATGTGAAAGCGTTTAGCGTCGGCAAGGTTATCAATACCGATTTGGGTGCCATCTGGCACTTTGACGTTCTTATCTATGATGCAGTTTTGTATGTGGCAATTTTTCCCAATCTCAACATCTTCAAACAGAATACTATCAATCACAATCGCGGCATTACTGACTTTCACTTTAGGAAAGAATATAGAGTTTTGCGCAGAGCCGCCTTCGATCACCACCCCATTCGCGATCATTGAGTTGATGAATATTCCTTGGTTTCCTTCTACAGAAGCAATGGTGCGTGCAGGTGGCAGTTGCGGCTCGTAGGTGCGAATCGCCCAATCTGGTTGGTATAAATCGATAGGTGAGGCTGGCTTTAACAGATCCATATTAGACTGGTAGTAAGAGTCGATGGTACCCACATCTCTCCAGTACGCATCTTGGGTCACTCGGCCTTCTTCGTCGCCAAACTTATACGCGTAAACACTGTTGTTGCCGACCAATTTAGGAATAATGTCTTTACCGAAATCATGGCTTGAATTCGGATCTTCGGCATCCGCCAGTAGCGCTTGTGTTAACACCTCTTTATCAAAGACGTAAATACCCATTGAAGCCATGCTTCGAGTCGGCCTACCGGGGACACATGCAGGGTAATGTGGCTTTTCGGTAAAGTTATTGATCTCTAGAGATTCATCTATCTCCATCACACCAAATTCTTTGGCTTCATCA
The DNA here is from genome assembly GCF_041439695.1 of Vibrio sp. FF266. NCBI lineage: Bacteria > Pseudomonadati > Pseudomonadota > Gammaproteobacteria > Vibrionales > Vibrionaceae > Vibrio > Vibrio sp. FF266. The sequence goes on from NZ_JBGOOO010000036.1 coordinate 13,311, forward strand.
ATCGAAACCTCCATGCACGCTACGGTTAGATCGGCCTCGTTCTTTTTATGTTGCTTGAGCATTGGCGCGTAATCCATGCGATAGATATGGTCGCCTGATAACACCACTACATGCTTAGCTTCGCTACGAGAAAGCAGATACAAGTTTTGATAAATCGCATCGGCAGTACCGCTATACCAACTATCACCTGTACGCATTTGTGGGGGGACATTGGTGATGTATTCGCCGAGCTCGGGGTTAAGCACCGACCAACCATCTCTTAAATGTTTTTGTAAAGAGTGAGACTTGTACTGAGTCAGCACCAAAATTTGGCGCAGCCCAGAGTGTAAGCAGTTCGCGAGCGTGAAATCGATGATTCGATATTTACCGCCAAAAGGTACCGCAGGTTTTGCACGGTTATCGGTAAGGGGAGAAAGCCGAGAGCCAACACCGCCGGCCAGAACGATTGTTAGAGTGTCTTGCATGGTCAGAACCTCAATGTATTTATGATTATGAACATAGACTTGCAAGCGCTGAGCCAAATGTAACTCATTGAATATTAAACGAGATGAGAATGAATTCTGCGAGATTGCACCAAGTTGATGCGTACGAGGTGTTGGCTTGCTCTATTTTGATCCAAACAGACCCGGGCAAGGTGAATGGGTTAAATTAACAAAATGACGCACGGGAAAGTTGCATTACAGAACTGTCAATAAAATGAAGCAATAAAGTGATCAAGTCGATGCAAATTCACATAAGTTCTCACAAGTTTTCACAAATTGATTTCCATCAATAAAGTAGGGTTATTATATGCTACCTTGCACGCAAAATAAGAAATGATTACTCATTCACCAATAACGATTAAGCCCTCAAAAGGAAATTATAATGAAAAAAACAGTATGTGGTATTGCGGTTGTTGCGGCTCTTATGTCAACTAGTGCTTTTGCTCATAAAGAAGGTGATTTCATCATCCGTGCTGGTGCCGCAATAGTGTCTCCTAACGATAGCAGTGGAGATGTTTTGGAGACATCGGGTTCAAAATTTGGTGTGGATTCAAACACCCAACTTGGATTGACATTTGGCTACATGTTTACAGATAACATCAGTCTCGAGATTCTTGCAGCGACGCCGTTCTCCCATACAATTTCTACAAACCATGGTGGTTTAGGTGATATCGCCGAGACAAAACATTTACCACCAACGTTGATGGTTCAGTACTACTTCGGCGAAGCAAACAGCAAGTTCCGTCCTTACGTAGGTGCTGGTATTAACTACACCGTATTCTTTGACGAAGAGCTTAATGGTGCGGCTAAAGATGCTGGTTTAAGTGACTTGTCCCTTGATGATTCGTGGGGACTGGCTGCGAATGTTGGCATGGATTACATGATCAACGACGACTGGTTTTTAAACGCATCCGTCTGGTACGCAGACATCGATACTACAGCCAAGTACAAGGCTGGTGGGAAACAGTACTCAACAGACGTTGATATTGATCCATGGGTATTCATGATTGGTGGTGGTTACAACTTCTAATCAACATCTTTAGTTTGTTAAAAGCGCTCAAGCACCAGCCAGCTTGGGCGCTTTTTTCTTTTGATCAACAACGTCACAAACAACGCAAGCAAATCATGCATGAGTAAAAATTGATGTGGCGATTGCAATCATCGTTACCACCAAAACGAAAGCGCCACTACTTGTTAAGTAGTGGCGTTTTTTAGTTCATCGCTTATTTAGTAGCGATAGCAAAGGCCTATGGCTGTTGCTTAGTTGGTGCTAGAGCAATCTCACGGATACATACATTCTGTGGTTGTTGGTAAGCGTACGATACCGCGCGAGCAATATCGTCAGCAGCCAGTACGCCGCCCATGTCTTCTTTCCAAGAATCGTAACCGTCTTTGATTTCTTGAGATGTAGTGTGAGACAGAAGTTCAGTTTCTACAGCACCCGGTGCGATAGTGGTAACACGAACATTTGAAGCTGCTACTTCTTCACGAACGTTCTCAGAAATAGCGTGTACCGCGAATTTAGTACCACAGTAAGCAGCGTGGCTTGGGAATGTTTTCTTACCCGCGATTGAGCTGATGTTGATGATAGTACCTGTATTGCGTTCCATCATAGGAGCAAGTACAGATTGCATGCCGTTTAGAAGGCCAATCACGTTCACGTCGAACATTGTCTTCCACTCTTGAGCGTCTTGAGTATCGATTTGACCAAGAAGCATTGCACCAGCGTTGTTGATAAGCGCGTCTACAGGGCCAAATTTCGCTTCACCTTGTGCGATTGCTGCATCAAAAGACGCTTTGTCTGTTACGTCTACTTTTACTGACAGTGAGTTTGGTAGGTTCAGCGCTTCAAGGCGGTCAACACGACGAGCTAAAAGTAGCAGAGGGTGACCTTCATCGCTTAGACGACGAGCGATTGCTTCACCAATACCAGAGCTTGCTCCTGTAATTACGATTAGTTTTTTCATTTTATTTCCTCTGTACTTTAATTGCGTCGGTTGGCTACGACGTGTTGTTTAAGTGCATTCGAATCAAGTGCTTGTTGCCTTGCTTCGTTGCGATGGAAGTATATTAAGGAAAATAGCATTGTTGATATATAGCGCTTTACTTGAAACACTGTTGCTGTGGTGCAACAATAAAGGCGTCTATCTCATAACTTCATTAGTAAGCTGGTGACTATGCTCAATCAAATTAACCTGTCTGATATTCGCTCCTTCGTGCTTATCGCTCGTTTAGGTAATTTCACCAAAGCGGCAGAGGAGTTGGATGTGTCTCGTTCCCACGTATCACGCCAAGTGAGTAGCCTAGAAAAGCAGATGGGTGTAACACTGTTTATCCGCACCACTCGAACCTTGAGGCTGACGCACGCAGGGCAAGATCTGTACGCGAGATGTGAGCAAGCCCTCGATAACATAGACCAAGCTCTGATTGCTGCTGTGGACGATGTCGAAGAAGTACGTGGCGACATAAAAGTAAACTGTGTCGGTGGTTATCTTGGTGAAGTGATCATCGCGGATTTGGTCAATGAGTTCATGCAACTCTACCCAGACATCAGCATTAGCCTTGATTTCAGTAGTAACCGAGTCGACTTGATTGAAGACGCGTTTGATATCGCTTTTCGCATGGGAAGCTTAGAAGACGCGGGCTTTATCGCAAGAAAGCTTTTAGACATTGAGATGGGAACACTCGCGAGCCCTGATTATTTTGCTCGTAAAGGAAAGCCAAGCCATCCTAAGGATCTGATCCACCATGACTGCTTAACGGGATCGGTGCGTAAGTGGAGTTTTCAAGCACTGGACGACACCAAGAAAACGGTCGATGTGCATGTGACGGGCAGACTGCAATGTAAAAATGGGCGAGTGTTGGTGCAGGGCGCGAAGTCGGGCAACGGAATTATTCGTGTACCAACGATCTATTGCTTACAAGAACTCAACGACGGGCAATTACTGCAAGTGTTTGAAGAATGGGTAGTGCCTAAGGTCGACTTTTCAGCGATCTACCATCGAGACCGCTATCAACCAAGCCGAATCCGAACCTTTATTGATTTTGTCAAAGGTCGCTTTGAGCAAATGCCAGTGAGCTAAATAGTGCGTGTTATCCATTATTTGGTATTGAGCGGATTTGCTTGGGCTTACATCTCGTCGATTTCGTTTTGAAGGTTTTCCAGCTGGTCTAGAATCAACAAGAACTTCTCACCGAACGGTGTCACTTGGTACTCCACTCTTGGTGGCAGTTCGTTGAACATTTGCTTATCTAAAATTCCGAATTCTACATTTCGCTTCAAACATTCATTCAATACCTTTGTAGATAGCCCTTCTACTGAGCGCACCATTTCACCGGGGCGATTAATGCCATTTGCCAGTAATTGGTAAACCGTTAGCGACCATTTACAGCCGTAGATGGTTTCTACCATGCGAGCGGAACGCTCTGGTGCTGATTTTCTTGAAAAAAAGTTTTCCTGATTTTTCATAAAGATGTACCAATAAGTACCTACCTAACCGATTTGTACTTACTATTCATAGTGTTAGTTCAAAGCCTAAGATTACCACGTTCACATGACTTAGGAGATAACAAAATGAACTTCACTAAAAATGGTATTGCAGTAGTAATCGGTGGCACAAGTGGTATGGGCTTTGAAACAGCGAAGCAGTTAGTCGCTCAAAACATCCATGTGTTGGTTGTCGGCAATAACCCAACTAAGTTAGATAAAGCGGTGTCAGAATTGCAATCGTTAGGTCACGCTTCAGGTTGGCAAGCTAACCTTTATGATGATGCGAGTGTAGCTAATCTCATTGCGCATCTAGAGTCGCTTGAAGAGGGTATTGGTTACCTTGTTAATGCGGCTGGCTACTTCAACCCTAAAGCGTTTATCGAGCATCAAGAATCTGATTACGAGCAATACATGCAGCTCAATAAAGCAACCTTCTTCATCACTCAAGCGATAAGCAAATTGATGATCAAGAACGGCGGTGGCAGTGTGGTTAACGTTGGCTCTATGTGGGGTAAGCAGGCAATCAAAGCGACGCCATCTTCTGCCTATTCAATGGCTAAAGCTGGCCTGCACGCATTAACACAGCACATGGCAATGGAACTGGCTGAACATAATATTCGTGTGAATGCGGTTTCTCCGGCTGTGGTTAAAACACCGATTTACGAATCTTTCATTAAACCTGAAGAAGTGGATCAAGCGCTAGAAGGTTTCAACGCATTCCATCCGATTGGCCGAGTCGGTTTGCCGAAAGACATCGCCAATAGCATCTCTTTCTTACTGTCAGACAGTGCAGATTGGGTAACGGGTGCAATCTGGGATGTTGATGGCGGTGTGATAGCTGGCCGCAATTAATTAGGCTTCTGTTAAGGTGGCTGTCGCGCAGGAAAAATGCAGCGAGATGGCCTCCTGGATGAGTATTCGCGTAGAATAAAAGCTAGAAAGATAATAAGAATAATTAAAACGATAACAAGAGTAAGGTCGCCATTATGTTCAACATGGACTTTTCAAAGAGACTGGTTATTGAAACCGAGACATTAGATTGGATTGCAAGCCCTGCTAAAGGGGTATGGCGCAAGCCGCTAGAAAGAGAAGAGAAGGAATCGGGTCACACGACTAGCGTGGTGAAGTATGATCCTAAATCTTCGTTTTCTGAGCACCCTCATCCGCAAGGCGAAGAGATATTCGTGTTAGAGGGTGTTTTCTCTGATGAAACTGGAGACTTCCCTGCAGGCACTTATATCCGTAATCCCCCGGGCAGTGCGCATTCTCCATCAAGCAAAGATGGCTGCACGATCTTGGTGAAGCTCAACCAGTTTGATGCGAGAGACTTAACTCAAGTTCGTATCAATACTCTAGAAACGGAATGGCTTCCGGGCATCGGTGGCTTACAAGTGATGCCACTGCATGAATTCGAGCACGAGCATGTCGCTTTAGTGAAGTGGCCTGTTGGCGAACGTTTTCAGCCGCACCGTCACTTTGGTGGTGAAGAGATCTTTGTGTTGTCAGGCACTTTTAAAGATGAACATGGCGAGTATCCAAAACACACATGGATGCGTAGCCCTCATATGAGCGAGCATTTCCCTTATGTGGAAGAAGAGACGGTTATCCTAGTGAAAACGGGTCACCTGCCATTGGATTAAAGGAATGCTCAATATAAAGATGAGAAAGCCGCATTGTTTTGAACAAGCGGCTTTTTTAGTTTTTATATATGAGCTGACTAGTAAGCGACACCAATACGTTGGCGTGGGAACTTGCCAGCTTCTAGTTCATCAATCATCGCGATAGCGTAGTCGCTGACGGATATTTTGCTGTTGCCATCTTCGTCAGTGAGCAGTTGATCACCACCTGTGCGGTAGGCTGATAGCTTATCGCCCGGGAAGATTTCCGCAGCAGGGCTAACGAATGTCCAGTTAACCTTTTCATTAGATTGTTTGAACATTTCAAGGGCTTCTCCTTGTGCTAGCGCTTCGTTTTTGTAGTCCGCAGGGAAGTCAGGAACGGTAACTAACGGTACGTTTGGCGCCACTTCTAATGAGCCTGCACCTCCTACCCAAAGTAGACGTTCGATGCCAATGCTTGGCAATGTATCAAGTAACTTAGCTGCTGTGTTTTTTACGATGTCGTGATTGCCTAGAGCGCGTCCACCAATCGAAGCAATTACCGCATCAACGCCTGAGAAAGCGGTCGCTAGACTTGCCGCTTCATCTTGTAAATCAAATGAACGAACTTCAACATCGCTGATTTTTACGCGGCTTGCATCTCTTACAACAGCAACAACTTCGTGTCCGCGAGATTGAGCTTCTTGAGCGATGTGACTACCAATCCAACCTGATGCGCCTAATACTGCAATTTTCATAATGTCTCTCCAATTATCTAATTTATTGAGTCTGTTTCTCGACAGCCATTGCAGTCTAATAGCTCACTAGGTTGCGATAAATATCGTAAAATGATGTAGATTGTATCTATACAGTTATCTAATAGGCTTGGTTAAGTCGGTAAGGGAGAGTGTGATGGACAGGTTGACGGCGATGCGTAGCTTTGTTGAAGTTGCAAATTGCGCCAGTTTTACTCAAGCAGCAGAGCATTTGGACATGAGCCGTTTACAGGTTTCAAGGCATGTTCAAGAGATCGAAGGGTGGTTAAAGCAGAGGCTATTACACAGAACGACTCGTAAGGTAAGTTTGACGACAGCAGGGGAGATTGCGTTACAACGTTGCGAAAAAATACTCCATGAAACGGCGGAGCTAGAAGTCACTGCACTTAATCAAACCGATGCTCTTTCCGGAACCATTCGAATAGCAGCCCCAATTGGCTTGACTCAGCACATGTTGTTGGATGTGGTTGAACAGTTCACAGAGCTTCATCCCAGTATCACAGTAGAGCTTTTTGCTTCTGACCATTTTGCTCAGCTGGTGGACGACAGAATCGATATTGCGCTGCGCTATACCGATCAACCTGACGATAGCTTGATTGCTCGAAAGCTAATGGAAATTGATTCGGTTGTGTGTGCCTCACAAGACTACCTAGACAAACACGGAGAACCTGAAACGGTCGAAGCACTTCGACAGCATAATTGCTTTCGCCATTTGAGTGTTTCTAAGTGGGATTTCGTTAAGGATAACCAGCATTATTCGGTTGAGGTTTCTGGCACAATAAAGGCCAATGATGTTGGAGTATTAACTCGCGCCGCACAGCATGGAAAAGGGATTGTTCGCTTACCTTGTGATTTAGCCAATCCGTTGATTGCAAGAGGGAAGTTGAAACGAATTTTGGATGATTTTGTTTCACCGAGTAGTGTGCTTTGGGCGGTGTATTTATCTCGCAGTTACCAGCTTCCTATAGTTCGTCAGTTTATTGATTTTGCAGCAGAAACTTGGGCTAGCGATATCAAGTCTGGGGATGTTTGAGGTTATATATCTTAAGTACACAAGTACACAAGTACACAAGGCATAAACACATAAATACAAAAATCCGATATCAAAGGTGATATCGGATTTGAACTCAATCATTCAGAGTTCCACACGCTCTCCTCTCACGAAGTCTTTACACGTATCTGTGTACCGATAATCGGGTGTTTATCGCCTTATCGTTGATGTCAGGTAAAGGCTGATACAAGTTTCTAGTAATGTCGGATAATACTTGGTCGTAAACTTGCGATACGACGCTAGAAATATCACTGGTTAATTCGTATAAGCTATCTGTCGGTTGGGTTAATTCGTTGCTCGATGCGATTTCTGCGAGTGCATGCATCGCTCGAGTGCAAACTGGTGATCCACTGCTAATAGGGCAGATAATTGATAATTGGTTGAGTTTACGGTGAGTCTGAGATGCATAGAATTTGAATCTCGCATACTCCTCAGGTATTTCCGTATTCGACTTTTCTATCCCAGGGATGGCCATTCTCAACTTGGTAAGGATCTCCATACAATCTAAGATCTGTTGCCAGTTCATGTGGTACTCACGGCTCATGTCTTCTCGTTCTGATTGAATCAGCCAGATGATCATCACTTCATCCATCAAGAACATGCTGTGACGAATCGTTTTTCCATGAATCGATTGATTACGTACTAAGCTACGGTTTTGCCAGTCATTGTGCATAGCGATGAGTTTGAGGTGATAAATGCGATACATCGGACGGCTGTCAAACGACACATGAGATTGAAGCAGTTCAGATACCTCAAGTATGTTGTCGTAAATCTGATTCACTTTTCGAATTGAGTCGCTCGTCAATTGATACGCCAGAGCATAATGCGTTGCCGCGCGATGTTTGCGTGATAGCAACAATAACTGTCTGAGTAGAACTAAGGTTTCAAACCGGTGTGATAGCGCTGTTTGTCTCTTCTTTGAGAAATGAAACAGCGCTGCAAGTACTAATAGGGATAAACCCACTGAAATAACGACCAACATATTCAACTCCTAATATCTGAATACCTACTTAGTGGTAGTTCACGATTTGTGCCAAAATTGATAAACATTATATTTCAACGACTTATATTTTAAGCCCGCTTGTGGATGACCAATACTGGTGCATCACCTCACCATTCGAGTGAGTGCGATAGAAGAGGTTAGAGGTTTTTATAGTTTCTAGACTTTGCTATGGCTGAAGCATAAATAGCTACAATCTGGCTAACCTCTTATGCAAGGTTAGTCAGATTGGGTTACACAGAGATGTACATTCAGTGAGTAGATAGTGAAGGTATGACTAAAGATTTACGGCGAATGTACCACTGAGAAGACAGATAACCGCGAAGCTCGTTTAGGTCGATAGCCCAATAGCTCAATAAGTCTATCGATCCAGAAATCAATAGCTAGATAAATCAATAGCGCGATAAGTCGATCACTTTATTGCATAGCTTACTCAAAGCCAGTTGATCATGGCTGATCAAAATTAGGCCGCAGTTAGCTTCTTTCGATACTTCAACAATCAGCTTTAGCGTTTGGGCTGCTGTGATGGGGTCTAATCGTGATGAGGGTTCATCTGCAATTAACAGTTTTGGGCTCATCAGTAGCGCTCGTAAAATCGCAAACCTCTGCAATTCTCCTCCGGATACTTGGCTTGATGGACGTTCAAGCAAAGCAGAGTTAAGGCTCAATCTATCTAGAAGTACGGGTATCTTGGAGCGATTTAGCTTGTGAAGCGCACACAAGTCATCAAGCAACGTTTTTAGTGTTGTGTGAGGGGAGTGCGCACTGGGTGGATCTTGGTAAAGCTTGAGGCGTTGTCCTTTTTCGATTTTTTGAAGCCAGTCGATATTGCCGGAAAAGTCGTGATGCAACCTTAGTAAAGTATCGGCGAGAGAAGATTTCCCGCATCCGCTGTCACCATAAACTCCCAGTATTTCACCTTGTGATAATGAGAACGTGAGATCTGAAAAGAGTGTTCTTTGATCGCGGTAAATCGCTAAACTTTCAACTTCAAGCAATGGCTTCTGCCCGCTTTGTATACCAACCTCTGAGGGAGTAGCGTGACTATTTGATTCATTTGAAGGTTGCGAGGAAGTTGGCTGATCAAGATACCAATACTCAGGTTGCGCTTGTATTAGCGCTTTTGTGTAGGCCGCTTGCGGCTGATCTAAAATGGCTTTAGCGTCTCCCCTTTCAACAATTGCCCCTTCTTTCATTACAATGATGTCACCACCTAACATTTTAGCCAGTTTAATGTCGTGAGTGATGGTGAGCAGGCCACCGGGTTTGCCATTTTCAAGTTGTTGGCAGTGAGAAAGGAGAAGTTGCCCAACGTGATCACGTCGGCTTTCGTCTAAGCCTTTTGTGGGTTCATCGGCAATTAACAGTTTGCCTCCAGCTTGTGTCGCACATAAGTACGCAGCACGTTGCGCCATTCCGCCCGAGAGTTCAAATGGGTGTTTATCTCCATCTTTGCCCAGATCCATTTGTTGAAGTGCATGATGGGTGAGTGTGTCACTCTGGGAGCGATCTTCGTTTAAAACCAGCTTATGAACTTCGCTTATCTGCGATCCTATAGTCCGAAGCGGGTTGAGTGCTAACCAAGGTTCTTGAGGTAATAATGCGATTTCTTTTCCCCAAAATCGTTCTCGGTTTAAAGGGTTAAGCTCATCAAACAAAGTAATGTCGCCCTCTGGTTTTAAGGCATCAGGTAATGTGCCGGCGATAGCTGCCGCGATTAGGCTTTTCCCCGCGCCTGTTTCTCCCAAAATGGTGAGCGGACGCTGCGGATATAAATCTAAACTTAAGCTCTGGACTAAGGTTTGAGTATCAGTTTGAATCGACAGGTTTTCAATTTTTAACATTGCGTTCATGCTGCTACTCCGTTATCCGCTTGTTTGCCTAGTTGGGGTTTTTCTTGTTTAGCTCCCGGTTCATTATGCGTATGGTTTTTTGAGGATTGCGTGTGACGTTTTCCTTGAGCTAATAAATGAAAGCTTAATACCAGAAGAAAAACGGTCAGTACCGGTTGAATCAAAACCCAAGGGGCTTGGTGGTAGTAACGGAATAGTTCAACCATCATTAAGCCGAGTTCAGCTTCTGGCGGCTTGAGCCCAACATGCAGAAAGCCTAAAGACGCGAGTGCCAGTATTGAATTACCCGTACCAAAACAGAACAGGGTGAATAAATCATTTCGGCAATCTGGCCATAAGTGACGCTTGAATATATACCAGTGGTTGAACCCATAAAGCCGAGAGGCTTCTACTGCAGGTGACTGAATGAGTGACAACGTTCGGTTGCGTGACACGCGGAAAAAATCCACCCACAGCATGAGCGATATGGCGATATATAGAATGAGGAATGATCCAGGAACCATTGCCGCAAAAAGTAAAACAAGAATTAAGCCGGGCATGGCGAGTATCATGTTCACGTTGAATGAAAAGATTTTATCCCACCATCCTTGTTTCCAACCAGCGATTACTCCCATTGACGTCCCTAACAACGCAGCGGTAGTAATACTTATTAATGCCATGGAAAGTGAGGTGCTGATGGCGTGGCTTAATCTTGCCAAATTACTGCGTCCAAAATGGTCTCTGCCTAAAGGTTCTTCGACAGAAGGCGTTGTGAATGCAAGGTCTAAATTTTGCTTGGCAATATCACCTTGATAGACAGTCCGTTCTAGCATGACTAGGCATAATAAGGCGGCTAAGATAATCAGACCTAACCATTGCGGCTTTGTTAAATTCATACGATCTTAACCTTCTTTTTTTCGGGTTCTGCTTGTTGTTTATTAGGTGCAAATTTTGAAAATAAAGCAGAGGGTTTATTCGCGCGTTGCCTTGGATCCAATTGGTAGTTAACAAGATCGACTAAGGTATTGATGACCACAAATAGAAGCCCCATCAGCAGAGCAGAACCTTGAATCATTGGTATATCTCTACGGAAAATCGCATGCGCTAACGCGTGACCAATACCCGGCCAAGAGAATAATGACTCGATCATAATGATCCCTTCAATTAACCCGGTTGCTTGAACACCAACAAAAGTAATAACAGGTAAAGCGATGTGTTTATGAGCGTGATGCTGAAAAGCTTGCGCCTCACTGAGTCCTTTTAAACGAGCGAATAAAAAGTGCGGTGCTGTGATGGCATCATGAGTGGCATTTCTTATAAGGCGACTAGACATTGCAGCCAGCGATAGTGCTAAGGCGAGGGCGGGCAGAACGATAAACTCGACTCGACCAAAGCCTGCCACAGGAAGCCAATTCAGCTGTAACGCAAAGATAATCACCAAGGCCAAACCAATAAGAAAGACTGGCTGAGCTCTTAGGATGATAGAACCTAATAGTGAGAAGTTGTCTGCAAAAGAGTCGGTCCGTTTTCCACAATAAATACCGATTGGGATGGCAATGAAAAGAGAAATGACAGTCGCGACGACGGCCAATAAAAGCGAGTGACCGAGCTGGTGGCTGATTTCATTAATCACAGGTGCACCGCTGATCAATGATGTTCCCAAATCAAAATGAAGAAGATCCCATAGCCATTCGAGGTATAGCTGCAAGCCCGAACGATCAAGCCCTAGCTCTTGGTAAACCGCTTGTGCCGCATCTGCATCCACATAATCGTACCCATAACGACCCGCTGCAATTCGAAAAGCAAAGTCGCCGGGTAACAAGCGCATTAAAATGAAAGTGAGTGTTCCGATACTCCAAGCCACAAAGCCGGCTTGGAGTACTCTTCGGATTAAGATATTAATCATTAATCGTCATCTCTGAGATACGATAGTTGATTTCAAATGGGTCAAATGAGAAGTGGTTAACACGTTCATTCACCGCGACTAATTGAGTGTAGAAAGTCACAGGAATCAGCGGCATTTCTTCCGCTAATATGGATGAAGCTTCTTGAGTCATTAGATTATATTGTTCTTGGTTTGGTTCAACCGATAGACGTTGAAGTAAGCTGCTGAACTCATCAGAAGACCAGTTCATTGGTCCCCAGTCACTGCCTTTATGGCTAGCAAAGTCGCGCATTAGTAAGGCTAGGGGATCCGCCGTAGTGCCAAAATTACGCGCCACGAGCGCCATTTCTAAGGTGCCGTCTTTGTGCTTTGATGGAATTGCACTTGAGTTATCGATAGAAACATTCACTTGAATGCCGACTTCTTTAAGCTGAGCTTGAATCGCGGTAGCTACGATAGGCAGTTCTGGTCTATCTGAGTAGGTAGTTAAAGTAATATCGAATGGTTTGCCTTCTCGCGAAAGGAGACCTTCCTCATTTTCCTGCCAACCTTGCCCTGCGAGTAATGTTTTCGCTTGGTCGATATTGCGCTGAGTTTGCTCAAGGTTATTGATGTGCCATGCGCCAAGAGAAGGGGCAAACAGTTGATAGGCTTCAGAGCCTGGAACGCGGACGATTTGTTTTGAAATACCCGTTCGGTCCAAAGCTAAACTGATAGCTTGACGCACATCTGAATGATTCAAAAGTGGGTGTTCATTATTCAACTTAATTAGGATCGTTCTTGGGATTGACTCCATCACTAATTCAACATTTTTTGCAGACTCAAGTAGGTCGATACTGGCTGGATCGAGTGTGTAAACCAGATCGGCTTGACCGGTTTGTGCTAACAAAGCACGGCTTTCAGAGCGATGACCTGCAAGGTAGTGAACATGTTCAATCGAGGCTTTTGTGCCCCAGTAGTCCGCATTTTTGACAACATGCGCTTTATGAGGAGCTTGTAATTCTTGGATTTTATAAGGACCTGTACCACTCAGCTGTGCCACGCTCCCTTGTTGATCAAACGAACTTGGTGCTGCAATCGCTGCTGTGTAATGCGCTAACACGGCCAGCAATGGTCGATAAGGTTGAGATAGCTCGATGACTAGAAGGTTGTCTGAAGCTGATATTTCTTTGATGGGTACTCGCTTTAATACGCCTGGTTTATTTAAAGCGTGAGAAAGAGAAGTTTGAACAGCTTGCGCGGTAAGCGGTGAACCATCGTGGAAAACAACGTCTGGGCGCAATGTGAATTCCCAGCGTAGATTGTTTGCGCTAGTTGTCCATTCTTTCGCTAATAAAGGTGTGATGTTGCCTGACTTATCGATAGCAGTAAGCGCTTCAACGACTTGTAACCGTGTAAATAAATAGCCGTTTTTAGATAAATCTTGGTCGGTAAATTCGAAGGGGCCAGAAATGTTTAGCTGTGTTGGTTGTGTTTCGTTTGATGGTAAAAATATCCATATGAGTAGTGCACTGATGGAAAGTAGCGCCAGTGCGGCAAGCTTTTTCATGCTTTTGTCCTAGTTATGAGTAATTATTTGCTATGTTATAACATAACAGTTGCGTATTGTTAATGATAATAGCTGCTAATTGGCTCGGTTTTTTATCGGACGTGAGTATGAAAAAAGCCCCACTGAAATCAGTGAGGCTCTAATTTTTGTATGCGGTTCTGATTCTAACAGGGTTTATTGGACGGTATCAGTCAGCTGTAAAAGCTGTTTGAGTGACAGTCACTATGCCCTGTTTAAAATAAGCTTGGCTCCATTGGTGAGCCTAGATCTGTTTAGGTCAATGCGCTTGAGTTAATATCGGGATACTAAGCACTAAGCACTAAGCACTAAGCACTAAGCATTAAATATTAAACATTAAGCCAGTTTTAGGTCGAACTCAGTGCGGTACATCACCATATCTTCAATGGTCAGTACAGGCATGTTGTGCATTTTACCGAAAGCAACGATCTCTGGCGCTTTTGCCATCGTGCCGTCTGGGTTGGTAACTTCACACAGTACACCTGCCGATTGAAGACCTGCCATTTGCATTAGATCCACAGTACCTTCTGTGTGACCGCGGCGAGCTAGTACACCACCTTTACGCGCACGCAGTGGGAATACGTGGCCAGGGCGAGCTAGGTCACTAGGCTTAGCCGTTGGGTTTGCTGCTGTCTTGATCGTTGTTACACGGTCAGCGGCAGAAACACCTGTTGTTACGCCGACTTTTGCTTCGATAGTGACGGTAAACGCAGTTTGGTTTGCGCTGTTGTTATCAACAACCATAGGTGGAAGTTCAAGTTGGTTCGCTTGCTCGTCTGTTAAGCATAAGCACACAATACCGCTGCATTCTCGGATCATAAGCGCCATTTGCGCATTAGTTAGGTGTTCTACTGAGTAGATGATGTCGCCTTCGTTCTCGCGATCTTCATCGTCAAGTAAAAGTACGCCACGACCTTCGCGTAGAGCTTGCAGTGCGTTTTCAACGCGAGTGATTGGTTCGCCAAATTCGGCAAGTAGTGAAGACTGATTCATGGTTAAACTCCTAAAATATCACCAGAATCAGGGCTGTATGAGGGATCTCAACCGAGCACAACAAAGCAGACTCATTACAAGTCGACTTGTACCAATCGTAGTAAACAACTGGTCATTCTAGCTGGTTAAAACCCTTGATAACGGCGTTAAAATTTTTGACTGTAGAATAACTACTTATCGAAAAATTTTGCCTTGTTCTCAAGCGTTTTTCCTGCGCTATCTCTGATCATTTATTTACTGTGATTGGTATTAGCTCATTATGGTTTTATCCAAAACGAAATGCACCCGTCTAAGTTGGAGGCATGAACCTAATAAATAGGTACACCTTTCCAACTTAAACGAGTGTGTTTTCATTCTCTCTCATCCGGACTATGACCGTCGGCTCTGGCATCTCACCAGATCTGCTGACCTCGACGGATCGAGCGCTCGCGGGCTTATCTTTAGATTTTGCTAAAAACATACCGCCGGTGGGGAATTTCGCCCCGCCCTGAGAATAAAAATTAATAATCTGTTTTGCTTTGAAAGCAGACCAGATGGTAATCCTTTCAATAGTGGATTTAAAGGACTGACAGCAAAGTTTTTCAGATTCCAGCCTTATAATCGGGTAAGTGTTCACTTTATCAGCAGAACGTGTCCGGCAGTCTTTAGTGGGATAATGCCTTTGTCTCAGCTGGTTTGAGTGGTCTTTGTTGCTCTATGAACATCAGTGTATGTCGAACATTATTGGTGCTGGCCTGGCCGTTCACTGAATCAATACTCAAGAGGTTCATCAATCGAACATTGTTAGACCATGACGGCTTAATGACCGTTTTGACATAAAATTGATATTGGCAGTGCTAAGCTGCGCTAGCATCCATCCACTTTATCCAAAAGATCTTAGTCATGACATCTCCGTTCTCTAACAAATCCAAAGGCTTATTACTGCTCGTTTTAAGTTTGTCTTCTCTCGTACCGTTTTTGATCTTTGGATCTAATTTTGACCTTGGGGCTGCGGTTTCGCCTTTCCAAGGCGCCTTCATAACGTTTGTGACTTACTCGGCGGGTAATCAAGGATTCTTGGTAACGCTAGCTGTTTTGTCTTTGGTATTGCTCACGATGAAATTTTCCAAAGCTAAGCTCGTCAGCCTTTGTCTGCAGCTCGGCTTGTTGTTGGTTCTCAGCTTTGCAGCAAAAACTTTCTTAAAGCACTCTACAGAAAGCCCGCGTCCTTATTCTGAGTATTTGGTGACGCAAGAAGTCGTTGACATGCCAGAGCTGTTTTACGAACTGCCATTGGTAGAAAAGAACGCAGCGATTGCATCTGTGAAAGATAAGGTGAGTGAGTGGCGAACGCGTCACTGGTTGGGTGAGACTGACTATTCTTTCCCATCTGGGCACATGATTTTCGTTGGCGTGTGTCTGGCGTTCTTTGGCGGCTTGTTCCTAGAAGCGAAACGTTTTTACTTAGTTGGCGGTTTGCTAGTTTGGGCTGGTGGCGTTGCTTATAGTCGTGTTTGGCTTGGTATGCACCGCCCTGAAGACTTAGCTGCGTCTATCGCCTTTGCCGGTTTGATCTACCTATTGGTGCCACTGATTCCGACGCAAAGAATAGAACCTTTGTTACCGATGTTTCTAAGAGGTAGCAAATGAGTAATAAACTTGCCTAGAAGAGCAATAGTGGGGCTTTTGAGAGAGAGGAATAAAAAACCGCCTTCGGAGAAGGCGGCTATTTTAAACGATGACTGCTATTGAAAAACTATAGACGATATTTGAAATCATAACCGCTACACACTACAAGTTTCATTTTAAATAACTGTTTTAGTATGAATTAACGCAGTTTAAACATACCAACCATTGATGCCAGTCGTTCGTTTACTTGGGAGATATTGTTGGTTTGCACCAAAGCTTGATCTCCATTTTTGTTGAGTTCATTTACAATGTCACTCAGAGCCACCATGTTACGACTAATTTCCTGAGTGACGCTGCTTTGCTCTTCTGCGGCCGTTGCAATTTGAATGCTTAGGTCATTGATACCCGTTACTTGTGACGTTAGCTCATTTAAGCTGCTGCCCACTTTCTCGGTGTTATTAAATGTTTCGTCACAAGTCCCTTTCGTCTTATTCATAGACTCTTCAACATTCTTGTTCACTGAAAGCAAACGAGTCAGCGCTTGTTCAATCTGTTGTGTACTCGCTTGTGTTCGACTCGCTAAGGCTCTCACTTCATCAGCTACTACTGCAAACCCACGACCTTGCTCGCCCGCTCGTGCGGCTTCAATCGCTGCATTTAACGCAAGGAGATTGGTCTGTTCAGCGATTTCACCAATCACTGTCAAAATATCACTGATCCCTTTAGTTTCTTGGCTCATGCTTTCTAGGTTCGATGATGTGTTCTCTATCTCAGAAACTAGTGCATTAACCTTCATTTGTGCATCACCGACAGCATTGAGTGATTGCTCCCCGATATCGGACGCGACTTTAGTTGATTGCGCCGTTTCACCTGCATTTTGGGCAACGGCGTCAGCTGTTGAACTCATTTCTTCAATGGCAGTGACAATTTGTTCAGTTTCTTGCACGTGCTGATTCAAAATGTGGTTATTTTCATCTGATTTATGTTCAAGTTGCTGCACATTTTCTTTCAGTTCAGACGATGCTGCGTCAATCTTTAGCATCAAGTCTTGTATATGCTCGATGAATTGGTTTACACCAGATGCGATTTGCCCTAAATCATCGTGTTTCTTTACTTCGAGTCTCTGAGTTAAATCACCATCACCATTTGATAGCCCTGTAATGGTTTCTTTCAACGCTAGGATGGGTTTGTAAAGAATATTGAGAATGAATAACGTGGCAACTACGCTGATCAATAGGTAGACAATCGTGATCATAATTGCTTGCTGCTGAGCGACTTCTAGCGCTGCGAATACGACGCTTTTGTCTAATCCAACAAGTAGGTACCACTCTTTATCACCATAGCTAACCGCATGGCTGAACATCACTTTCTCAACGCCGTTGATACTATAATTAACGATTGTGCTTTCTGAATTTTGTGCTTTTTTTGCAACGTCTTTCAAAGAAGCGTAATCCGTTAATTTAGTGCCCACCTTAACCACATTGGATGTGCTAGCCAGCACCGTCATGTCATTGGTCATCATCATCGAAATAGCACCGTTGAGGTCGATTTCAGAGACAGTGTCACTTAGAACATCGAGTGGAATGTCTGCCAATACCACACCGTTACCAACATCTTTACCAATGCTCACCATTAAGGTACCTGTTGTGGAGTCTGTATATGGGTCTGTATATACAAGGCTTCCTGAACGCTTACCTTCTTTGTACCAAGCTTTACTGCGAGGGTCGTAGCTTGATGGGCTTTTGTGATTATCCCAGCCCGGGTAATCGAATGAGGCATAAGCATCGCCATTGTCAAAACCTATCATTAAGTTCGCGACATCAGCACCTAATGAGCCCACGCGCATTCGCTCGGCGTGTCTATCTTGATAATTATGTTGACGATAATCAGCAGCTACTTTTGCTACTGCTTGTGTTTTAGCATCCAGGTAAGTCTCAACCTTGTTCCCTTCAATGCGAATACGGTCTTGTGTGCTCTGGTAAATATTCTCAGTCAGTGCTTCCTTATTGCTCTGATATGAAAAATAGTTGGCTGAGCCTACACTTATTGCAATTATTGCTGATACGGCGACTAAAAGAACTTGCTTAAACCCAAGTTGTTTCATTTGAAAGTCCTTAATACTGAATGTGTTCATTTTCCTGCTTAATGAATATGCAGTATATAGACGTATTATGAATAGGACTACGCTACCAATTGAACATTCAGCCTGATTTGAACAGTCTCAGCTCTGTATACAAAAAGCTTATGAAAAAATGGTTTATGCAGTAATGGTTTATTGATGGTGAATGAGAGGGAATCGTGACCGCCAGATAGAGATGTTTACGACAGTGTGGTACTGACTTTAAAGCTTAAATAAGGCGCCGCATTAGAGTATTTGAGCATAATGGATAACGTCACTAGTCAGTCATATGAGCTTGCTTATCGAGATGAGTGAGCTGTCATTAAAATAGTTACAAAACGTAAGCAACCTTCAGCACTTACGTTATCTCTATACTAACCAGCTAAGCCTTGCCAAATGGCAGTAAAGCCACTGATAGAACATAACAGTAAAGAACCAATACGTATCTTCTCTTTAGGAATGCTTTGCGTGGTCATTAACGCCACTTTGTAACCCAACCAAGCAGCAGGCAGCAAAGGTATGGTGATGATCAAATGGTGCATAGTGAAGAAGCCAATTGGGATCTGAACAATCAACGAAATGATTGAACTAAAGACAAAAAAGGCAGACAAGTTGCCACGCAGCTGATTGGCATCTTGGTGTTGGAGTAGCAGTGCCATCGGCGGGCCACCAATACCTGAACTGGTGCCAAAGAATCCTGAGAAGAATCCCGCGATGCCCATTTTGGCAGGCGTCGGCTCTAACCTAAACGGAAGCAAGCTGACAATCACTGCAAATACCACTAATAAACCTAACCAAAGTGACAACACGCTCGTTGAAACCATCACCAACAAGGCACCGCCTGCTAGTGAGCCTGGAATGCGTCCTAGTAATGCGATTTTTAATCCGCCAATAGAAATGTTTGCACGGTGTTTAAAGGCGTTGAATAAAGAGATGAACAGGCCAACTAAACAGATAGGCGCAGGTACATAGTCTGGTGAAACCAAAAACAGCAGTGGGGCAGCCACAATGGCCAAACCAAAGCCGATTGCGGTTTGCACAAATGAGCCTGCAAAAATGAGTGCCATTGCGATAAGGGCGGTCTGATCTAGGTATTCCATAAGCCTGCGGATTAGTTTTAAAGGAGCAAGTGAATACTATAAATTAAAACGAAAAGAATAGTCTTATTATTCAGTGAGGTTTATGCAAGTTTCGCTAGTTATAATTTCGATTACAACGGCCAATAAAAAAGAGAGCGAATATCTCAGGATGTGCTCCTTTCAATATCCACTCTCTTATTGGATTGCTTATCGATTTTTGCTGTTGGGGGAGTCAGCGTTAAACGCTAAGCCATTGCCAATTTCAGTCGCTCAATCGGCTTGTCATTGATAGGTAAATGGATAAGCGCTGCTGCAAATGCCAGTACCACCGTTGACCACCAGATCGACTCATAAGATCCGTAGTAATCGTAAATACGACCACCGACCCAAGCACCTAAGAAACTACCTACCTGGTGAGTAAAGAACACCAAGCCGTACAGCGTCGACAGGTAACGGGCACCAAAGATCTGACGAACTAAACCAGACGTTAGCGGAACCGTACCCAACCAACAGAAACCAATCGCCGCACCGAAGATTGCCGCGGTTGATTCAGTCACTGGCAGAGTCACAAACGCACCGATAACCACAGTACGTACTAAGTACAGTGCAGACATCACATGACGCTTGCTGAACTTATCGCCCATCACACCCCAGAAGTAAGATCCGAAGATGTTGAAGATACCCACATAAGCCAGTGCCATTGCTGCACTACTCGCAGGTAAGTTTTTGTCTGCTAAGTAACTTGGTAAGTGCGTCGCAATGAACATCACGTGGAAACCACACACGAAGAAGCCCGCGTGAATCAACCAATAACTTTTGTTCGAAAACGCTTCAGACAGTGCTTCTTTCAGTGTCTGGGTGTCTTCTACTTGTTTATTGGTTGCTAACTTCGGTGCTCGCATAAACAGTGCAAATGAGATCATCAAACAACAAAGCACGCCAAATACTTGCATCGCATTTTGCCAATCAAACTCGTTCAACATGTATTGCGCACCCGGAATTACCGCGAACATACCAAATGAACCTGCAGCTGTGGTTAGACCGAATGCTTTAGCCGCGTGCTTTGCAGGTACTACTTTTGCTACCGCGCCTAGCACGATCACATAGCTTGTTGCACTTAACCCAAGGCCAACCAATGCGCCTAGTGAAACGTAAAGCATGCTTGATTCGGTAGACATTGACGTAAGAAATAAACCCAAACCGTAAGCACATGCACCTGCAATAATGATGCGTCTTGCTCCCCATTTGTCAGCGGCCATGCCTACAAAAGGCTGGAACACACCAAACAGCAGGTTTTGTAGAGCAATGGCGAAGCTGAAAAATTCACGGCCGGTGCCGAAATGCTCTGAAATTGGCATCATGAAAATGCCGAATGATTGTCTGATCCCTAGACTGATAATAAGTGTGCCGATCCCAAGCCATACCAGTAAAGGAAAACGGAAAATGCTCATTCTAATACTCTTAAATTAATGGTGGTGATGTGAGTGGTCTTGCGCTGACATGTGTTGGTCAGTCATCTTATTGTGGTGTTCGTGCCCGGAATGCTCATGCGCTGACTGCTGGTGGCATCCACTGCTCACGGCATGCTGAGCCAAGAGATCAATCAATGGCTGACTGTGATGCACAATAACCAAACTAATGACGAGTAGGGTATGTATCAAATGACCTTTTGTGATTTAGTCTATGCGTTTTATGCATAGATTTATGCATAGATTTAAGCATCGCTGGAATTGGAATGAAACGTAGTTAATAAATAGGAAAACACGAAGCTCGCTGATTATGTGGTAGAAGCGGAGAATTTAGGATGGATATTAAATTTTTTAGATATAACTGCTTGCTTTATTGAAGTATTTTAAAGCCTGTAAAAA
This sequence comes from Vibrio sp. FF266, assembly GCF_041439695.1. Taxonomy (NCBI): domain Bacteria; kingdom Pseudomonadati; phylum Pseudomonadota; class Gammaproteobacteria; order Vibrionales; family Vibrionaceae; genus Vibrio; species Vibrio sp. FF266. The sequence goes on from NZ_JBGOOO010000036.1 coordinate 34,659, forward strand.
CTAGTATACAAATTAATCACTCAGTAACACTGCGCAATTACTCGACTTATCTGTTAAACATCGTAAATTTGTACTTCAATCGTTTCAACGGGACTGAAACGCGATGTTAAAAGATTCAGGGAGAGTCATTCACATGGATAAAGATCATAACCTTCGCGAAAACTTACTGGCGCTGATCTTAGGTAGCGCGCTAGTGTCACTCGGCGTTATCTTTTTCAATCAAGTCGGTTTGCTCACCGGAGGCACGGCTGGTCTAGCGATCTTCATTACCAAAGTGACAGATTTGAGCTTTGGCCAAGTGTTCTTCGCACTTAACTTACCTTTCTATATTTTGTCGGTTGCTCGTATGGGCTGGCGCTTCACCATCAATACGTTTATCGCGGTTTCGATTGTTTCGTTCGCCGTGGATCACTTGTATCACGTGATTCAAATTGCCGAAATTCATGCATTGTATGCAGCTTTACTTGGTGGTGGCTTGATTGGTACCGGCATGTTGGTGATCTTCCGTCATAAAATGAGCTTAGGTGGCTTCAACATTCTGGCGCTGTTCTTACAAGAACGTTTTGGGATTCGTGCGGGTAAGGTTCAGATGGCACTAGATTGTACGATTGTTGTGCTTTCACTGTTTATCGTTGATGTGTCGCTGGTTCTTCTGTCTGTACTGGGTGCGATAGTAACCAACTTGATTTTGGCGATGAATCATAAACCGGGACGCTATCAACCGGTCGTAAAAGCGGAAGCGGCGTAGTTCGGTACGATCAAGCACTAGGTTCGCTTAAGCACTCGATTCGCATAAACAAAGCGTGATTTTCAGATTATGAAAACAACAAAGCCAGCATCAATTGCTGGCTTTGTTCTATTCAAATAATGGGTTTGAGCTAGTTACTATAAGTACTTCTATTGGCACTTACCGCAATCAGCGTCCGACTTGAGCTCACAATCAATCACATTGCCTTGTTGATCAAGTGACAAGTTACAGCACTCTTCAAACAAGTTCTTAAGATCCCCGCGACTTTTCTGAACACGAGACTTAACGGTTGAGTAGCTGATGTTTTGAGCCTCTGCGATCTCTTTCTGGCTTTGGCCTTTGATGTCGACAGCAAGCAGTAATGATGAACTTTGTTCTGGTAACGCCTGAATAAAGGGTTCAATACATAATGAAAGCTTTTGCTTGAACTCAGAATTGTGGTCTAAATCGGTAAACCAAAGATCTTCAGCATTAATTTGGCTATCACGTTGTTGTCGAGCGTGCTTACGGTAGAAGTCGATAATGGTGTTGTTGGCTAACTGGAACAGCCAAGCCTTAACACTGCTCGCATCTTGTACCTTGTCTAAGTTCTGATAGGTCTTAATCAAGATATCTTGGATCAAGTCGTCTACATCCGCAGAATTGTTGACCTTTGAATGCAAGAATGACTTTAATGCTTGCTGATACTCGGCCCAGACTTGTTCGAGCTTTAAAGGTGCCTTATTCAAAGGTGCCCCGTTCAAAGGTGCATCAGTTGCACTGATCATTTACGCAACACTCGTCTTGTAAGAAATCAATCACACCTTCTAGGCATTCATACTCCGCCACGCAGAATAGAGTTCTCCCTTCTCGTCTTTGGCTGATTAGGCCCGCAGACGCCAAGCTTGATATGTGGTGAGACAAGGTGGAACCAGGGATACCTAGCTCTTCTTGTAGGCCGCCAACTGCAATGCCTTGGTAGCCAGCTTTAACGACACTCTTATAAATAGTTAGGCGAATAGGGTGTCCCAACTCTTTAAGTGCTTTCGCTACGACTTCTAAGTTCATATTAACTCCTCAAGATTTAATTTCGATGTTAGTCGAAATGTATGTCGAATTCAAATTTAAAAACGGTGTCTGTATAAGTCATTGAAAAACCGTGTTTTCGAAAATCATTTCGATTTTTATCGAAATAAAGCTTGATCTGGAGCTGTTTATTTCTATAATTCGAGAATATTCGAAATTAAGGGTTGGTTACTTTTCTCATAGAGCCCGACCTTCAATCCAGTTTGGAGTTAATTATGAGCAATGAAATGTTAACAATGCTAAAAGACGCACTTGATATGTTCGCTTTCTTAGCAGTAGAGTTAATTATCCTTTTCTTAGCGATCAGCTACATTGTTGGGATTCTTCAAGAGTTCCTTACACCAGAAAAGATTCAATCTATCCTGAGCTCACGTAATGGTAAGGGGTATGTGGTTGCTGCACTATTGGGTGCAATTACACCTTTCTGTTCATGTTCGACCATTCCTTTCCTAAAAGGATTGCTGCGTGCAAGAGCGGGTTTCGGTCCAATGATGGTATTCCTATTCGGTAGCCCACTATTGAACCCAGTGATCATTGGTTTGTTCGTGATTACGTTCGGCTGGCAAGTCGCTGTGTTCTACTTCCTTGTAGCAATGACGGTATCTGTAGTGGCTGGTTACGCACTTGAGAAGTTAGGTTTTGAACGCTACGTCAAACCTGAAGCGTATGAATCGACAGGTTCTGCTTCAAGCTGTGGCACTAGTTGTGGTGACTCTACTCCTAAGAAAGCAGCAACGGCTAAAGCGGAATCTTCATGTGGTACAAGTGCATGTGGTGAACCTGCACCAGTAATGGCAAAAGAAACATCTTGCTGTGATTCGAAAAAAGAAGAGCCACAAGTGACCGTTTCATGCTGTTCAGCAGATGGAAGCGCAACGGCTGAAATCGTAGAGAAGAAAGAACCTAGCCGTTGGATGAGAATTTGGTTCTCAACTTGGAAAGACTTCAAACAAGTTTTCCCTTACCTAATGATGGGTATTGCGATTGGTTCATTCATCTACGGCTTCATTCCTACAGACCTAATTGCACAGTACGCTGGTGAAGGTATGTGGTATGCGATTCCAGTAGCAGCCGTGATTGGTATTCCACTGTACATTCGTGCTGAAGCGGTAATCCCATTAAGTGCTGCTCTAGTTCAGAAAGGCATGGCGTTGGGGTCGGTAATGGCATTGATTATTGGTAGTGCAGGTGCAAGTTTAACGGAAGTTATCCTGCTTAAATCAATCTTCAAGAACCAAATGATTGCGGCATTCCTATTCGTTATCCTAAGCATGGCGATGGGTGCAGGCTTCCTATACAGCTTCATCTTTGGTTAATCGGGTCTGATTCCTAGATAACTCCATTGATAGCAAGATATAGATAATAAAAAAGAGCTCACTTAGTTGAGCTCTTTTTGTGTTTAGGAGGTCAAAAAATCATGGGCATTAGGCTTAATTTGTTTGAGAACGCTATTATTCCGGAAGTGCTGCTATCGAAAATAACACTCATCAACCCCTACTTTTAGACTTGAATGTAACCGCTTTGATGCCAAGTATTAACGATATTCATGTTTCGTAGGTGTTAATTAATTGGTGATCCTATTTAATCTTTTCGGCTAATTATTGGACGGTTTTCATATCGATATCTAGTATTTATGTAAGGGTGGATAATGAAATAGCATCGTTCAAAATTAACGTTTTTTAGCTTTGATTCAACGATGACAGCGTCAAAAGACTTGGAGTTAATGAATGAAAGATAAGTTGAAAATTTACTGCCTTGGAACCCCTACACTTGAAACCAGAGAATCATTTGAGCTCGTGCCAGTCAGTGACATTAATCAACTCCCTGATTTATTGGGCGGCGTCATAGTTCTAAATGGCGATCTTAGTTCGCAAGACGACTTGATGAGCCAACTCCACCGTAGCAGGAAATTTTGGTCTTGGAAGATTTATATTTTAGAAGATAGTGCATTATCAGAGTGTTTATCAGACGGCACTTTAAATCCAGAAAGTGTTGAAGAAGAGGTGATTCAACACCGCAGAACGTTAGAAAGTATTATCGACTCATCGGATACATTAGACCCTCTTGTTGGGTGGTTAGGCTCGGATCAAAGACGTCGATTATCACCTCACAAATATTTGTCTCATAAATCGATATATTCCTATCCGTTAGTGGAGCTTTACTATCCGGAGTTAAGTTCAACTTATCGTTTTGTATTATCAGAGACTAAGCGAGACACTTTTGAAATTGAGGATTTAATCGATCGAGTCAGAGTGTGTCATGAATGTGCCAGTGCCCACTTAAACTACATCGAAGCGTGTCCTTCTTGCAAAGACATTGATATTACTGAGCGTACCTCTCTCCATTGTTTCACGTGTGGCCATGTTGCTGAACAAGGGCTGTTCAAACGCAACCAAAAATTAGAATGCCCGAAATGTTTGACTCAGCTTCGACATATTGGAGTGGATTATGATCGCCCTTTAGAAACTCATACATGTAACTCATGCTCTCACTCTTTTTCTGAAGCGGAGACATTAGCTTCTTGTTTCGAGTGTGGTACAAAAAACGATATTTCAAAGTTGGTTGTTAGGAAGATTTATTCGCTGAAACTTGGAGTTCAGGGAGAGTATATATTCCGTCATGGAGTGAAGCTATCGGCGCCTGAACTGACCTTAAGCGGGAAAGTAGACGGCGGGTATTTTTCTAATCTTCTTAGCTGGGTTAATAGGATTGCACTTCGCCACGAAGAAGAGCACTTATTATTGGGGTTACACCTGCCTGATTTAGCGCAGTATGTGTCTAAAAATGGAGACGCAAAAATGTTTGCTTTGATCGAGCAAATTACAGAGCGTTTAAACGGATTATTTAGAGATTCTGATATTTGTTGTCAGTTTAAAAGCGATGTTCTTCTTGTGTTTATGCCTAAAGCTAAGATGGAACATATAGAAGTATTACGCGGGAAAATAGAAGCACTTTGTTCTCTAATCGAAGATGACGATTTCACGCTGAATGTCTTTGCATGGGGTATACCCGATCCAACAATGAAAGAAGATGTTGGTTATTGGTTAGAAAGTAAAGTCAGTGAAATCTATGCTGTCAGTTAGCCTTGATCTCCAACAGTACTTCTGGGGGATGCTTTTAGAGAACTCTGAGCTTTGGCTAATGCTTTTCCCCATGATGATTATGGTGGAGCTCCCACTCTTTCTGCTTGTGTTAAGTGGAATCTTTCGCTGGTCTTATTCGGCCAGTGACATAGAGATAAAAGAATACCCAAGCATCTCGTTTGTAATTACTTGTTATGGAGAAGGAGATGCAATTGAGATAACGATCGACACGCTTGTTGAACAGCTTTATCCCGGAAAGATTGAGATTTTAGCCGTAGTCGATGGAGCAACTCAAAATGAAGATACCTACTTAGCTGCAATGCGAGGGGAGCAAAGACATAAAACGGTAAGAAACAGAGATGTTCGTGTCATTCCTAAGTGGCAAAGAGGAGGTCGCGTATCAACGTTGAATGCTGGTTTAGATAACGCTACTGGTGATTTTGTTATTAATGTTGATGGTGATACTTCTTTTGATAACGACATGGCGTTACAAATGATGAAGCAATTTACTGATAAGAATGTGATTGCTTCTGGAGGTGCTTTACGCGTTAGAAACTGGCAAGAAAATTTGCTTACGCGAATGCAGTCTCTTGAATATATGTTATCAATGCAAGCTGGTAAGACGGGGCTATCCAACTGGGGTGTTCTCAATAATATATCAGGAGCATTTGGTGCCTTTCGAAAGAACACTCTGAAGCAAGTTGGAGGGTGGGATACCCATACTGCTGAAGATCTCGACTTAACGATGAGGCTCAAACAGTACAAGAAAAGACATCCAAACAATAAACTCGCTTTTACACCTAAAGCTGTGGGCCATACTGATGTACCCGATACACTGAAAGGGTTGGTACAACAAAGGCTAAGATGGGATGGAGACTTATTATTTCTGTTTTTAAGGAAACACAATGAAGGTCTAACCCCTAGATTACTCGGTTGGGGAAACTTTATATTTACTTTAGTTTATGGCGTTCTACAAAACGTATTGCTGCCCATTCTAGTTTCGCTATTCATGTTTTACATATTTTGGGCTTACCCCTTCGATTTTGTTGCTGCACTTCTGATCCTTATCTATTGCGTCTATTTGTCGACAGTGTTGTTGTTTTTTACTGTCTATATTGGGTTGGTTTCCGAAAGAGCGAAAGAAGATCTTAAGATGGCAAAATGGCTAATCTTGTATCCGTTTTATCAGTTCTTTATGCGGTTGATTACGGCGTTCTCTATGGTGAATGAGTTATTTAGAAGAAGTCATGAAGAATCCAGTATGGCTCCTTGGTGGGTATTGAAAAAAGGCAAAAGGTTTTAACAATGAAAGTGAAATTTCATCTTGATAAAAAGAATAACCCTCAATCGGATGATGGTGTCAAAGTTGCTTACGGACAAGCGAAAAGAGGAGGCTACCGCTTTCGTTGGTATTTAATCTTAAGCTTAGTGGTTAGCCCTCTATTATTCGTAGCGTATTTTTTCTTAAAGACAAATTTTCTGGTTATTGCTCCGGCAATCATTACCTCGCATCCTGTAACCTTAACCTCTAAAGTTGCAGGAGTAGTCGGCCCAATTCCAGTAGACGATGGAAGTCAAATCCTAAAATCAGAGACAGCGATTCAGTTGACTAATATGGAAGTGGAAGCGCAAATCGAATTTCTTCATGCTGAGTTATTAGATTTAGAAATCAGGTTTCCTGATGATATTGGCTTACTGCACTTGAAAGGTATTGAAGAAACGCGCAGTAATTTAAACACGGTACAGCAAATTCAAACGCGCTATGAAGAATACAGGAAGAAAGGTCAGGTATCCGATGTGGACTACGCAAGTATAGTGGGAATGAGTAACTCACTTAACAATCAGCTTAATGGACAAAAACTTGATTATCAAAATGCGAAATTAGCTGAACAAGAAAGAGAATTAGCGGGTCCGGTTAGTCAGGCTCGACGTGCTTTAATGAAAGATCTAGCACTTAAACGTGTTGTTGAGCAAGGGTTGGCGATTAAGTCTCCCTATGCAGGTCGCGTTGTCGATATCCATGTCGTTGAAGGGCAGAGAGTGTTCGAAGGTGACGAGCTTGTAACGATAGCGAAGAATACCATCCCGCAAGTGGTCGCGTATTTAGACCCTAAATATTTAGAGAATGCGATAATAGGAGCTCATACCAAGGTAAGGTTTCCAAATGGTAGTACTTTTGAGGCTGAGATTGCAGATTCGGTAGAAATCGTCAGTAAGTTGCCGACTCAATTAGCAAGCCCTTTTGAAGGGCAGCCAGCATATCTCAAAGTAGCATTGAACTTTACGGCTGATTTGCCTAGAGAATATTGGATTGAAGGGATGACCGTCGAAGTGCGTTTTTAATTAGCACGCTAACTTGACCATAAATGGAGCGTATATCGCTCCATTTATTGTTTTAGGGCTAGCTATTTTTATAGCGAACTGTTGTTTTAGAGTGAACTATCGTAGAGAGAGCTGTGGATATCAAAAACCACGTACATCCAGTTCATTGTTGATCAACACAACACACTGAGAAGCAAACAGCATGTTTGGACCTAAGCTGATTTTCTCTGTGCCTAAACGCTTCAAGCTGTTGTAGCTTTTCTTCGGCATAGGGATGTGATCAGTAAGAAGGAAACATGGGTTTTCAGCAATCTCTGCATCACGGATAAAGTCACCCTTCTTATCCATCATGTACAGCTGGTGGTCTTCGGCCAGTTCTTTGACCAACTTTTCAAAGCTCATAGTGCGAACAGTGATGCCCGGTTCTACCTGACGTGTCTGTTCTTTTGTCATGCCTTGAGAAGCGTCAACCGCTCTTACTACCGCAGATAACAGTGCAGATTCATGAAAGCCACCAATGTTGGTGATTTCATTTGAATCGAATGTAATGGTACGAGAAAAGTCTTTAGTACTCTCTAGCACAAGGTGCACGGTGACATTCTCACGGTGAGATTGAGCAACGAAGATCGTGTTCATCAGAGTATGAGCCAGAATCTCAGTATGAGCGTCTTGCCCAACACCTTCTAAGATAAGTTTGCTCTCTGTAGGGGCTGCGCGAGCGCGTAATACAAATGAACGCATGGGATGTACCTTGTCAGTATGTGATAAAACGAAACAGACTTTATCAACATGAATTGATGAATAACCAAAATTATGGCGGTATGTAACTCTTTTCTATTAATGAAGTCAAATGGAGTTATGTATAGTACTGACCACAAGAACTCTACGTATTAAATAGAGAGTGACCACATTACAAGATGGTAAAGGTTGAAGCTAACCAAGGTTTACATAGATAGTATGCGCAAATTATTAGGTGACTTACATAAGGAAGTAGTCGATGAAGTTACAGAAGATTAATAAAGAAGAATATAGAAAGAAGATGAACCTACTGTTGGTTTCATTGGTTGGGTCGCTCGCCTTGTTTGCCATCGTATTCGGTAGCATTCTGATTGAACTTTTTGGTTCAGTTGGATCCGTTACTGGGGAAGCGACAGGTAATTTCCATTTGAATGTACTTGGCGTGATTTTATCAGTCGCACTGAATGCCTTTATCGCGAGCCGTGTGAAAGGGCATGATTACTTTAAAGAAGCACTTTATGTGTGGAACGTGAAACAAGTTCACAATCAAATCTATCGTAAGCTTAAGCGTATTCAACCAAAAGCTGAGCATGGTGATCGAGAAGCATTAACGATCCTTTACTTCTATTACACTACGCAAAAACAGGTATACGACCTAGATAACAATACATTGACGATAAAAACGGTTCAGCAATCGCTAGATAACATAGTGGAGCTAAGTGAAAAGTGGAGTATAGAACTGGATATAGAGACATTCTCGAAAGATCTAGTCGCGAAATTCTAAGTTATATGCTCTTGATTGTATGAGCTTTGGCCTATGAAAGAGGGTTTTGACGTAAAAGTAGACGCTTAAGCAATTTTTTTGAATTTTTATCAAAAAAGGGGTTGCCATGTTTTCGATGATCTCTATAATGCCGCCTCACTGACACAGCAGTCGCTACAAGGCTTCAGCGGTAATCAGTAAGACGGAAAGTTCGAAAGGAATTAATTTTAAAAAGTGTTTGACACTTAAAATTAAATCGCTAGAATTCACGTCCGCTTTCAAGGGTTTCTTTGTAAAAAGAAAGTTTCGACAAGCAAAGCTCTTTAACAATTTAAACCTATCAATCTGTGTGGGCACTCGTTGATGAATA
>NZ_JBGOOO010000037.1:0-42592 GCF_041439695.1 Vibrio sp. FF266
GCTACCTAATACTTACAAATGCAGAAAGGCCGCTAAGCGACCTTTCTACGATAATGTTACGGACATTACTCCGTATTATCTGGTGTTCTATAAATCTGCAACCAATGTCGCGCTGCAGTACTTGTTGGAGGCGCTATTTCATGATCACGGATAGTACAATACCGACCATATTTTACTACAACCGTATGATTTGTTGTATTAATTTTACACTCTTGAAAAGAGCCCCATCTCGCCCGACTTTATTACCAGGCGCTACATAGATAGCCATACAAAACCTTTAAACTAGTTTAACAGCAATATTGTTCATATTTGATGTAGTGATGAATCTAAGAAAAACAAGGTTATCCGTAAAAAGACATACGTTTTAAAAAACTCACTAAAAAAAATTATTGGTGTTCATTATTCCTATGTTCAATTGCGTGACTCCGTAACGCAGAACAGCTCCTAATAGGGAGCTGTTCTTGTGTCTAAATTTGGGCCACACTAAGTGCCGTTACGTTAAATAAATGAAACAACTAGTCTACCGAGCTAAACGTGTATCCCTCACGAGGGATAAACGGAGCTCGGAAATCGCCTTTTAAAAAGTAATAGATATCTTGTGAGTTATCATGGACAACCTCGTAGCAGCTTTCCCCACTACCAAAGTTTGAACAATATTTATTATTTTTAATGCGCCATGTGCCTTCGCTGGGTTTTACATCACCACTACTCATCCACCACGTTGTGCCTGAATCGGAAAAATATTGAACTGTTTTTTTCCCGTAATGAACACCATGAATAGTATTATTGCTAAGCAACAAATCTACTTCTGGTGAATTAACCGGCACTTCTTTAGCTAAGACAGAACATGTTACTCCTAGAAGTATTACTGCAATGATTTTTTTCATTTATATCTCCATTATATTTATAATTACGTTAAATCGCATATATAGAAACCCAATTCAGATTTAATATCAATTTAAATTTAATATCAATTCAAAAAATGAATAATTAGAGCAAATTTGATTGGTATTTATACCCGTGATCATTGAAGATGCTTGATTTTCTTTAGAATCAGGATCATGCTACGAGCCATGAAAATTGCACTGACTCCTCAACAGAAACTACAACTCGGACAAATGCACGACAATGAACGTGACAGTCGAGTTTGCGACCGTATTAAGGCTGTTTTGCTAGCTTCTGAAGACTGGAGTCAGACTATGATTTCACAAGCCCTTCGTATTAATGAATCGACCGTTGCACGTCACCTCAGTGACTACGTTCTTTCTGAAAAACTTAAGCCTGAAAATGGCGGAAGCCAAAGTAAACTTTCTGCTACTCAAACCATGCACCTAATCGAGCATTTGACTGAGAAAACCTATTCTCATACTCATCAAATTGTCGCCTATGTTAAAGAGACATTTGGACTTGATTATACGGTTTCAGGTATGAACAAATGGCTTCACCACAATGGCTTTAGCTACAAGCAGCCGAAAGGCGTTCCACACAAGTTTGATGAAGCAAAACAACAAGCCTTCATAGATGGTTATAAATCACTAAAGGCAAGCTGTGGTAAGGGTGAAACGATAGTTTTTATCGACGCTGTTCACCCAACCTTATCAACCAAAATATCTCATGGCTGGATACGTACTGGTCAGGATAAAGTGATTGAAACAACGGGTGATCGCAGCAGATTGAACATTATTGGTGCACTGAACCTGTCGGATATTGGTGCCACCATTGTTCACGATTACGAAAGCATTAACAGTGAAAGTATTGTTCGCTTTTTCTGTAAGTTAAGAGAGAGCTATCTGTTAGCCCATAAGCTTCATATCATCTTAGATGGTGCAGGATATCACCGCAGTGACTTAGTCAAAGATGCGGCGTTTGTCCTAAATATCGAACTGCATTATCTTCCACCTTATAGCCCAAACCTAAACCCAATAGAGCGGCTATGGAAAGTAATGAATGAGAAGTCGAGGAACAATGTTTACTTCAAAAGCAAACGGGACTTCAAGGCGGCAATAGGTCAATTTTTTACTGTGACTCTTCCAGAGATCGCAGGCTCTTTGACATCTCGAATTAATGATAAATTCAAGTTCTCAAGCCTGCATCTTCAAGTTGATTGGGTATATAGCCACTATCATTATGTTCAATCGTGTGAATCTGTTCTTGTAGGCGTTGTTGATCAAATCAGCTTGAGGTTCAACGACGCCATATTTGACTAATAGTTAGCTTCTAACAGGCATACCTAGTCCTATGACTTTGTTTATAGCTTTGACATTCGCCCTAATGATCTGCTCCAGTTAGACTGGAGAAGGTATTAAGCGACATATTGTTTTTCAAAGTTAATTGGGCTTAGATACCCAAGAGCCCTGTGCCTTCTTGTTCGATTATAAACAACTTCGATGTATTCAAAGAGTGCTTGAAGCATCTCTTCTCGCATCATTATCGGCTCGTCTTGGACAGCTTCTACTTTCATTGAGTGGAAAAAGCTTTCAAAACAGGCGTTCCAACAATTACCACGACGGCTCATGCTTTGAGTTATACGATATCGACAAACTCTCCGCTTGCCATCTGTCTTGCGTTTTTGACTTTCCATTCACCTTCGCCATCAACCATTGGCCAGTCGCATCAATGGCTAGGTGCTGTATTGCTTTTCTCGTTTTTGGCTTAAATGAGACCTCTACTTTCTTTGCTCTACGATTGAGCCTGGTGTAATGCACAACCAATAGCTTACGGAGAAATGGATCATTTTCATGTCTTAAAAATTGTATCTTCAAGTTGAGTGAGTCGAGTACTAGCGATATTTACCTTGAACCACATAGTTTTCTCGCTTATTGCTCTTCAGATTGCTCCAGAGACGCAACCCAGCGCAGGATCTCTGCGGTGGCTTCAATAAGATCGCCAGGAATGTATTGGTCTAACTGCCCATCCGCATATAACGCACGTGCGAGCGGTACTTTCTGCATCACCGGAACCCCTTCTTCTTTGGCAATCGCAATCATACGCTTTGCCATCGCATCAGTCTCTTTTAGGGTAATCACAGGCAGAGGTGTTTCGCCCTTTTTATAGTACAAACCGATGGCAATGTGTGTTGGGTTTGTAACCAGCACATTCGAGCGTTTAACGTTATCTCTTTGGTTAGAAGTTTGCATTTCTTGGTGCAGTTGACGACGTTGACTTTTTATTTCAGGGCTGCCTTCCATCTCTTTGTATTCACGTTTCACTTCATCTTTGGTCATCTTTAACTGTTTAGTGTGGTCGAACTTTTGGTAAGAAAAATCGGCTGCGGCAATCACAATAAAGCCTACCGCAGAGATAATCATCAATTGTTTGATTAATACGCCAGTGATGATCGGTACACACTCTAACCCACAGGTAGGTATCTGCAGTAACGTGTTTAAGTTACCTTTCAGCGTTATCCAAATAATGCATGAAAGTAACGAAACTTTGAGAATGGACTTAATAAACTCAATGATACTCTTTAACGAAAAAATTCGCTTTGCCCCTTCGACTGGATTGATCTTCTTGATGTCCGGTTTGACAGACTCGCCACTAAATAGAAAGCCGAACTGTCCCATGTTAGCCATGATGGCGACTAAGGTTGCAATCAAGAGGATCGGCGCAAGCAGATAAACCATTTCTTTGGCGATGGCGATAGCTACGTCGAGTAGTGCATCTTGAAAGCCCTGATATGCCAATTTGCTTGGCAGTAAAATTAGGGCAGATATGTGCGACATATAGTAATCGGCGAATGCAAACAACACGACAATCAAAGACAGAATCAATGAAGATGAAATGATTTCCTGACTTTTTGCAACTTGCCCTTTTTGGCGGGCATCCCTGAGTTTTTTTGGGGTGGGGAGTTCAGTTTTTTCTCCGCTCATTATTAGGACCTGTTTATTTATTTTGGTTGAATTTTGTTCGAGATAAAGCGTTTTAATCAGGTGAGAGGCGGACGGCTAATTCCTTTTCGCCGAATCGTTCTAAGTAAATCCCTCTCAACAAAGAGTAAAACGTTTTAGCTGAACTCTTTGGACGGCGTTTGTGGTTTCTTTCCACTGCATTATAGGTTTATCGAATAGAGTTACCACATTTCAAAGCATCTATTTTTGCAAGAACAATCTACAAGTCGCTGCAAAAATAAGTTCGAGAGATAAGCAGACTCTAGCGATTACCAAATAGTGTTTAGCTGCTCTGAGAACAGTGCGATTTCAGAGAAAAGTGCTTGAAAGTGGTTCATCATCAGAGCCAGATACACAATCAATAACACACTGGCGATGGCACTTTTGATCGGCATTGCCAAGAAGAAAACGTTGAGTTGTGGTGCGAATCGGCTGATGAGCGCAAGCCCAAACTCGGCAAGGAACATCGCCAGTACTATAGGCGCAGACATCAAAACTCCAAGCCACATTAATTGCTCAAATTGGTCGTAGAAAAAGCGTGCCCACCCTTCTGTTATGGTTGGAAAAAAACCTATCACAGGCCATGACGAGTAACTGGAAAATAGCGCATAAAGAAAAGTGACAAAGCCACCGCCCGAGAAGAACAAAGTGATCAGAGTTTGAGTCAACAATACCGCCGTTGGCGTCGATTGCGAACCGAGGGTGGGGTTAAACATGCTCGCCATGGCTGCGCCTCGCTGGTTATCCACGAGAAAGCCTGCCGCCTCGATTGCCCAAAAGGGGATCGCCGCAATAAAGCCAATGAGCAGACCCAATAACACCTCTTTCCCCAAGATAACCATTAACCAGATTCCATCCGTTTCTGCAGGTAAATTTTGTTGATTAATTATAGGAAATATAAAAAGTGCAAGAGAACACAAGATTCCATTTCTCACCATGGTGCCACCCAGCATTTGCTTGTTTAAGATCGGCAGGAATATAAAACAAGCCATTAACCTAGGAAGCGTTAAGCTGTACAGGAACAGTGCGTGGTGCAAATCATCGTAACTCATCGTATTTGCGGGATTTTATCTAAGGTCAATGTTGCAAACGAATGCAGCTCGGCGCCCAACCACTGTGCGGTAACAAACAAGGTAATTATGACGGCAATCAGTTTAACGACAAATCCCAACGTTTGTTCTTGAACTTGAGTCAGTGCTTGGATGAGTGAGACTAAGGTGCCAACAAACGCCGCAACCAGAATCGGTGGCAGCGACAAGAATAGAACAAGCGTTAAAGCCTGAGTGGCAAAGTGGATTATTTCGGCCGGATTCATATTTCTCTCCTCACTATCCGTAGCTGAGTACTAAGCCATGAGTTAGCTTGGTCCAACCGTCAAGTAACACAAAAAGCAGTAGTTTGAATGGTAGCGAAATTGTCATCGGCGATACCATCATCATCCCCATTGCCAGTAGGATGTTGGACACGATTAGGTCGACAGCGATGAAGGGCAGATACAACAAGAAACCAATCTCAAATGCCCTAGTTAGTTCACTGACCGTGAAGGCGGGGAGTAACAACAATAAGCTGTCTGACTCTAAGCGGTCGAAGTACTTCTGTGGCCACAAGGTTCTCGCAGCATCGGTAAAAAACACCGTTTCAGTTTCACGGATGTGTTTTTTCAAAAACTCTCGATATGGCTGCAGTCCGCTTTCAATCAGCCCTTCAACACTGTCGGAATCTTCTAGGGATATTTCATGTTGTGTAACGTAGTCGTAGGTTTCAAATCCTACTGGTGCCATAATGAAGATCGACAAAATTATCGCCAATCCGTACAGCGCCATATTGGGTGGTATTTGTTGTACACCCAGTGCGTTTCTCAATAGAGAGAACACCACAGCAAGCTTTACGAAAGAGGTCGCCATCATTGCAATGAAAGGAACCAAAGCAAGTAGGGCGAGCGTGACGATTAGGTTCAGTTCATCAGGTAACTGGATCATGCTGGCTCCTGACTACCGCCAAACAATTCGAGAACGCGAACACCTAAGCGTTCATTGATGCTCACAAGTTCACACTCACCAATAATTCTTCCGTTTGCTCGCATAGTGACCGGGTTTGAAATTGGCTGGTTAAGCTCAAAGGTAAAGCCAGGTTGTAGCGCGTTAAGTTGTTCTAAAGTTATGGTTTGCTGACCAACATCAAAAGTGAGTTCAATTGGCAGTTGCTTGTGGTCGGTAAGTACTTCAGAGCTATTGATATCGTTCATATTGGTTTCTTTATCTAGGATGTGGAGTATGGTTTCGTCGAGTTGGCATCGCCAAAGGTTTTGATTGGATATCTGAAAGAGCACTTGATGTTGTGCGATGTGGCAATCATCGAAAAACACCACATCCCCCAATTCCAGTTGCTCGAATTGGCTGACTGCCAAACGTGTTTTGCCAAAACTCAACCAGAATGGTAGTGCAATATTTTGACTTAGGTAAGATGGTGCTTGTGGCAACGCGCCAAGTAGCACATCTCGACCTTCATGCACCCAGAGGCTAAGAGATGCGTCATCACGGTTGATGGTGAGCATCAATACATTCTCTTGCTGAGTTTGCTGTTCAAGAGGTTGTAACTTGCTTAAGACAGGAAGCTGCCCAAAAAGACGTTTAATCACATCGGTGTATGGTTCAATCTGGCTATTGAGTAACGCCAATTGCAATGAGTTTGGTAGTGATTCAAAAGCCGTTGAGTCAAGCATGTCATGTAACCACAACTGTAATTGCGCACCACAAAAATCTATTTTGATCGTTTGCCCTCCAATGAATAACGCCAAACGATAGCCAGTAAATTGAGGTTTTGGCCCTAGCGTAACCGACAGGCTGTTGCTCAGGCTATCTTGAAAGTGGCATTGTTTCGCACATAGTTGATTGCTTAGCGAGATGCTTGATGCGTCGACTTTAGGGAAATTAAGTATCATCATTCGTCCTCAGGCTTCCATTCATCATAAATACTGCGTTGTTGTCGAGAACGTTGTTGATCTTGTTGTTGGTTCATTTGCTCGCTGATTGAGATTCGAATCGGTTGTTCAATCCCCAAGCGTTGTAAGCGCTCAACCAATTCTTGTTTAGCGTTTGGGTTGATTAGCGAAAGGGCATGCTCTTGTTTAATTAAGACGCTGTAACCAGAACTGTCGTGCTTAATGGAGATCTCACCACCTTTCAATTGACCTTCATTGAGAAACAGTCGGACCTCCTTCTCGTTCGCTGTTGGGAGAGAAACATAGATCTTTTCGACCAACTTACTAATCAGATCGTTCACGTTTCTTGCCGAGCTGCGAGGTGTTTGCGCTTCCATACTCTTTAGGATCACATCACCTTGAGTAGTCGGTTGGTTTATATTCGCCGCCGAGTGCAGTTTGGTGCCCACTTCAGAGGTTGAATGATGTAAATCAATGCGCTTTAAGGGTTTTAGCTTCTCTTCAAATGCGGACAACGTAGCTTTCGCTTCTGTGTTAATCTGCGCGTTACTTAAGGTTACCGCTTCTTTTACTGTCGTATCGGGCTTTAGTCGCTGACCATTCAAGACGTTTTGCACAGAGGTAGCGGCTTTACCATCAAACTGGATTGGCGCTGGTTGAGTATTCAAGCCTTTTGGGAAACCGTCAATAATGTCTTTGGGATCGAGATACAAGCCATCAAGAGATGCGCTTGAATCCGTTGAATCCGTTGAAACCGTTGAATCCGTTGAATCCGTTGAAACCGTTGAATCCGTTGAATCAGCTTGGTCTTTGGCACTCTTTTGCTGAAGATTGGCTGGCTGAGTTTTAGGCTTCAGAGCATTGTTAAAGATAGACTCAAGTTCTTCCGAGACGTTAGTCGCGGGACTCTGTCGAACCTTTTTGGGAAATCCTGCTGTGTCTGGGTGATCGTGTTTGACTCGCATTTTTACCTTCTATGAAACAATGGCACTACGAAACTCTTCTTGTTCGAGCTCTTCTTGGTACTGCACTTGACGTATTTGTTCAGCGATTTCTTGTTCGTTTAGCTGAATGAATTTTTCTTTGGTTTTATGAGCGGCGATTGCTTCTTTTTTTCTCTCTTTGAGCCGTTGAGCTTCTTGCTCCAATACTTTTTTGGCTTCAGCGGCTCGCTGCTTTAAATCGGCTTCTCTTTCCCTCAATAGTGCGATTTCTTGTCGCAATATCTCGAGTTCTTTTAGCACCACCATTTTCTGCTTCGCTTTGGTAAATCGTCGCTCTTCTTCTTCTTTTCGCCATTGGTGATAATCGACTACGGACTGCTCGGATTTTCGCCTTATAGAGAGGGCGTTGTTGACTCGGTACTCTTGCTGCTGAACTGCACTGTCAGCTCGCTCGGCACGAATCGTTTTGATCTCTAGTAACTGCTCGATCATAAGCCCGCGAGTCCTTGTAACTGAGTCACGGTTTCGTCGAGCTCACTTGTTTCGTGTGTGCCTTGACGTAAAAACGCTCGGATATCATCACTTTGATCAATGGCCATATCCGCGCGGTTATCAGCACCATGTTGGTATTCGCCAATTTTAATCAGCAGTTCAACTTCTTCATATTTTGCCAGCATTTCACGCATATGAGCTGCCGATGCTTGATGAGTTTTATCCACGATTTGGTTCATTACACGGCTTGCTGAACGAAGCACGTCAATGGCTGGGTAGTGGTTCATTGCGGCCAGTTTCCGAGAAAGAATAATGTGACCATCAAGTATTGATCGGGTCTCGTCGGCAACTGGTTCTGTCATATCGTCACCTTCTACAAGTACGGTGTACAGAGCGGTGATGGAGCCTTTGTCTGATTGGCCAGCACGTTCCATCAGTCTTGGCAATGCAGCAAAAACAGAAGGCGGATAACCTCGTCGTGTTGGTGGTTCACCTGCTGCCAAGCCGATTTCACGTTGAGCTCGGGCAAAGCGAGTGACAGAATCCATAAGCAGTAGGACGCGTTTACCTTGGTCACGGAAGTACTCTGCGATGGAGGTGGCCACAAACGCAGCTTTGGCACGTTCCATTGCAGGTCTATCTGAGGTTGCTACGACTAACACCGCCCTTGTCATGCCTTCTTCACCAAGGTCGTGTTCGATAAATTCTTTAACCTCACGCCCCCTTTCGCCGATAAGGGCGAGAACTGTGACATCAACGTCAGCGGAGCGGATGAACTTGGCGAGTAGGGTACTTTTACCACCACCAGCCGCGGCAAAAATACCCATCCTTTGTCCTTCGCCGCAGGTGAGTAATCCGTCTATCGAACGAACCCCCATGGAGATGGGATTTTCGATCAATTTTCGTTGCATCGGTGGCGGTGCATCTTTGTAAACTGGATACCAAGCACTCGGTTCTTTATTTTGGGTGCCATCAAACGGGCGACCCAGTCCATCCAGTACCTTACCTAACAAGTGGTTGCCAACGCCTACTTCATGCATTTTTCCAAGTGGACTCACTTCGGTGTTGGAGGAAATACCAAGCATGTTTCCAAGTGGAGTAAGTAACGCGTGATGTTGCTGAAAACCAACCACTTCCGCGAGAAGCGACAAGGTTTGGTCAGGGTTGCGCAACTCACAAAGTTCCCCAACACGAACACCAGGAACCACGGCTTTGATGATGGTGCCAGTAACTTGAGTAACTCGGCCGCGGATTTGTATCAAACGAGTTTGTCTGATAGCAGATTGTTGCGTTTCGGTGATGTATGAGAAATCGTTCAATTTAGGAAATATGCGTAATAACTGGTAGTGATAGAGTAGAAAGGATGGGGCAGTATTTATAGTGACTATTGGTCGGGAGTTTTTAGAAAACTAAAAATGCCCTAAAAAAACACGTCTGATTTTGACAGCCTATTGCAAATACAACATTTACACTCAAGTCATATTGTACGAAAGGAGTGCAAATGAGTGAGTATTATCAACAATCAAATTGCAACGGGTAACAAGTTTGACACGCCAATTCGAAGCGGTCATGAGTACGTACGTTCTGGGGAGTCAATTGGTGGAAACTATCGAGGCGAGAGCGTCCGAGTACACAATGCTACTCAATCATTATTTGACGCAATGGAGGAGCTGACGTCATTAGGCTCAGAAAAAGCAGAAAAAGATCTAACCAAACGTAAAGTAAAAGATGGTGGTCTTCGGGTTAATGAAGCTCATGAGTTGGTGTCTGAATATTTAAGGAAAGTTCCTGATCTTGAGAAGAACCAAAAGATCAAAGACCTTGCTACCAAGATGGCGGGTGGCAACTTATCAACGATCGCGCAGCTACAAGCTTACCTTAATGGCTTTTCTGAAGAGAAGAGTCACCAGTACCTTGCATTAAAGGCGGTAAAAAAGTTTCTCGGAGCGAACCCAGAAAGTAAGAATCTGTTGGCGCTGATTGACCAAGCCCTTCTGAACTTTGAGCAAAATCCAGATTCTTGGTCTCAGATTGATACCGAGATTCGTGTGTCGAGCTTTGCTGATGAATATAGCAAAGAGCAAGACTTTAGCAGTTTGCACCAACTACGCGGTTTCTATCGTGACACAGTACACAGTTACCAAGGCTTAGGCTCGGCATACAAGGATGTGGTTGAGCGATTTGGTGAAAAAGAGGTGTCCACCGCCGTCGACTTTATGTTGCAAGGTATGAGTGCAGATTTAAGTGTTCAAGGCAGTAATATTGATTCGGTTAAGCTGCAGCTTTTGATGTCAGATATGCAAAAACTTAAGACGCTGAATACCCTTCAAGATCAAGTTAGTAATATCTATCAGATGTTTAAACCTCAGCAGGCAAGCCATGGCTTATCAAGTTACTGATTTAATGTCGGATGTCATCGACTTAGTTGAGCAGCGCTGGGTGGGAAGCGAAGAGATATGGAACTTAGTGAACGCCATGAAGTTGGGGGCCATTGAGCGACAAATTAGTTTTTTACGAGAACTGCACAACTTAGTTCGGCATATTTCCATTGATGTGTTTAACGACGAAGAACAGCGGCAAAACCTAATACAAGCAATACAAAAAGTGCTTGATGAAGCGATTGATTTAGAAGAAGAGGAAATTTGGAACGATGAATTGGATTGATGCGTCAGTGGATGATTTTTGCCGAGGAATGGGGCTTGAAGCCGTAAATTTCTCGTCGGCTGGACGTGTTCAGTTGAGCTTTGAACAAAGCGGCACCTTGTACCTTGAGAAATATCAGGATTGTTTGTTTCTTATGTTGGTAAAAGCGCTGCCATGGCATCAATCTAATGAGTCAATTAAAAAGGCACTGAGCTTTTGTCATTCAGGGCAAGGGTGGCCATTCACTATTAAAACTGGGCTGTTCGATGAACAAGCGTTAGTTTTCTCAGCGCAAATTGAAGGCGATGAAGTTACCTTACCAACCATAGAACAAGCATTCGCGTTGCTAGTTCGTTTGCATAACGACGTGGTGAACTCATGAATCGGATTAGTACATTAAACGTTGGTATTGAAAGTTTTGCTCATATCTCTCTTGAGCAAGTCGAAAGCGACTTTCCACAACGTTTTCAACTGCTACCTGACGGTCAAGCCATCGCGACGCACCTAGAGAAATTGTATGAACTTCGCCCTTCAGAGCAGTACTTGATGCCACTCGCTAAGCCAAAGATTACACATACAGACTTACTTCGCCCAGAAAAATACCGTCAGCAGTTTGATATAACTCTGCAAAGACTTCAAGACTTGGCGAAGAAAAATGGTTCTCATACGCTAACTCAAGCAGCGGAAACGTTGCAAACTACTCAATTAGATCAACGTTATCTCACCATGGCGTTGAATCTACTGATTCAGGTTTAACTCCCATGTTACAAGCAAAAGATGTGGAGCTATTGCTTATCCACGGGGCTCTCCAAGTTCAATATAAAAAACCTAAACAAGCAATTATGTTACTCGAAGCGCTGTTGGAAATCGAACCTCAGCATAAAGAAGCTCGCCAAACATTAGCGGTAGCATGCCTGGATTTAGGGCGGTACGCTCGTTCAATCGAACTGTGCGAAAGCTTGTTGGAAGCCAACAACTCTAATGAAGCTGGTTTATGGTTTTGTCTTAGCCAAGCCCGCTGGAAACAAGATGATGTTGAGGGCGCGCGCCGCGCTCATCGCTGTTATATAAAATCTCTAAATAGTGAACCAAATGAATAAGTTGATCGATATTATTAACAAGGTTGGGCAGCGTAAAGACATCATGCTTGCCGTGATGCTACTGGCAATCGTCTTTATGATGATCTTGCCTTTACCTACGACATTGGTGGATGTACTTATCGGTACCAACATGAGTATAGCGGTCGTCTTATTGATGATTGCTATCTACATTACATCCCCCCTAGAGTTCTCTGCATTCCCAGCGGTTCTGTTGATCACTACACTATTTCGCTTGTCACTTTCTATCACTACAACACGACTTATCCTGCTGCAAGGTGATGCTGGTCAAATCGTTTCTACCTTTGGTAACTTCGTCGTGGGTGGTAACCTGGTCGTGGGCATCGTAGTTTTCCTGATCATCACAATCGTTCAGTTTATGGTGATTACTAAAGGTTCAGAAAGGGTAGCGGAAGTCAGTGCTCGATTCTCCCTTGATGCGATGCCGGGTAAGCAAATGAGTATAGACGGCGATATGCGCGCCGGGGTAATCGATGTTCATGAGGCGCGTCATCGCCGTTCAGTGATTGAAAAAGAAAGCCAAATGTACGGCTCTATGGACGGGGCGATGAAGTTCGTAAAAGGAGACTCTATTGCTGGTCTGGTGATAATCGTGGTGAATATTCTTGGCGGTGTAACCATAGGTGTGACTCAAAAAGGCATGTCAGCGTCGGAAGCATTGGAGCTATTTGCTGTTTTGACCGTAGGTGATGGCCTGGTATCGCAAATTCCGGCTCTCTTTATCGCGATTACTGCCGGTATTATTGTGACGCGCGTTTCGAATGAAGAGTCCTCTGACCTAGGCTCAGATATCGGAGCACAGGTTACAGCACAACCAAGAGCTTTGTTGATTGGCGGTGTGTTGCTAGTGTTGTTTGCGCTTATTCCCGGTTTCCCGAAGGTTACCTTCTTTGTTCTTGCTATTGTAGTCGGTGGTGGCGGCTTTTTCTTACTCCATAACAAAAAACAACAAAGTAAATTAAGCAGTGCCGACTTACCAAGTTTTGTTGCCCAAGGCGCGGGCTCGCCAGCCGCCAAATCGAACAAAGCGGCACCTCAGCGCAACAGCAAAGGAAAACTAGGTGAACAAGAAGAGTTCGCTATGACGGTACCGCTGCTAATCGATTTGGATGCTCGCTTACAAGAGAGCTTAGAAGCCGTCGCTTTGAATGATGAGCTCGCACGAGTAAGACGAGCGTTGTACCTAGATCTCGGCGTGCCGTTCCCGGGGATTCACTTACGATTTAACGAAGGGATGAGCAACGGTGAATACTTGATTCAATTGCAAGAAGTGCCAGTTGCCCGCGGTCGGATTCAAAGCTTAAAACTGCTGGTGACAGAAGATAATGAGCAGATCGATTTGCTTGGTATACCTTACGAGAAAGATGACGATTTTCTACCGGGAATTTCGAGTATTTGGGTAGACCACAGTCATAAAGTAAAACTAGAAAACAGCCAAGTGGGCTTTTTAACTCCCGACCGTATTTTGACTTACCACCTATCTCATGTGCTAAAAGAGTACGCCCAAGATTTTATCGGTATCCAAGAGACTCGTTATTTGCTAGAGCAAATGGAAGGCAGTTATTCCGAATTAGTAAAAGAGACACAGCGTATTGTGCCTTTGCAAAAAATGACGGAAATCCTACAACGCCTTGTCTCTGAGGATATTTCTATTCGTAACTTACGAGTGATCTTAGAAGCAATGGTGGAGTGGGGACAAAAAGAAAAAGACGTGGTTCAGTTGACTGAATACATCCGTTCAAGTTTGAAACGCTATATTTGTTACAAGTACGCCAGCGGTCAAAATATGTTGCCAGCATACCTGTTAGATCAGAGCTTGGAAGATATGCTCCGTAACGGTATTCGTCAGACTTCGTCGGGCAGTTACTTAGCGCTTGACCCTTCCGTTACTCAACAGTTTGTCAGCGACGTTAAGCAAGCAGTTGGTGATTTGAGCCGTATGCCAAATAAACCAGTGTTAGTGGTGTCAATGGACGTACGCCGTTACGTGCGAAAATTGATTGAATCTGAATACTACGATCTGCCAGTGCTGTCTTTTCAAGAACTAACGCAACAAATTAATATTCAACCTTTAGGCAGGGTGGGAATGTAATGGCATGTGTACTCAGTCAGTCTTTAGTGACGTCAGGAATCAAAGTGAGGCCTTATTTCTGGCAGAAAAGCACTATCTTACTTGGCCATCGCTACGAATACGACGGTATGGAGCTCGTGTTCCGAGTAGACGATGGTGAAATTATCATCGTTTTGTTGCGAAGAATTACTCCAAACCAAGGTTTGAGCAATCCTTTCTCTGCACTGTTTTTACTCGCAGAACATGCTATCCGATTGTACCCACTCAACTGGATCATTCGTGGCAACGTTGACGTATTGCGTGGTAGCAATATGAGTAACCAAAGATTAGCGCAATTCTATTTGGGAGCCTGTGGTGCGAGTCACGATGAACAAGATGATTGGTACTACTTGCGCCTGAGTGACTACCGCCCACTTAAAAAGAGAAAGAAAGTAAAAACTCTCGACTGTTACTGACAGCATCTAATAGATGCTTCGCTTTAATATAGGTATCAAGATGAAGCAACCCTTTACCGAAACCATTGAAAAATCAGAACTTGCTATCCTTACTGCAGATGACAGAGCTGAAGTGTTCAATGAACTACTTGAAGGATTAGGTGTTGGTCCAGTAGCAGGAAATATTCTGCTTGATGGGTTAAACGCCGATCCCAAACTGATGAAACAAGCAGAACATGAATTGCTCGAGGAAGTACAACGCCGCAGACAACAACAACATCCGCTCCACGGCACTAATGCCGAAGGCTCTAGGCGCAAGCGGCCTGTGTTACTTCGTGGCATAGTAATTTAAAGGTTTTTAAATGACGGATATAAACAGAAGAAACCCAGTAGGTGGGGTAGGACCTCGACCAGAGCCGCAGACCTCATTTCAGGATCGTTTGGCTGATAAATTGGCTAATATTTTAGGGGAGCCAAATGCGGCTAAGTTGAAGGCGTTGATTAGTCAATTGCCTAAGGTGTTAGGGCGTAGTGAACAAGATAGCCTTGATCTTTATGCCAATTCATTGAGGAAACTACTAGAAAAACAAGCAGCATTTACTGGCACTGCTGCAGTTGATACTGCTGCTCATTGGATGAAATCGTTGCAAAATCAAGCGGTGAATGGTCAGATTTCACCTCAAGACTTGGTAAACGGAGTCAACAAAACACTTACTTACCAATTCCGAACTTGGTTCGAAAAGCAGTTAAGTGACAAGGTAGACAATTCGCTCCCTACAGACTTTATCAATCAGTTCCGCTTAGGAAGCCAGAGTACCCAAGAAGAACAAATAGCTAACTTAGATGCCGATGCACTTAAACAAGCTACTGCGAAGATCAGTGTGTTTATAAATTCACTTTCTCAGCAAATGAGCTCTAGTAAGGTTCGTGAGAACGCTATTTCTTTTTTGCGTAATGCATTTCGCAATCTAGGTTCGGTAGACATCAACGAGCTAAATAACTCGGATTATTTATTAACGAAAGAAAGCTTCAAAGCAGCAGTTTTAGCACAGCTTACTAGATCTTTAAATAATGCAGGTCTTACGCTAAGTGGCAGTGATGCACAACTTTTGGCAAATAAAATCACTTGGCTTCCAGGTATGTCTAAGCAGGAGCTTAGAGGAGGGCTGAACGATCTGGTGAACCAAGTAAAAGGTCAATACGCAAATGCTTATGGAGCAGGTTCGGTTAGTAAGCTGCAAATAGTACTTGATGCGGCAATTGCAAAGCTAAGGAGCTCATCTACGGATATAACGCTCTCTAGCTTATTCTCGAATATGGCTGTGAGTCTTATAAACACTCAAGTCGATGCCTTTTATAGCAGTCTTCACGAAGTGCAGAAGTTCCAAACTCCACAACAACAGGTTGACCAAATAAAACAGCATACAGCACGAGATATAAGATTTCAGTTTGAAAAAATGATGTTGAGGAAAGATGTTGGTATCGACTTTGCCACTCGTCATAAAAAAATGATGAGTAACCTAGCCGCTCTGAAAGCTCGTTTAAGTAAAATCACAGAAGATGAAAAGAAAATAACGGTAGGGACTGACGGTCAAAGGAAAGCAGATGTTAAAGCTGAGCACTCGTTAACCTCTCGTGATTTGTTATCTGTGATTGATTCGACTATTGGCGATCGTTTTGATGAGCGCGTGCTGTTTTCTTTAAATGAGCGTCGAGTGAACCGTCTTGAAAAGCGTAACGAGAAGAAAGAGGAACTCCAAGAGCTTACGACTAAACTAAAAATATTTGGTCAAGTCCAGACTACCATCAGTACAAAGTTATCGGAGATAATTAACTCAAGTACTGGTGGTGGGCATTATTATCCAGACAGGCAGCATTTTACTTATAAACATTTCGGATATGAGACTCAACAAAAGTTTGAAAAAGGTAAGGAGTTTAAGTATTTAGAAAAACATATAACTCCAAGGGTTGGTTCTGATGGAGTTAAATACTTTACTCACAAACAATTTTTAGAGCATGCAGGAGTGACTGTTAGTCGCGATGTATATTATAACAATACAGATAACAAATACCTTAGTAATTTTTCTAGCTCGGTTTCAAGTAAGTCGAAGCCAATTAACGATTCTGTACAGTTAAAAACTACTGCGTTAAGCGACATCAGTTCCCAATACAACGCAACTGTTGAAGCTATGAACAAATTTGTTCAAAAGTACCACAATATTTTGCAAGCAATCCTACGAGCGATTTAAGGATAAATAACCATGACTACACAAAACCCGGTAACTGACCCATCTCAAATGCAAGCAGAGGAACTCCTTTCGTTTCTTGAGGAAGGTGGAACGTTAAAAATGCTGCACGATGTATCAGCAGATACCATTGAGCACATTTACGCTGTTGGATTCAATTTTTTCCAATCAGGAAAAATAGAGCAAGCCGGTAAGATATTCCAACTGCTTAGCATGCTTGACCACTACCAAGCACGATTTTTTATTGGTTTAGGAGCTGCTCGTCAAGAACTGGGTGAGTACCTGCAGGCGATTGACGCCTACAGTTATGCAGCGCTTGTAGATATTAATGACCCACGCCCACCTTTCCACTCTGCAGAGTGTTACCTAAAACTTGAGCAATTAACAGAGGCAGAGAGTGGGTTTTACAGCGCGAAGGGGATGTCTGCCGGAAAACCAGAGTATGCAGATTTGCATCAACGCGCAGGCATCATGTTAGAAGCGGTGAAAAACAAAAGGAGTAACTAGAATATGAATTCTATCGCACTAGACCGCACTCAGAGTCAGGCATACTTACCGGATTCTGGTCAAACAATGTTAGATAAGGTTACTAAGACTGCATCTCACGTGTCAGCTTCAGTAACGGTTGAAAACGTAAAAGGTAAAAAATCTGAAGTACCGAACACTGGTAAAGTTAAAGTTCAGCTTGATGCACCGAACGCTGCAGTTAGCGATAAGGTCAATGAATTAACGCTGAAAGCCATGAATCAACTACAAAAAATCGTTGATTCGATTGCCAAGGTTTTACATGCGGTCGCCGACAACACGGGCTCACTAGCAGTGAAAATCCTGGCAGGGTCAGCCGATGACTTTGAGGTAGAGCTAGCTGCTATCACAGACAAACTGAAGAGCGTACAAAACAAGCTTAAGATCCAAGAAGTAAAAGTAGCGAAAGCGAAACACGAACAAGAAATAAAGGATAACGAACAAAAACTCAAAGAGTCTGAAGCTGCGGCTAAAGAAGCGAAAAAATCGGGTCTGGTTTCCAAGATATTTGGGTGGGTCAGTGCCGCAGTTTCGATTATAGTGGGCGCTGTAATGGTGGCAACTGGTGTTGGAGCAGCAGCTGGTGCACTAATGATTGCCGGTGGTGTATTGGGTGTAGTCAGTATGGCTATGCAAGAACCAGCTGTTCAAAATGCAATGAAAGAAGCTGGCATTAATGTCGATGCTCTCAGCAAAGTTATGATGGCTTTAGAGATTGCGGTTGCGGTTATTGGGGCTGTTGTGACGTTTGGCGGCGCGGCTGCGGGCGGTATTGCTAAATTGGCGGGGAAAAGTGCCAGTAAAGTAGCACAAAAAATCACTGATATTGCGACTAAAGCGGCAGCTAATATGGCAAAAGTTGCAGATATGGGTTCTAAAGCAGCCACGACGACAGCTAAAGGTATTCGATTTGCTGCAGAGTCATTAGATCTTCTTTCTAATGTTGGTAAAGGCTCTGCCGATAGTGTTCATTCCAATAATAAAGCTAAAGTGACAGAAATTAATGCGGATCTTACTCAGCAGAAAGCGGAGAAGGTGCTGACTCAATCGGTTATTGATAAGCTTAAAAAAGAAATCGCTAAGATGATGGAAGGTTTCCAAGAGTTGATGAATGTCATCATGCAGATGATTCAGGCGAAAAGCGAAACGATGGAAACGGTAATGAATCGTCCAGCGACGGTTTAAGGAGAATTTATGTTAGATAAAATTGGTAAGACTGGGAATGCAGATCTATACGGTTTGGGTGAGATAGATAAAACGACTAAGGTTGAAAAAGCCCCCGAGACAAAAACCGAAGCAGCGGTTCGTGGTAACGATGAGACGGCGGTGTCAGGTGCTAAACATTATCTTTTGGAAAGACCTAAAGCGCCGAAAAGTGGAGAACAAGCTCGCGTGGTTGAAAAGCTGATGACCGCTTTGGCACCAACAGCAAATCTGCTTATGAAAACCCTAGAAAAAGCACTTCATGGTCAATCTGGAACTCAATCATCGTCAAATACGGTTTCGGAATCTCTTGCTTTGATGACCTTACTGTACCAAGTTTCGAAGTTAAGCCGAGAACAACAAACACTTGAACGTGAAATCGCGGTTGAAGCGAATGTAGCGAGCCTTAAGAGTCAAGCACAAGAGCTAAATAAATCTGCTAAAGCGATGATCGCAATGGCTGTAGTTTCAGGAGTTCTAGCCGGTGTAACGGCAATTTTGGGCGGAATAGGTTCTGCTAAAGCTGGTAAACAAATTAAAGCGGAAGCATCGACTAATACATTACTGAAAACACAAAAAGCTGGTGTAGATAAGGCTAATGATTTGTTGAACAATGGTGGGTTATCGAAAACTCAACAGCAACAGTTAAAGCGTGTTCAGGATGTCGGGCAAGACCGTCTTGGTAATTTGACTGATAAATTGACAAAAGGGGGGCGAAAGTTTGACAAAGCTACCACCTCTAATCAAGCGCGAAATTCGATTCTTCAGTCTCTTAGTCAGATGGCAAACTCAGCATCAAATGTAGAGCAAACTAAAGCTCAGGCTCGCGGTAAAGAAGATGAAGTTCTAGCGACACGTGCACAAGCATTGAAACAGAAAGCTGACGAAAATATTGGTTTTCAAGATAGTATGCTTAAAGAGCTGCGGGATCTGTTTCGCTCAATTGCTGATAGCCAAAACCAAGCATGGCGAGCATCTGCTCCTACCGTTTAAAACCACTGCGGATTAGAGTCCCCTTCTTCTAAAGTAGGTTGGCAATTTTTAGTAAGTCAGTAATGCAAGTTACTGGCTTTTTTCATGCATTTTATTTGGCAAATTCACACCTAGACTGAAATGCCGCCTAATTTCGTTAGACGTATGTATCAACTCTTCAATAAGCGTTTTAACTCGTTAAGATTTTTGTCCTGAGTCAGCAAGAACTCTTCCTTGAGGAGATCATTGACACGCTTATCTACGCTTTGTTGCGATTATCAACCCAATAATAAAACCCACTCCTAGCATAAGTTCATAGCCATTTTACTTTAGATTTTCCGCGATGTGTGGAATCCACTCATTCTCGGCGTTGTTGATCAAATCAGTTTGAGGTTCAACGACGCCAAAAACTTTGAGACCAGTCGAGTCAATCGCTATATGGCGAATAGCTCCTTTGGATTTATTGCGATATTTGACCTGAACTGTCTTCGAACGGTTGCTGATACAGGTGTAGTCAGGGGACGTCAGTGGAACATCCAATAGCTCAAAGATAGAACCAATAAAGCCTTGAAGAGCACGTAATGGCGGATAGAAGATCCCCTTAATCATCAAGGCAGTTTCAATCGCGGTATCAGAATACTGGAAACCTCTACCACGCTTGCACAGAGCCTTATTGTATTCCGCCCAGTTAGTTATCTTCTTTTCCGCTTTACCCATGTCACCACCGTTCTAACTACCATAAAGGATCAGATCACAAGACTTGGAAAAGGTTCAACTGATTTAAGCAACAATGCATTCATTCTCTGTTACTAGGAGGACGATGAGCTTAAGAAATTACAATGCACAGGTGGGTGAAACTTATGCGATGAGCAAAGCGTTGAACAAGCTTACTGGGTTATAAAACTTGTCGTATTGACTAAGAAGCACACGAAACGGTGCGAATCTGTCTCTAAACTAAATTAAGCATCAAAGCCTCTTAAAGTTCATTGAGTATAAAAACTTCCGCCCGTATTTAATATCTTGCCATTCCCTCATCTTTATAATTCTTCTCACTACGAATAAGAACCCTCAGAAAAATACACAGAAGGAACACAATGGATATTTATCAGGAAAGTATCAGTTTTTTAGGTAACGGCGTGGATTTTGATGAAAACGGATTATTTCAATGTGAGTTATCATCGGATACGAATAATCATGATGAAGCACTTTTCTTAACCGTATTTAAGAACGAAACCACCATTAGCTTACACATGTCTCTCACCAGCCCTGTGGAGTTGCCAACCCCTCTTCCAGAAACGATTGCTATCGCGATTGGTGAACATGCTCTGGAACCTTTCCGTGGTGGTTTCGGTATCGGTCTAATGCCTGATAGCCGAAGGTTAACGAGCTACAAGGTTATTTTTCTCTCAAACAAACCTCAAGATTATGTGCAGAACACTTTTCAGCAACTGTTAGAAAGAATGGAGCAATGGCACCATTTTATTGAGCAAGCGGATAACGCAGAGACAATCCCAGAAACACTTCCTGCTGGGATCTTTGTTTAAGTTCCCTTATTTAAAATACGAGTTTAATGTATGTCTACAATTCAAATTAATAGCCAGCATCGAGGTAATTTAGACCTCGCAGATATTCAAAATATTAAAAGTAGCGCCAAAGAAGGCGATACCGTTAAATTTGGTTCTGTATTTGGTAAAGAGTACAGCGTAACTAAAAATAGCGATGGTGACGTTACTCTAAAACAAAAAGAAAACCGAAGCTTTTTTAATCGTTTCTTTAGTAAAGCCGATTCTTCAAAAAACGGTGATTTAAAGCTGAATCAGATGAATCAACAACTGCATAAAAAAGAAGGCAGCGGCAACGTTAAGGTCTTAACTTTGACCTATAACCAAGCAAACCAAAAGATGCCGGAAGACACAAAGAACTACTTCCAGAACCTGATTCAAAAAGGTGACTATGATGTGGTTTTGTTTGCGGAACAAGAGTCTAAATTGCTTGCTAACGATCTTGAGCTTGATGGTATGAACCTTCTGAGTCAAAACAAAATGAAAGTTATGACGAAAGGTCTTGGTGAAGGTGTTAGCTACACTTCAATGTCCGTTTTTGCAAAAGACGGCGTCGATATTAACGTCAAAAAAGAGTCTGAATACCGTCATGGTATCGGTGGTCGAAACATGGAATTCTTCATGGGTATCACTGGTAACAAAGGTGGCGTAAAAACGGCTCTAGAGATCAATGGTCAAGCTCTAAACGTCATTTCTGCACACTTGGATTCTAACAAAGAAGTCAAACGTGAATTCGAAGGTAACAAGTTGATGGAAGGGAGCAAACCGCATGAAGAGGTTCTGATCACTGGTGATCTGAATGAGCGTGAAAAACGCACCGCTCAAGGTTCTGATGTGATGTACGATCCAGTCGCACATGATGATACGCATTTAGCCAAGCATGGCTTTAAGTTCAATCCTCTTAATAGTCACACTTACATGCAGCTTGATAAGCACACTGGTAATATTAAACAAAAAGAAGGTCGTGACCGACCTGACTTCGGTGAGCTCGATAATACTGGCTTAACAAATAAAACAGGCAACTTACAAAACCATGAAACCAGTGTTATCACTGAAGGGTTTGATAATGTCAGCGACCACAAGCCAGTACAGTCTACATTTGAAGTAAGAGGCTCCTCTCAAAAGCTGATTGAAAACGCACAAACACATACAGCAGAAGACTTCAAAAATGAAGCAGCGTACTTAAATCCTGGTACTGATCCGGCAAAAGCGACGTTTGATGATGTGACCTCAGCGAATCAAGCTCGCCTTGGTCTAGAAAACTTGAGTAGCGATGAACAAGCGTTTGTAAAAGAGAACTTCACTAGCTTTATCATCGGCAAAGATGCCATCTTTAGCCAGCTAACAAATGGCTTTATGGAAGAGATGCGTCAGCTTCACACTGCTAACCTGACCACCGGTCAACTACAGACTCAACAAATTGAATTGACCGAGAAATACGAACAGCTTAACCGCAAAGTAAACGCTCAGTTTAACCAGCAGTTCATTGCCAACCTTTAAGATAGACTCACCAGAATACCTATTTGTGAATCTATCTAGATGAATAGGAATGATGAATACAAAAGGTGATCGTAAGATTGCCTTTGCGTTCGATAGTAATCAACCTATATATACTCAAAAAGCGTTTGACGCATTTCGTTTCTTGTCATGATCTGCTCGCCTTGGCTCGCTTCAATTTTAGCTGGATAGAAGAAGTTTAAACTCAAGAATTTGTCGATATAAAGGATTAACGAGTGGTTAAAACTGAATTACGCAACAAAGTCGTCTGCTGTCAATAAATTATAATTTTGGATTGTTAACTTTAGCTAACAAGACCTGTTTACGACAGAAATGTATTCCCTTCGTTGTGAGTGATGGCGGGTAATAAGGATAAAACTAAGTGGTATCTAGGACTTTTTTTTTATTTTTTTGTTGTTAAATTATTGATTTTATTGATTTGTGTAAAAGTGATGCAATCGAGTTCATCCTTTATTTATAAAGATATTTCATTAGAATATAGATAGTTAGCAAGAACGGATAGAAAGCATGTTGCATATCGAGGGTTCAGCGCATTATATGATGAGGTCAGTTATGTTTTTGAGAAGCATGATTGCTTGATTTACTTTGGCGAACTGCCAAAGCAACGATTGCCCTTTTCTAAATGGTGCCAGTAAACGATGTATTTCATAAGTAGATAGTCGCGACCGTGCAAAGAGGCTATGCGTGCTCCATACGAAGGGGGGTCTCTGTATTGATGATACTAATTGCAGTGGTCAAATTGCTCCAGCCCTTGATAGATAACAACGGATAACCATAGCGAGTATAGCGAAATGCCCCTTATTACTGGATTAAACCGCTTTGATGCCATGGGTAACCATAACTTTGTCACTGACAATTTAGATGAATACTTGTCTCCTATGAAAAAGAACTCTTATTGCTTAATATTCCTTGCATTGATGCTAAGCGGTTGTGCAACCAAAAACCCAGTGTCAAATGGGTTTTCTAATCATCTTCAAGGAGCACTATTTGGTTGGATAACGTTTGATAATTACACCGCTCCAGTGAGTACATTTCTAAGCGTCGATGTGTGTCAGGTTTTAGATAGTCAGTGTTTTACTGTTTTACAACAAGAGTATCAAGGGGTTCAGTTACCCGTTCAATACTCGTTTGTTATTGCTCCGATTCAAGCTGGAAATGGCGAGATGAAAGTGCGCGCGATATTGCGTTATCAAGGTGAGATTATCGCAAAAAAGGAAGAGCGATATATCTTTACGCAAGGCAGTGTATATACCAACTTAAACCTAGAGGCTTATAATAATTACTAGGAAGTAATATTTTCCTTTATTATTATGTTTAATGCGTTGGAGGATATCCTAGTTCTAGGTATATTTAAAATAAGGTCATTGGGTTTTTTATTATGTAAGCATCAGTTCCTTTGAATATATATGGCTATCCCCAGGTGCTTTAATAAAGCATGTCGCACTTATTGGTTGGAATGTAAATCAAGCGAACTTTAAAAATACCACGTTCATGTGTTTAATGTAAAATTTCTTTTTGTATCACTAGTTGAAAATTAGAAAATACTAATTAACTATCAAAAATATGTCACGACGATATCAAAAATACTTTTTTGCCAGAATTATTTTTGCTATCGAAGTTAGCGCTTGGTTATTCGTTATTATTCGGGTTGGATGGTAGTGTTATGGACTATTTATTGGTAATCGGTCTGCATTTGCAATCGCACTGCTGGCTTCGACAGTTTCTCTTGTTTGAACTGGAGGAATTAAAATTATGAAGGGTAGAAAATGGATGTGTTAGGCCGACTAAACGCCGAAAGGGTCGACTCGCACTTGCGAAAAATTCATGGTGCGTGCTGCTATGAAAAATACGATGAAGTGTTTCATTCTAGCCAGTCTCATATTGTTATCGTTCACAATGGTCAATTGAGGGTGCAAACCGGGGGTTGTACGCTAGACGTGGTCGCTGGTCGAGGGGTTTATCTTTCTCAAGGGGATTACTTACTAGAATACACACCGATAGGCGGTCAATATGCGGCTTCGGTTATCGAATTTGACAATGAACTGGTGAGTCAACTATTGCAAAAGCATAGTGACCTTTTGATGTCGTTGCCAAAGGTTGAGGATGTACAGTCTGGATTATTCCCTTTTACTCTAAACTTATTGATAGAACAGACGTTATTAGGGATTAATACTCTAGAAGAGCAATCTTTTCCTGATGCTATTATGCGCTTAAAGTATGAGGAAATGCTCATCTTGTTACTGCATGGTGACCAAGGTGAACACCTCTACGCGTTGTTATCACAACTGACAAATCGAACCTCAGAGAGACTCCGTCGCTTTATGGATCTTCATTATCTTAAAGAGTGGAAACTGACAGACTATGCTCAAGAGTTTGGTGCGAGTCTGACTACGTTTAAAGAGCTTTTTAACGAATATTATGGTATCTCCCCTAGAGCTTGGATCAGTGAACGTCGTTTATTACACGCTCACAAACTATTGCTCACAAGCAAGATGAACATTGTCGATGTTGCGATGGAAGCGGGGTTTTCAAGCCAGTCTTACTTTACACAAAGTTACCGTCGTCGCTTTGGAACGACACCAAGTAAGGTCCGTTCTGGAGATGATCCGGTAGTAATTGTTAAGCGAAATGTCTGACGAC
Organism: Vibrio sp. FF266; assembly: GCF_041439695.1. NCBI lineage: Bacteria > Pseudomonadati > Pseudomonadota > Gammaproteobacteria > Vibrionales > Vibrionaceae > Vibrio > Vibrio sp. FF266. Next base: position 25,197 of record NZ_JBGOOO010000037.1, read on the forward strand.
TAAAATTTTCTGACTAATTTTGAAAGGCATTAACGGGTGTAAACCCTATTATGCTCAGCGTAACGATGAACAAAACTATTATCTCTACTTCCTTCTGGATTGCTCGAAGTAGATACGGAGAAGATTAAAATGAAAAAGCAGCATTGGCGACGCCGTTCGCTTTTTCCTAACAACATTGTGCTGCAGAGGAAGGTCACTGTATTGCAGCGAGGCGCAAGGTACGAGGGCTTACCTAAATCAACACAAGAGCTTAACGTTGTTAATGTAAACCACAGACAGCTACTCAGTGAAGGTGTTCTGAGTTACGACCAATTGTCTTTACTGCAGCGCTTGCTTGATCGTAATGTTGTTGATTGTTTATGTGCAAGTCAGCTAATTAAAACATATCAAAAGCTTGGAACGTGTTTAGACCGCTCTGCTATGCGCCTTTTCTTAGAAGTGGGTGGGCAACTAAGTGACGAACGGGTGTTGAACTCTTTTGAACAAAGACTGGATTACATTAATCAGCGATTAGGTTACCGCTTCAATCTAGCGTCACCTAAGACACTAATTCTTTCGATGTATTTAACCTTAAATGAATGGTGCAATCAGCAAACGGATCAGAGGGCGCTACAAGACTCCATCAAGCTTGAACAGTTAATCAATCAACTGAGTATTCAGAAAGAGTATTGGATGAGATTGTCCGGAGAAGCGAGTAGCACATTTTTTGCTGAACAACAGTTGGATCTCATTGAGAATCAGCATAGTGAATTGCATGACCAACTTCGCGTTCTCAATGAGCAACAAAATCAAGTTATTGAATCTCATCGAGCACTAGTTGAAGAGTGGAAGCCAACTCTAGATAAACTCAAGGACTTATATGAGTACAGTAGAATATCAGATAAATTTATATCTGAATGGAAAATATGGTGTAGCCAGGCTCGAGTACAAGCTCCTGAGCTGAGCGATATTTGGGATGCATGTGAGCTTGTGTTCAGCGATCTAAATGCCGTCGCTAAAATTTGGCAATGGTTTCAAGATATGCAAACCGTTGGCAGAGTGGATCATTACTACGTTGATATTCAAAACAATGAGTGCGGGCAAGCTTGTAACAATCTCAGGCAGATTTAAATAGGACTAAATATGTTAGATAAAATGATGAAATCCCTAGCGGAAACGTTAAGGGAGGGGGATTTTATTGCCTCAAGTAATGGTTCCTATGATATCGAAGTTGACCAGATGCAGCTTAATATTAGCCAGCACTCATCATGGATCTTGTGGGAAACCGTACTCCCATTTTATTTTGAATCGCACCTTGATTTTCAAAAAGAGCAGGCGCTAAAACATTGTATGCAGCTCTCCTTGAAAACGTTGCGAGATACACGCAGCACGTTGACGGTGAATGACAAAGAACAGTTGATTATGCAAGGGAAGATGATTATGGAAAGTGCAACGACAGAAGAGCTTTGCACGCAGCTTGCTCAGCACGTAAATTTAGTGGAGCAGTTCAATGATTTGCTCGAACATCAACGTGTTAATCATACTGTTAGTCACAGTGTTTGGATCCCATAATGCTTGCAGTTTTAAAGTCACAAATAAGCAGAATCGTGCTGTCAGTAGTGTACGTTTCAAGTTTGATAATAGCAGTTCCTTCACATACCTCTGAGCTTGATTGGGTCGATCAACCGTTTCGTTATTACGCGGACAATGATTCACTAAAAGAACTGCTGAATAACTTTGGCGCAAACTACCGTGTTTCAGTGTCGGTTAGCGACAAGGTAAATGACCGAGCCAGTGGTCGATTTTCACCAGAAGATCCAGCCGAGTTTCTCGATTATCTGGCACAGGTTTACAACTTGATGTGGTACTTCGACGGTGCAGTGCTGCATGTATACAAAGCGACAGAAACCCGTTCACAATTGTTGCAGCTCGAACTGTTAACAGCTCGCGAATTACGTAGCACCCTGATCTCGACAGGAATTTGGGATTCTCGTTACGGCTGGCGTGCAGCGGAAAATAAGGGGCTGGTTTACTTAGCTGGCCCACCGAGATACGTCGATTTAGTTGTGCAAACGGCAGAAGCACTGGAAAGCAGACTGGTACAGAAATCCAATTCAACAGATGAATTGTTTGTCGATATTATTCCCTTGAAGTATGCATCTGCGACAGATCGAGAGATCAGTTATCGTGACCAAGGTGTCACGGTTCCTGGGATTGCTTCGGTACTAAGCCGAGTGCTTTCAGGTGTTCAAACTCAGGTTAAAGTGGCGAAAAAGAACGAAGAAGTAATAACCAATACGCCTAAGAAAATTGCTAATGATGTCTCTTTACATAGCGGTGCATCGGTTGAAGCAGAACCAGGTTTAAATGCAATCATTGTGCGTGATACAAAAGCTCGATTACCGCTGTATCACAAGTTGGTGGCGCAGTTAGATCAACCGCAGTCAAGGATCGAAGTCGCACTTTCTATCGTTGATATTAGTGCTAATGACTTAAGTCAGTTGGGTGTTGACTGGCGAGCTGGTCTTGCAGTGGGTAACAACAGTATTTTGGACCTCAAAACAACTGGTGACGTAGGTAATGGTGATGTCAAGCTTGGTAGTGGGCAAAATTTTAAGTCTCTGCTTGATGCGACGAACCTAAATTATTTATTGGCTCAAATTCGTTTGCTTGAATCTAGAGGTAGTGCGCAAGTGGTTTCCAGACCAACCTTGTTAACACAAGAAAATGTGGAAGCGGTCCTTAATAACAGCAGTACATTTTATGTCAAGTTGATAGGCAAAGAAACCGCAGCACTAGAGAAAGTGACTTATGGAACGTTATTGAAAATTGTACCTCGCATCGTTGGCGACCGTTTGGTTGAAAGACCTGAAATCAATTTGAGTTTGCATCTAGAAGATGGTGCGGAAATCCCCGATGGTGACATTGATGGTGTTCCTTCAATTCGTAAAACAGAAATTAGTACTTTGGCAACGGTAAAGCAGGGGCAAAGCTTGCTGATTGGTGGAGTATACCGTGATGAAATTAGCAACAAGCTTCGAAAAGTTCCTTTGTTAGGAGATATTCCATACCTCGGCGCTTTGTTTAGAAGCACGGAAAGCTCCACGAGAAGAACAGTACGTATGTTCATTATAGAACCAAGAATTGTTGTCGATGGTATCGGAGACAACGTACTTATCGGAAATGAATATGACTTAAGGCCAAAGATTGGCACGTTGAATAGTATTTCCAATAACAGTGCAGGCCTTAAATCAGCACTTGCTTTGTACAGCTGTACAAAGGAAGTACAAGCAGTACGTTATCAGCAAGATTTGTTGTCACAAGGAAAGTCATCGTTGTTAGCAGAATGTGAGCTTCCTACGGGGCAGAAAGGGTGGAGAGTACAAATTAAAGAGTGTAATGGCTCAGAGAATCATTGCGTTCGACCATTAGAGGAGCAGTAACCTCAATGCAACAATGGAAAATTCGTATTCTTTCCGGTGTTCATTCCGGAGTGGAAGTCACTTTACCCAACGATTCATTGGTATTGGGTAGTGATGACTTTACCGCTGATTTAGTCTTAACCGACTCTGGCATTAAAGCAAGTCACCTCGTTTTAGTTTGCGATGGTGAAACGGTTTCACTACGTGAGTGTGAAGAAGTCTCAGTCAATAACGAAATTATCGCCGTTGATGCCGGTGGCGTTGATTTGTCGCGAAAAGCCTTGGTTTCTGTGGGTCGTTTAACATTTGCTGTTGGTTATTTGGAAGATGATTTAGTTATTGAGATGGCAAATGACGTAGCAAGCAAGCAAGCGAAACCAATTGGCCATAAACCATCATCGGGTTGGAAGAAAATGCTGCTCATCGGATTGATTTGTGGCCTGATCCCAAGCGTTATCTTTATAGGTATTTGGTACGACCAAGTGCATGCGAGCGACAAAGACGTAATCACAGAAGCGGAGCCGATAGTCTTGGTACGTAATATTCTTAGTGAACTCGAGTTGAACGATGTTCGCGTTGAATGGAATGCCAATGCTCTACAGGCTGTACTTGAAGGTTACGTAGAAGATAGAACGCAAAAGGTACAACTGCTTGGTCGAATTGATGCATTAGGTATCAACTACAAGAGTGACCTGAGAACGATGGAAGAGATACGTCGTGGTGTGCGTTTTATCTTACGAAACCTCGGTTATCACCAAGTAAAAGTAGAAAATGGTAACGAGACAGGTACGCTGCTGTTAACGGGTTACATTGATGATGCAAGTCGTTGGAACCAAGTTGAGCAGATCTTAGAACGAGATGTCCCAGGGCTTATCGCTTGGAAAGTAGAGCTACAAAGGGCGGGGGCATACATGGTTACTCTAAAAGAGTTGTTAGGAGAAGCGGAGCTCTTAAAGAAAGTTCAGCTTGTTACTAGCGGTGATCGTATTGAAGTTCGTGGCGAGCTTGATGATGTTGAAACAACTCGATTTTATGGTGTAACGAGAGATTTTCGAGAGCAGTATGGCGAGAAACCATATCTTGTCTTGAAATCTATTCCTAAAGTGAGCAAAGGAACAAACATCGATTTTCCGTTTCGTAGCGTGAATTTTGGCCTATTTCCTTATGTCATCCTCACTGACAATGTTCGTTACATGGTAGGAGCTCGCACTCCTCAAGGGTACCGTATTTCAAGCGTTACTCCGGCAGGAATTGAACTCGTAAAACGCGGGCGGGTAATCACTATTGATCTAGAGTATGAAGGTGAAAATAACAATGACTAATCTTGAGCAGTTATTACAAGGCGATTCAGGGCAGCAAGAAAAAGAGGTGATCATTTTTAAGTTCAAGCAAGCGCAATCAGCGATAAAGCGTCAGCTCCATCTTGGCTGTTCACCAAAAGAATACCAGTTGCTACACAAACAGCACGAGGCTTATCAAGCAGCATTAGCGGTAATTGAAACATTTCTAGACAACAAATAAAAGAAGGCGATATATATGTCATTTTATGATTCGAGTAAAGGCGTTAACCTCGACGCAGTTAAAGCTAAATTGTTACAGCAATCAAAAACAGCGAATGAAGCGGTAAACACCGCGATCAAAAACTTAGAAACGAACGCAGACGATCCTTCAAAGCTTGCAGAGCTACAGCATACAATCAACAAATGGTCTGTGGTATATAACATCAATGCGACCACAACACGTGCAATCAAAGACGTGATGCAATCAATTCTGCAGAAGGTATAACCTATGGATAAAGGCATGTGTTTACTTCTGGCTGAGACAGCGTTGATGGCAACCGGTCTGCATCGTCATGAAGAGGCAAATACCATTGCGGAATGCCTTGAGTTGCAAGGTGATGCAGAAGAAGTCGTTGCTATGATTCGTTCAATGAGTTTGATGAATCGTGGCTTGTACGAGGACGCTCATCGTTTACTTGAACCGCTTTGCGTGACACGCCCAGACTTAATCGGTCTGGCTGCGCTAGCGGCAGGAAAAGCTGGGCTCTTAAGCAAAGCCGAATCGTGGTTAGATATGGCATTAAAAGGCAATGAAGAAAACCAAGCCTTTGCCATGAGTTTTTCTAAAGACATCAGGAACCTTTAATGAAGGTTGAAAGCCACGGAATCAACAACATGCTCAGTCAGGTGCCGAAAGCACCCCGGAATGATACACCTGATGCGAACAAGATGAACCGTTTGATGAGTGAGAACCCACCAGATAAGAACATACCGACTACGAAAAAAAATACGGATAGTGTCACGCGGTCTAAAGGTAGAACAGCAGCTATTAAAGAGTGGTACGAAGCACTAAAACGTTCTGGAGACTTCAGCGCAGCAGCGCTTAGCAGAACGCTTAAAGACGCGTTTATTTCGCCTAGTGAGAAAAAAAAAGCCTTATGGTATGCCTTTAGTCAGGAACAAAGCGCAAAAGGCACTGATAAAGCATCACCAGAATTGTTGGCATTATTTAAGCATGAGCTGTTGGGCAGTTTTTCAGGGCGCTTGCTAGCGACTCCCCCTAAAGACCGCCGAGAGTTGAAAGCGTTGCTTTCTGAACATTTCCCACTTGGTGCGCAAAAAGAACAAGCGCTTTGGCACTGTTGGGGTGAGTTGAAAGACATCCCTGCCCAAGCTCCAGTATTGGAGGTGGTCCGAAAAGAACTGAGCTTTGTTATACAAAAGAATGCCATGGTCAAGAACATGTTGAGTTACAGCCACAAACTAGACCTCTCATAGGAACGGATATGATTAATACGCAGTACACAGAAGTGATGCAAACCAACCTCGAGCAAGTGCAAGACGCACAAGCTGAAGCGGGACTTAGTGAGCGTTTCGAGCAAGCGATGCTATCGCCTGAGGGAAACCACGGTTTAGAAGGTGGCTTGTTAGAAAACATTAGCGAACTGAAAAACACCATCGACAATGCAAAAACTAACTTAACCGATAGCATGGCAATGGTTGGTGACGACCCTGCTCAGCTCTTGCAGATGCAATGGGCGTTGAGTCGAATTACCTTTCAAGAGGAGCTGATTGCCAAGACGGTAGGTAAAACGACACAGAATGTAGAAACATTGTTGAAGGCCCAATAGTCATGATGAAGACAATACGTGCCGTGTGCATGTTACTCGTGTTATTTTTAGCTGGCTGTCAGACGGAGCTATACACTGGAGTAAGCCAGAAAGAAGGCAATGAAATGCTGTCTATTCTGCTTTCTGAGGGGGTCGTGGCAACCAAAGAACCGGATAAAGACAACACCATAAAATTGATGGTAGATAACGCTCAAGTCGCATTTTCGGTTGATGCTCTGAAACGTAAAGGCTACCCGAAAGAGCAGTTCTCAACACTCAAAGAAGTGTTTCCGAAAGATGACCTGATTTCGTCTCCGATTGCAGAAAGGGCGAGGCTTATATACGCGAAATCGCAAGAACTATCATCAACGCTGTCACAAATTGATGGAGTGTTAGTGGCACGCGTTCACATTGTACTTGAAGATAAAAACCTTCGTCCAGGTGAACGTCCAACTCCTGCTTCTGCATCAGTGTTTATTAAACACGCAGCGGATGTGGCACTCGACTCTTATGTACCTCAAATTAAGCAGTTAGTGAACAATAGTATTGAAGGGCTTAACTACGAACGTATTAGCGTTGTCATAGTACCATCTTCGGAAGTTCGTGTGACGGCTCAAAGCAAGCAATTTGAAAGCATTTTGTCTATTCAAGTGACCAAGGACACGGCAAGCAACTTGATTGCTATCCTCGTTTTCTTGTTACTACTTATCATCGGTTCTAACGCAGCGACGTTTGCATGGTGTCGTAGGAATGCGCAACGTGGTTAATTCTGATACGCCAGTTTCTCAGATTTATCATCAGTTTAATTATTGTCCTTGCAGTTATATTGATGAGAGTTGGATAAGCAAGAAACAGCCTTGGTTATTACGAGTCCAAGACTGGAGACACCAGGCTGCGATCAATCAATGGTGTATTGAAGAATGGCAGCTATCAACGATTACTGATCATGTTTTTAATCATCCATTTAATAGTTTGGTGTTACTTCCAGTTGAAACGACTAACAAATTACTGTTGCTGATTGGTGGGGCAATGTATTGTGAATCGATGCGCCAAGTTGTCTTGAAACAACCAAAGCAGTGCCTCAATCATATTTTTGGTGTCGATGAAACGCGTTTTTTAATTCAACACGGGCCAATGATGATCTCAAATTGGCCAAACGGTTGGCAAAAAACATTGCCGGCGAGTTTAGATGAAGCCAGCTTTGAAAAGGCAGCCCGTGAACTTGGGTATCTATGGGTCACATTTTTACTGGAGAAATCACCATCAGAGCTTGTACAAAGGTGGCAGTTCAAGCTCGATTGTTCATTAACCCAAACAAAACTCAGTGCTGATTGGTTCGATGAAACGCATCGAGATCTTGCTTATCGACTTATAAAGAAAATCGCAAAACAGGTAATCCCTCAATGGTTTCATTTGTTGAAATAAAAACTGACAACTTGCAGTTGGCTACAGGTCTAAAGATTCTCAAAGCAAAGGATTATGTGAGTTATTTAGATTCGCAACACTTGGTTGAAGCTGCACACTCTAAAGCCGAGAGCATTATTACAAAAGCTGACGATGCTTATGAGTTAGAAAGACAGCGTGGTTACCAGGATGGTATCGATCAAGCGAAGATAGAGAGCGCAGAAACTATGATGTCAACGCTTGCACGATGTAATGAGTACTACTTGCAAGTCGAACAGAAAATCACTGGCGTAGTGCTTGATGCCGTAAGCAAAATTATCAGTAGTTTCGACGATGTGGAAACAACGGCAATAGTGGTGAGGGAAGCGCTTCAGCTGGTCAGTAATCAGAAACAAGTGATTCTGCACGTGCACCCCGAGCAAGTGACAGAGGTGCGAGATAAGGTTTCCTTAATACTCAGTGACTTCCCGGAGGTCGGCTATGTTGACGTTATTGCAGATGCGAGACTCAAAAATGGTGGGTGCATACTGGAAACTGAAGTCGGTATTATCGATGCCAGTATCGACGGGCAACTGCAAGCTCTTAAGCAGGTGATCACTAAGCAATTCAGTGAGCGCCAACAGATACAGTCTTGACGTGCTTATCTTTAACTCTCGAAAGCTCAGAAAAACGCTGGGCTTTTTGAGCTTTACTTTCTATTCACTGTACCTTTCTACCATTTCTCTAGTTTTATCTTAGCTTCCCATCCGATCTTTATAAACGGCTTAAAATGAAAAAAAGCCGACCATATCTGGCATATTCTGTGACTGTTATTGAGCACAATACTTACATCAACGGGAACTCTGATTATCTTAAAGGCTCTATTAACTATCGCCTCATAAGAGAGTAACGTTCGTTCAGAATACTGAATTTGTTTTTCTAAAAACGGTTAATCTAACAAAATTAACCAGCAACAATGGAAAATAAAATAATGTGATAGGTGTATTTAAATTCGAAATTTTATATCTTTTATTTTAAATAGATACATCAATATTAAATATCAGGATGGTAGGTGAGTATGGATAAGGTAAATACCTTACTAATTGAGCTTGGTAACACACTCGATATTGAACGGGTGACTGCATATGATTATCAAATGTGGACAGTATATATGTCTGCAGGCAAAGAGATTGAAGTTCAAGGCTTGGATGAGAGAGAAGAACTGTTACTTTCAATCAAGGTTTGCCAAGATGAAGAGTCATTTGAAATTAAAAAACTGAAAACACTTTTGGAATATAACTTCTTATACCGGGAGTCAGGTGGGGTACAGTTCTGTATAGACCCTAAAAACAATGAAGTACACATGCAGATAAGTATACCACTTACCTCAGAAGTGAGTCGTGTTTCTATCCTGATTACTCAGCTTATGGAGCTTTGTGAACTGTGGAAGCAATATCTAACGGCTCAGTTTCAATCGATTGAGCAACATAAAAAGCTGCATACTTTCATCTCTGTTTAAAAGGTTAGGGTTATGGTAAATATCAATACATCACATATGCATTCGCTGAGCGAACTCACTGCACAGTTATCTACACAAAACCAATCGGACGACAAAGAAGTTCGGGCTCACGGAGGCAAGGACATCTTTGTTAAAGAAGGTGCGCCGAAAAACACAAGCGTAAGCTCTCGTATCAATCACCAAAACAAAGCGAAATCGATCGTCGTTGATCTATTGGTTAAGCAAGGTCTGCCAAAAGGTGTCGCCAAAGCTATGATGCAAAACGTACTGAATGGTGAAAATAAGTTGACTCTTGGAAACCTTAAAGACCTAGAGCGATTATCGACAGGGCCTAGAGAGAATTGGCCAAGTGTTTCAAGCACTTCAAAACCATCCAGCGCAGGTAAAACCGCTCCAGCAGATGCCTTGATTAGAAAGCACCAAGCTACACTGCAAAAGTTGGGTGATTTCGCTTGTACTGACCTTAATACCTTCGGTGATAAGAGATCTGAGTTCTATCAAGCGAAAGCGAAGCCAAGACTAGAAGGCTTCTACGCAAATCCAGCAAGAGTTCAACAAGATAAAAAAGCGACCATGTCAGCAAACATGGTTCAAGTGGCGGCTCAAAGAGGCAATAGCCCTCAGATGGGGACACTTCAAAACATTGCGAAATCCGTTCAGGACGCAAAAGCCGGTTGCTGTACTACGTTTGCCTTTGCCGCGGCCGCTGAAATGATTCAAGGGATGCAGGGTGATGCGAATCAAAACACTAAGGTCGAAGTAGTGGCATTCAAGAAAGGACACTCAGGCACGCACTTGTATGTTTTGGTTGGTAGACAGGACGGTAGTGATATCAAAGACCCAAGCTCATGGAATAAAGATGTGAAAATTGTAGACCCTTGGGCAGCTTCAGCATTTGGTGCGAGAATGTTTGGTGATATTGCTCATCCACCGGTTTCCAACATGTTCCCACCATCTGAAGTGATTTTTTCTAGCCACAAACTGGACTAAAGATTCCATAATCGGTTGCTAATATTTACTACCAAAAAGGAGCAGTATTACTTTGCTCCTTTTATTTTTTTAATGTAAGTGATATTAATCTGGAAAATTAACTGCTCAAGTCTATCCATTCTCTAGCGCACATTTTCGATACCCTTTTCGGCACTTCAAGAAACCTATTCCACGCAACGCATACCTTGGAAACAATGTCCTCATAGTCTTCGAAGCTTTGGTTCGCTAAGTAGTGTTGTCGTAACCAACTCCATACTTGTTCTATCGGGTTAAGCTCTGTCGAATATGGGGAAAGTTTGATGATACTGACATTATCAAATTTGTGGGCGATATCATCGGTATGCCAACCTGCGCCATCCATTATTACTACAGCATGCCTTCCTTCCTTTGTCTGTGATATCGGATATTTGCTTTAAGTGTTAGATCATAATGTCTTTATTGACCCAAGGCACAACCATAGCTTCTCCAATCCCTCAGCTAGGACAAACAGAACCGAACAGGTAAGCGTACTCAAATTGCTGCTGTTTTGGCGCCCTTGGGCGCGTTCCTGTTTCAGCCCACAAGCGTGTCGTTGTGTTTTGTTGTCCGAATCTAGCTTCGTCTTGAAACCAGACATCAACACTCTCCAGCCCAATATGACCGAGGATCTTAAGGATCGTTTCTATTTTGAATTTTTTAAAATCGTCTTGGATTTGCTGTGATTGTTTGGGGTGTTTGGATCGAGAAGTTATCCAAGAAAAGCCCATGTGGTCGAGAAGATAATAGATAGAATTAGGGTGGTAGTATTTATCAAAGTTTTCCACGATGTAATCATGTATATCGCTCCCGACAAGGCGCCCGCCAGAAGGGGACTCTGCTTCTTTCTTAATGAACGCGCTGAGTTGTTTTCGTTGCTCTACATTGAGATATGCAGGCCTGCCTGTGCGAGGTTTCTCTTGAAGTCCTTCCAATCCTTCTTCAAGAAATGTCTGGACCCATTTGTTTACACTAGTTCGACTGACTTTGAGGTATTTAGCAATTTGAGTGTGCTAGTGACCTTCTTTGAAGTGGGCAAGTGCTAGTAAACAAACCTTCATTTGAATGGTTTTTTGTTGGCTTGCTAGTTTTTTAAAATCTGTCTTATTAAGGCTATCCATAGCTATTTTCTGCAAGAGTTCGACGACCTCAATTAGATCATATTTTTACTTTAATGGGTGTTACTGATTGCCTGTTTGAAGTCCTTTTTGGCTCGTTATGTGCGGTGCGGGCGCAAAAGGCTGGTTTGATATTCGTGAATACATTATCGGACACCATTCATATGATCAGTGCTTATGCTTCATCAAATAAGCTCGTGTTGGGGCAGATAAAAACTGAGTACAAGCTAAGTGGCATTTGATTGCGAAGCCAATAGCGATTAACTATCGCGGGGCCCTTTCAATACCTCGTCTAGGCTCGGAATCATCGCTGATATCAAATTAACGGATAATAATAGGCTATTCGAATATCAAAGGTTGGCACACAATGAGGGACTATCCGTCAACGGCCAACCTTATATATGATTCTATTGAAACTGTTCTTCAGTTCAGCTTGAGTTGCTTATCCTCTTTCAAATCTATTGCCCGAGATACTTGGCTTGGCGAGAATGTCGGGTTTTGAAAGCGAGGCAACAATTTGTAGAGCCAATGCTTCTAAATCAAAAACTGTTAAACAAGGTATACAAACCAAGGGAACTCGTCCTTTGGGAGCGTGTAACGGAAAAATTTCATCGTCAATAACTTGGGTATGATATTGACGATTAAATCCAGCCTTCTGCTAAGTACATCAACCTTAGCTGACTTGGTGAACCAAGCTTTTCTAGCGCCGAGAGTTGGCCTTGATCGAGGTTCGGGCTTTTATCCAAGTATACTCGTCCGTTCGGTGTATCTAGAGGGAGCTTGTAAGTCAACGTCTTATTGATATCCTGTGCCTTTCCTTGGTCGATAGATCTTACTGCTGGCATTAGCCAGTCCCAATCTTCTTTGAGCAACTTCTTAAGTGCACTGTTGGCCTCTGACTCAGTTTGGCTCGGTGTATCTTCGATACTCAATTTATTCGTTGATCCAACATCTGGCACCAAGTTCTCACTTGCATCAGAGCCCAACATTTTCTTAAGCGTTAAGCGCGCCAATTCCATATCCTGAGCTTCTTTCGGTGCTTGAGGTGATGTCATAGATTTGTCTTCTTTTGGGCCTAGGTACGCAATCAAAGCACGTCCTGATGCAGCATCTTGCATACTAAAGGAGAACTTCCCTTTGCTGTTAGACACTTCAATTCGAGGTAACACACCAGACATAGGTTCTTGGTGAATTTGCTCTTGAACTTCGTTGTTCAGACAGTAGGAACTCGCTTGACCGGCTACAAACCCAGAACCAGTGATTAAGCCAGATGCTGCTACACTGCCTAGCGCTTCTTTTGCAACAACAAGGACACCAGTTGTGCCCACAGAGGTGACACCAAATGCACCAAGGCTTCCCGTCGCCATACCTAAGGTCGCTCCAACCGCACCTTCAGCAGATTGAGTGGCGTGCTCGTGCGCTAATGCTTGTTGTATCGGCAATGCCAACCTTTGGTCATGACCGGGCAATTGCGCAATCTGTTCTAGTTGGTGATAGTGCGCCTCAGCATCACCATTGACTGCCGACTTATGTAATTCACGCCCCGTGGCGATCAACAAACCAACACCTGGTAACGCCAAGTTAATTACTGCGTTGATACCAGTCCCTTTGATTGTTTCTTTTGCCATCTCAAGCAGTTCAGCACCTAAGCCGTCCATTTTGCCTGGGTATTGGTTTTCGATGCTGACTTGTAAGCGTGGGTCTTTGCTGATCGAATCGAACGTGCTTTTTAGATTTTTATAAGCTTTATCGTCAATCTTCACTTCATCTAATAGGCTTACGACTTCGAGGACCTTACGCGCAGTTAAAGGCTCGCCACGATACCCTGCTGTGCTCACAAGAGAGAATGCCAATAATGCCGTTTCTGGTTTTTCTTCTTTTAGCAGCGCCTGTTTTAAATCAAGGTGGGTCTTAATATTTTCTTGGTGGTACTTTTGATATGTAGATCGCAATATGGTGTCACTCACTGCCGTGAACTTTTGCCCTTTATGAAAGGTCGACGGCTCTTTGGCTTTACCGTGCTTACTGATCACCCGCTTATCTTTTTGTGCCGCGACAGTACGAAATTGATCCAAGCTCGGAATCTGGCTTTGGCTAGTTGAAATTACCATGGGTGAACTCCTTAAACTCTAAGTGTCTCAATGTGGGATTGTTCTGGATTGATAAATTGGGTTGGGTCTTGGTCTAACATTGCAAATCGAGCCTGCCAGAGTAGGGTTTGCTCATTTAGAAGGTGAAACCAAGTTGATAGGCTCGCTGCGTTTAAGTACTCAATCGGCTTTCTGCCCGCAAGAACTAATTGCCTACCATTTGGTGCAAGTGAAAGGGTCAAGCTCCCATCCGCGATACCGAAATAGTTAGCATGCGCAATGAGTTCAAGACCTTTCAGTCTCAGTTCACCGCTTTTTTCGAGACCGCCAAAAACCACCGATAAAACAAAATCGTTTTGATCTGCCTCACTAAAGTAAATAACGTAACGATCATCAACTAATAATTGGCAACGATTTTCTTCAGCAAAATAAAGTGGAGGTAGTTCATTTATTTCACAAAACTCTTTTATTAGAACTTGTAATGTGTTCATCGTTTATTCCTTCTGTTTTATCTTGCTAGTAAACAACAAATAGTATAATTACGATGTCGAAAGTGGCTTTTATTTTGTTGATTTTCTAAACTGTCGTGATGTGTAGCACAAAGAACAAATGAATTTAATCGTCTTTGTTACGCAATTAAGCTCTCTAGTGTGAGGTTCCCCTGAACAGTTCTTGATGCTCAAGAAGAGTTATGCTGTAAAGCTCTTTGCGAAGTGTTTGGATTCACCGCAGTGGGTAAACAAGGATCGGACTCTGTCGTCAGAGTCTGTGTTTACCCCCTGAAGTCTTCGAGAGCAGAGCTTAGTAACGGTTCTATTGGATTTAGTGAGTTGCCAGCTTGCAAGCATACTTACAGCAGGAGGGGGGGAGTATAGCAAACTGGCTAAATCACTGGTTCTTATAAATTATCGTTTTTACTTCATCTAGCTGTTCTTAGTCAAGGTAAGGAGGTAGCTCGCCCCCTTTCATTTCGATATATAAAAAAAATAGGCCAATACTGAGAGCCCCCCTTGGCACTCTTAACCTATACTACCCTCTCGGTGTTTATATAGGTTCTAAGAGGTCACAATGCCTACTATCTCAGCGATTCATCAACCGATGAACTCAACAGCAATAAAGAAAAGCAACCACGCAGAATCAACTCAAAGTATCGTAAAAAGTGTACATGCCTCATCAGCAAAACAAACCTCTATAGGTTCAAGCGTCGCAAGCCCAACGACTGGCAAGTCTCATTTCAATCACGCCTATACATCACCAAAAGGGACACAAGAATTCTACTCGCAAAACAAAATGTCTTTTTCACAAAAACTAGAAAACTTTTTATCCGAGTATTTGATAAGTAAACCTGGCAGTGAAAAGAAAAGAGTAAAAGAACTGTCAAACATTGCGAATGTAACGGTAAGCAAAGATTTCAACGTCACCTGCCCACTTCCAAGTAAAGTCGGGGGCTTTAAACAGTTACTTTCAGATATAACAAAAGGACACTCTCCAACTAAAGGTGAGTTCTACCCTAAATTTAAAGCTCTAGTCCAACAATCTTTCAGCGAGATTATTTCTCTAGCACCGAAGAAAGGCCATAAAGATACTATCGAACTCAAGTCGCCATCGGTCGTATCACCTTTAGTTGATAGGCCTGTGTCAGATACTAATGTGACATCAAAAACCGCGCCTACTTCACTAGGAGTAACATCAGAACCAAGCCTAGAGACATCTAAGGGCAGCATAAGCTCATCAGAAAAAACAACCATAGAAAAGAGCAAGCAAGCTGACAATCAAAAAAACGCGACTAAAGAGCAAGTAACAGACGTTAAGTTACAAAACTATTATGAGCATGAGAGCACTTCTATCAAGAAAGAATTTGAATCACTATTTAACGCATATGCTAGCTCAAGCACTAAACATGCTGAATACGCACAGAGCTATTCTTATGATTGGTCAATGACATACTCTAATGGGTGTTACCAACTTGAATCATTACCTAAAATGGCTGAAGAATTTGCAAGTAAGTTTTGTAAGCTAACTGAAGAGCACTCCCCTAATGGTTCCTTAGGGAAGTTAGTAAAAAAAGCGTTAACAAATAAGACAACATTAGGGCAGATGTTGAGAGTTAACAAGGCCTCTACGCTAGGTCCTATGTCTCAACTGTTGCCTACAACACTGAAGGTGGTATTAAAAAGCAACTTATCTACCGAAACCGCTGCAACCTTCCAAAAAGTAGTAAAACAGGAAGTGAGCGAACAAGAACAACTTAATGCACTAAAACAGAAACAATTACCGTCACAGCTACAAAAGCTTGAACTTCAAACTAACCTCTACCAGTCTAATGTAAAAGAGTTTCCAGAAGCAGATTTAAAATGTCGTAACTTCCAAAAAGCTTTAGTAAAAGCAGTGAACAGAACTAATTCTGTTGATAAAAATAACGAACTACAAAGAAAAACAGAATTTAGAGGGCAAGGAACAGTGTTTAAAGAACTAAGCCCTAGCATAGATTTACCTGTAAATGATCAAAGTAAACACACGCTATTCGATACGAACAAAACCTACGGTATTGGGGACTTTGATAACATTGTAAGCAGTAATTTTGTAATCAAAGAAAAGACAGACTCATTCGAGAATCACCTATCAAGGTTAAATCAGAACATTGGCTTCCATATCGAAAAACTTCCAAATGAAGCCGAAGTCGCCAATGTAAACACACTCGGCATTAACCCATTAAATATTGATGTAGATAGAATGATGGCAAAATTGACGAATCTAAAACCTCTATTGTTAGAGCCAAAACCAAGTTGGAGAAGCCGACTAATTCAGCTGTTTCACCCTAAAGGTGCCGAAAACGAAGCTGAACGTCTGTCTTATCAATATATGGATATTTCACACTTACAGGCACTGAAAGACGATATATCAACCAGTTCGGAGGCAATGAAATTAACCGACCTATCGAATAAACCTTGGATGCAATATTTAGTGGCAAAGCAAGTTGAATCACTAAAATCAGATTGCCAAAGTTATAAATTGGGGCCATTTACCATCGCCTCTCCAGCGAAAAAGCAACTAGATGCACTGCTAAGTTCGAACGAATGGCTACAGAGCAAAGCTTAAAAACAAAACTTGATGATCGCACGTGATCCCTTGTTTTCGCAAAGTAAATTATTGAGGTGTAATGTTGAAATTTGAAGCCGTATTATCAGAACTTGCTGAACTATGGGGAATTGAGATCCCCGTTGAATCCGATGCGATTGAAATAATCGATAATCAGGAAAGCCTTTGGGTTCTAGAATCGCCAAAGCAATCAGATTTATTTACCTTGTATACCCCTCTACATGTCATTGTAGACCAATATAAGATGAGTGATTGGTTAAGTTTAAATATGCAGCGGGACTTACTTGGAAGCTGCTGGATTGGACTAAACAACGAAGAACTATGTCTAGGCGTGTCCTTACCAAAGGATAAATTTGACCATAACGAGCTGAATAATATTTTTGAAAATATGCATTTAATTAAAGATAAGGTTCATGCTTTACATGATTGCAATGAAAATGTTCATATTGATCTGGCTTTAATTAATGTGAAATTTATGTAGCTAACGGGTAGATAAAGTTACAACTCATTTTATCTGAATCGCGAGGTGACAAGTTTGCGTGTCATCAGCACGGCTTTGTTGCGTAATTCAGTTAGAGACAGAGCAGCCCCATTTCGTGCGTTTCTTAGTCAATACAGCAAGTTTCAGGCATACCTAACCCAGTGAGCTTGTTCAACGCTTTTATGATCGCG